>JANQHG010000157.1 GCA_028277115.1 Azospirillaceae bacterium
CGGCGCTGACCCGCGCGCTCAAGCTCCAGCGGCGCGCCGCCCGGGTCGGGTTCGAGTGGACCGACCAGGCGCGCGCGTTCGCCAAGGTTGCCGAGGAGATCGACGAGCTCGGCGCCGAGCTCGCGCCGGGCCCGCCGGCTCCCGACCGGATCGCCGACGAGTTCGGCGACGTCCTGTTCGCCTTGGTCAACCTGGGCCGGGTGCTCTCGGTCGATCCGGAGTCGGCGTTGCGCCATGCCAACGCCAAGTTCGAGCGCCGATTTCGCTCCATCGAGACCGCGCTCGCCGAGACCGGCAGAACCCCGGATCAGGCGTCCCTGGCCGAGATGGAAGCGCTTTGGCAACAGGCCAAACAGGAGGATCGGTAAAGGTCGGGTTCGGCTCCGATTTTTTTGAACCAGCTTGCGGTCCCGCCGCGACGCCGCGCCTACGACACCCCGGCGCGGTCGAGCCGATAGGCGACCTTGGCGAACAGTTCCTCGAACTGGATCGGCTTGGTGATGTAGTCGTCGGCGCCGAGCGACTTGCCCTCGACGATCTGGGACGGTTCGGCCATCGCCGACAGGAACAGGAACGGCATCACCCGAAACCCGGGGCCGAGCGCGCGGGTGCGTTTGAGCACCTGATAGCCGTCCATCCGCGGCATGCTGACGTCGCACAGCACCAGATCGGGCCGATGCTGCTCGATCATCGCCAGCCCGACGATGCCGTCGGGCGCCTCCAGCACCTCGTGGCCGGCGTCCCGCAACTCCTCGACGATCAGGCTGCGGATCGCCTCCTCATCCTCGACACACAGAATCCGCGCCATCGACGTTGCCACCCCAGGTTCCATGTCTTTCGTGTTGTCTTGGTTCGCATCGTGTTGGTCAGCCGCCCGCCGAGATCGGCAGAGACACCGTAAACACGGACCCTTTGCCGACCGTGCTGTCAACGACGATCTTGCCGCCATGGAGTCGCACGAACGAGTCGACCAGATAAAGGCCGACCCCGCTGCCCGAGATGCCCGAAACGTTGCGGCCGCGGTAATAGGGTTCGAACAGGTTCTGCAGGTCGTCGGGCGGGATGCCGATCCCCTGATCGCGCACCGAAATCACCGCACGTCCGCCCTCGGAGCCGCCGCTGACCTCGATCTCTGCGCCTTCCGGTGAGTATTTGACGGCATTCCCGATCAAATTGTCGAAAACATAGGTCAAGAGATCGATGTCACCCTTGATCGAGACCGGGATATCGTACAGATCAAGCGTGATATGTCGGCCGGATGACATCTGGGAATGCTGGACGCAAATCGAACGTAGCAAGGTCCACAGGTTAACCCGCACCACCTTCATTTCGATCTTATTGTCGAACGCCCGCGAGGTATAAAGGATTTTCTCGATCAGATTGACCAGGCGCTGGACCGCGTCGCGGATCGAGCGCGAGCGCCGCTCCAGATTCTCCGGGGTGATCGAGTCCTTGATCTTGAGGATGCGATAGGCCTCGCCGTCGATGATGGTCAGCGGCGTGCGGAACTCGTGCGACACCATCGAGACGAAGGCGCGCTGCAACGCCGAGGCCCGGCGTTCCTTGGCCAGCGCGTCCGACAGGGTCTTTTCCAGCTTGACCCGGTAATAGACCATGATCCCGGTGATCAGGACGGTGACGCTGGCGAGCAGGCGGTTGGTGACGAACACGAACGAGTCGTCGCCGACCGGCAGCGGCAGGTCGGCGGCGCTTGGCAGGCGCAGCGGCAGCGCCATCTCGCTCAAGATGATCAGCTCGGGCGGCATCAACCCCCGGACCTCGCGCGGCAGGTCGATGTCGAGCCCCTCGAACCAGGTGGTCGGCAGCGGGATCACGCTGCCGACCAGGATCAGGGTGATCGAGACCGCAACGACCAGCACCCGTAAGCGGTTTCCGCTAATAAAAAACGCCATCAACGTCGGGACAATGTACAAAAAACCTATCGAAACGTCGTCCCACATGGTGGTGACGTCGAACAGGAAGATCATCGCCTGGATGGCGACGATCGCGAAAAAAGATCGCCAGCCGGGCTTGTCGGTTGCCATGTCCGGTCCTCGAGGAATCGATGGGCGCGGGCGCGGGGCCGATGTCCGTTGTCGAAAAAGGCGTGGCCGGAGTCGGTCGGTCGCGATCACGGGTCACGCGTTCTATATCATAGGTTCGTGATCATAGGATCGTGGTCGGGCGCGGTGCCGACGCGCGCACCGCCGGCTTGCCCCGGGTTACAGCTGAGCCTTAACCTCGTGCCGGGCAGCCCATCCTCGTCCGTCCCCGTCCGTGTTGCCCGAGAGGTCGCCGTGGCGCCGCGTGTGCTTTGCATCGATGACGAACAGCCGATTCTCGACCTCTTGATGGAAGAGTTGTCCGATCAAGGATTCGAGGTCCACGGGGCGCAGAGCGGGCCGGCCGGGTTCGCGGAGATCTTGAGGTTGAACCCGGACATCGTGATCTGCGACGTCAACATGCCCGAGATGACCGGGTTCGAGGTGTTGGAAAAGCTGAAGTCGCTGAGCCCGCGGTTCGAGAACATGCCCTTCATCTTCCTGTCGGCGTTCGGCGAGCGCGACCATATTCTGAAAGGCCGGAGGCTCGGCGCCGACGACTATGTCACCAAGCCGATCGACTTCGAAATGCTGATCGAAGTCATCCGCTCCCGGCTCAACCGGGTCGCCCGGGTCGCGACCGAGACCCCGGCGACACCGCTGACCCAGCGCGAGATCGAAGCGCTGACCTGGTGCGCCCGCGGCAAATCGTCGGCCGACATCGCGGTGCTGATGGAGGTCAGCGAACGGACTGTCAACTTTCACATCACCAACGCGATGCACAAGTTCGGCGTCGCAACCCGCATCCAGGCGGCGGTCAAGGCCCGACTCGCCGGCATTATCAAAGACTGACGCGACACCCTGCGGCGCCAGCGCGGCCTGACGGCGGTGCGGGAGGGGTCGCTGCCTCAAAAAACCGCGGTGCCGCCGCGGCGGCCGGCCTGTCAACCTTGACAGGCTGTCGCACGCGCGCCGCTGGGGTACATGGAGGTCGTCAAATCGATGGAGCAACGTCATGGCGTCACTTCCCAAGACCCCGGCGGTCGGTCGGGTGGCCACAGGTCCGGACCCGTTGGCGGATGAGCGGCGGGCTCTTGCCGGCAGTGCGCCGTCCAGCAAGCGGGATCGGGTATCGCATGGCCATCGTGCCTGCTTTGCGTCCGAGTCCGGTTGGGTCTCTCAGAACTGACGCTTGACGGAGTCTTTCGGTTTCCCGTTTGCAGTTTCCCTTTTGCAAGTGACCCCTCTTCACCCCGCGGCGCGCCCAACCCCCTGCCCTGTCCCGCTCTGCGCCGCGGGGCTTTTTTTTGCCTGGTCACCCCCGACCGGTCTTGAAAGGCCGATGACCGCCGGCCCCAGGCCGATGTCGTCGGTTTCGTCTACACGTTTCGGTGTAGACTTTGCGTAGCGGTGTCGACTTTGCTAATGAGACTGGTTGATGAACGCCGTATGGGGACGAGCATGCAGATCGACGCGGTCGAAATCCGGGACGGGGTGGCTCAAGTCAATCTGAACGGTTCGCTCGACGTCTCGGGCGCCGCCCGGATCGAGCGCGAGCTGGCGACGACCGTTCGGTCGACCCGCGATCTGATCGTCAACCTCGCCGGGGTCTCCTTCCTGTCGTCCCAGGGTGTGCGGGTCCTGGTTGCCAATGCCAAGGCCATGCAGTCGCGCGGCGGCCGGATGCTGATCATCGGGGCGACTCCCAACGTCGGCAAGGTGCTGAAGGTGATCGGCGCCGCCCGGATCATCCCGATGGCCGAGTCGCTGGACGACGCCCTCAAACTGCTGGAGGCGCCGGGTGGCTGAAGCCGCGACTTTGAGCCCGGCGGGGCGACGCAGGACCGACCGCGTTGCCGAGCGGGCGAACGCCGACTGGGCGCCGGTCCGGGAGATTGCGCTGGCCAACGAGACCGCTGCACTCGATCAGTTGACCCGGTGGATCGACGGGTTGGGGCGCGACCTGGCGGCGGCCGAGACGGTCGTGTTCGACCTGAAACTCTGCGCCTACGAGGCGGTCGCCAACATCATCAGCTATGCCTATGACGATGACGGGCATCACCTGATCAAGGTCTACGCCGACGTCGCCCCCGGTGCGGTCGCGCTGACGGTCGAGGACGACGGCCGGCCGTTCAACCCGCTGGAGCGGCCGTCGCAGCGCCCGGCCGACCGGCTTGAAGACGCTTCGATCGGCGGCCACGGCATCCGGCTGATGCGCGAGATCGCGGACGCCGTCACCTATCGCCGGGTCGACGGCCGCAACCGCTTGACGATCGAAAAGCGCTTCGGCTGAGCCCGACCGCCCCTCCATCCTTGCCGCGGTCGCGTGCCGGTCGTGCGGGCGAAAGTCGATCACCGGGCATGCGATCTCGTCCGGATCGTCAATCTCGTCCGGATCGTCAATGCGGCCCGCTCAAGCGGCCGGGACGTCAATCATCACCCGCCGACGCCTCGTCGAACCGGAACGGGTGGGCCGGATAGACGCCCAGAATACGGACCTCGCGCGCGAAGAAATCGAGCTCTTCGAGCGCCAGGCGCACCGGCCGGTCTTCAGGATGTCCCTCGATATCGGCGTAGAACTGCGCCGCGGTGAACCGGCCGTCGATCAGATAGCTTTCCAGCTTGGTCATGTTGACGCCGTTGGTGGCAAAGCCACCCAACGCCTTGAACAGCGCCGCCGGGACGCTGCGCACCCGGAAGATGAAGCTGGTGATCGTCCGGGTCCGGCTCGGGTCCGGCGGCCGGGCGTCGCGCGCCATGATCAGGAACCGGGTGGTGTTGTGCCGGGCGTCCTCGATCCCGGCAACCAGGCTGGCCAACCCATAGATCTCGGCGGCAAGCGCCGAGGCGATCGCGCCCTCGCTCGGGTCGCCGCGCGCGGCGATCTCGGCCGCCGCGCCGGCGGTGTCGGCGTGCGCGACCGGCGCGAGGCCGAGCCGACGGAGCGTGCCACGACATTGGTCGAGCGCCTGGACATGGCTGCGCACCCGGCAGAGATCGCCGACCTTGGCACCGGGCAACCCCAACAAGTGATGGTTCACCCGCTGGAAATGCTCCCCGACGATGTGCAGGCCGCCGGTCGGCAGCAGGTGATGGATGTCCGCGACTCGGCCGGCCACCGAGTTTTCGATCGGGATCATCGCAAGACACGCGAGGCCATCGCGCACCGCCGCGAAGGTGTCTTCGAACGACGGGCACGGCAGGGTGACGAGATCGGGAAAGACGGTGCGGCAGGCAAGGTCGGAATAGGCACCGAAGGAACCTTGAAACGCGATCGTCTGGGGCTCGGGCATGGGGACCATGTACGTCGTCGCGACGGATCGGGGCTTAAAAGATCAAACGGCGGCGCAACGCCGGATCGGGGGTCGTCCGCGCGCCCGTCCAAGTATCGGGCGCGACCGACAACCGCGTCAACCGACTGAACGTGGTGGCGACCGACCGTGGTGGCGACCGAGTCTACTCATTTGGAGCCGTCGCGGAAAGGAGGGGAGAACATGTCTCTCACTGTCGCCGCCATTCGCTTGGATAACGACAAGATGGACGCCATTCATGGTGGGCTGGCGGAATGCCGTACGCTCTCCGAATGCCTTGCCGTCGATTTTTCCATTTTGGCGCGCACCCTGGATGGGTTGGAGGAGCGGGATTTTCGAGATATATCATCGTGGTCCAAATTAGGGATCACGCGCAGGATGCGGGCCATGGCCGAATTGCTTCGGAACCGCCTGGGGGATGACATGGCGGCTTCGCTTGCCTCTCACCCATCCGACACCGTGCGAGGGTGGGCGGCCTATATGATTGGCGGGCGGGCGGGTGTGTCCTTGCCTGAGATACTCGACGCCGTGCGCCCATTGGCCGACGACAGTCACTTCGGCGTGCGCGAATGGGCCTGGCTGGCGATCAGGCCGCGTTTGGCCCAGGACCTGGACGAGGCCTTGGCGCAGCTCGCCCCCTGGACCGAAGCGGCATCGGAGTATATTCGACGCTTCGCTTGCGAAGCCACGCGTCCACGAGGGGTGTGGTCAAGCCACTTGCCCCAGTTGAAGAATGCGCCGTGGTTGGGAACGCCGATTTTAGATCCGTTGCGAGCGGACAAGTCGACATACGTTCAGGACTCCGTCGCGAATTGGCTAAACGATGCCGCGAAATCCCAACCGGCTTGGGTCGGTGATCTCTGCCGGACGTGGCAGGCCGCCTCTCCGTCTCCCGCGACCGCGAGAATTTGCCAGCGCGCGCTGCGCTCGATCAAGAGAGCATGATTTTTGCTTCAAAATGCGCGCATTAGTTTTTTTGTGCGGATTCGTTGATTTAGACGTTTTTCTCTTGAAGCGGTGGCCTTTCAAATGGTCGACCAAGTCACCGACAACCCTTTGAACATCGAAAATCCAGTGCCGTCGTGGCTTTATCGCGCGTTGGCCTTTGACCGCCTGACGGTCTGGCCAGGGACGTGTTCAAGGCGGCCCTGATTCGGGCTCTTCCCCGCCTCTACGACTTGTTGAGCAAGACGCCCGATCTCATGCCCCCTTTTCCATGGATAGGAGAACACCTTGCCCTGCCAGCCTATGATCAGTTGAATCCGGTGGGCGCGCAGGTGTCCAGACCGTGCTATGATCCCGTCATCGATAGGCGGCGGTCGGCCGCCCACGCGTCTTTGCGGGGACGGCGGACAACTCCGGACCCCGAACACCGAACACCGCACCATCGATCAACCACGGTCCGTGACCGCGGGGCCGGCGTGCCGTCGACGCCCGGCGCGCGCCGATGTCGATCCCCCCCCACCCAAACGGAGCAGGCGATGTCCGAGCCTCAAACCCTAAGACTGGTCGGCGCGGTTCTGTTGGCCGCGTTGATCGCGTCGCTGACCGGGTTTATCTCCGATCAGTTGGTGCATCCCAACGAACCGGAGCAGCTTGCCTACGCGATTGCCGACGTTGAAGCGGCACCGGCCGCGACCGGCGGAACCACCACCGCCCCGGCCGGGCCGGACCCGATCACCGCGTTGTTGACGTCGGCGGACCTTGAGTCCGGCAAACGGATGTCACGTGCCTGCGCCGCCTGTCACAGCTTCGACAAGGGCGGTCCGACCAAGCTTGGTCCGAACCTGTGGAATGTGGTCGGCCGACCGGTCGCATCGGTCGAGGGCTTCGGCTATTCGGACGGAATGGCGGCGCGCCGGGGCGTCTGGGACTATGATGCGCTCAACGTGTTCCTGTATCGCCCCAAGGCGCTGGTCCCGGACACCGACATGAACTTCGGCGGCGTCAAGACCGATCAAACCCGCGCCGACCTGGTGGCCTGGCTGCGCACGCTCAGCGACGAGCCGGCACCCCTGCCGTAACCGGCCACGCCCAGACGCACCGGTTGGGCGATCGGCCGGGGCCGGTCGCCCGATCGGGAAATGTTCGGCTGACGGTCGCGCCGACGCGCGCCGCGCCCAAGGCCGCCCGGTCAGGACCCGGCGACGGCGGCCTCGAGCTGCTGCATCGTCGCATCGACCGCGATCGGGTCGACCATCCAGCCCGCAATCATGGACGCGCCGAGCAAGGCCGCGGCTTCGTCCCAGCGTGTCAGATGGCGTGCCAACGGTGCCTCACCGATCAAGGTCGCGATCGTCGCCGACGCCAACGCCCCAAGGAACAACAACGAACTGAAGGTCGCTGCAACCAGGGCCGGCGGCGTCATCGACGCAAAGAACAATGAGATCGCGATCACCGCGAAAAAACGGACCAGTGTCTGCCCGCTGAGCTCGTCCATCCGACCGCCAAGCGCGTCGGGACCGAAGTGACGGTTGCCGCTGTTCGGGTCCATTCTTCCCCTCCGTCTCACGCTGCCGACGTCTCACCGCCGGCGGTCGTTCGTTATCCAATCGATCTTGTCACGACCGACTTATGTCCGACGATATTGGTTGGGTTCTGCACAATTCCAAGGGTCACTTCCAAGGGTCCAAGGGTCGCTTCCAAGGGTCGCTCGGGCTTGGTGACCGGGCGGGCCAGCCGCGGGGTCGGTTGCTCCGGCGGGCCGGTGCCGGGCCCGGACGGTCTTGGCCGACCGGTCGAGGAACTGCAAAAGTGTGACGACGATCACAGGCGACCAGCACCCATATGCCCATAGTTGTTTAAGGGTTTTGGCGAAGCATGTAGGCTGGCACGCGTCGTGTCCTGGTCGACGGCGACGGCGGGCCGGGACGACTGCGCTGGGGGCATCACGCGCATGGCGTGGTCCTTTTTGCCGGGGCGGCTTGCCCCCGCGGCCGTATGGCCGCTGGGCGGTCGCGGCAGACGCATCGCGGGCACCGGGGGAGGTGGCGATGGCGATGACTCAGGCACTGCAGGCGCTGTTCGACGAGACCTTGTCGTCGATCACGCCGCAGTTGAAGCTGCTCGAACCTCTGACCCAAGACATCGTCGATTTCTACGGCCGCTCCGGACCGACGGGGTGCGCGTTCGAGGTCAACGGCCAGGGCCGCACCTGGGCCCTGGCCTTGTACCCGCCGCACGGCGATGGTGCGCCCAAGTTCCGCCTGCGCACCGCGTCGGCGGTTCAGTTGAACGCCCTGCACCTGCGCCGTGCCCTGGCATCGGTCGGGATCGAAAGCGAGATCACGTCGAAGATCGTTGCCCCGCCGCCGAGCGCCGAGACAGCGGCCGGGAGTGTGCGGCCGTTGTGGCGAGTCGATCTGGCGCCGCCGGTCTGGCCGCGCATCACCGTTGAGCGGACCGGCGAGGCCGACGCCAGTTTCCGGCGCCAGCGGGCGTTGGCGGCACTCGACCATGTCGCCTCGGCGTTCTGGGAGACGCTTGCTCAGCCCCACGGCACCGCGCCGCGCTGGCACGACGGCAAGATGACCGGATTTGCCCTGACGGTCCCGGTGCGCGCCGAATGCACGGCGATCGAACGGGCGCTCGACACCGCACGGATCCCGTTCCGGGTCTGGGACCTTGGCGACGACCGGTTGATCGAGGTCGGCGACGACGTCGCGACCGGCCTGGTCACGGACGGCGCCATGGTTCAGCGGGCCCGAGCCCAGATGGAGTTCGCCGCCGCGCAGTACCTTCAACTGCCGGGCGGACAACGGTCGCGCCCCTGCGAGCCGGCGACCCTGGAAAAGGACGCCTGCGTCGTCACGTTCGAAGGACGCCCGCCGCAGGCATTCAGCGCCGCGGCGCACTGACCCCGCTCACGCCCGGGGGCCGCGCCGCCGCGGCGGCTCCACGGTCTTCGGGTCGTCCGGCCACGGGTGCTTGGGATAGCGGCCGCGCAGGTCGCGCCGGACGTCGTAATACGCCCCGGCCCAGAACCCGGCCAGATCGCGCGTGACTTGAACCGGCCGATCGGCAGGCGACAACAGGTGGAGCACGACCGGCACCGTGCCGTCGACCACCCGGGGTGTCTCGGTGGTGCCAAACAGGTCGTGCACGCGCACCCGGAGCACCGGCGCGGGCGGCGCGCCTGCCGCCGGGTCGCCCGAGTCGGTCGCCGTTGCGGCCCCCGTCGCCTCGTAGTCGAGCCGCCGACGCACGCCGCCGGCCGACATCCAGTGGGTCGGCGCCAGCCGGTCCAACCGGCGCAGCAACGGCGGCGGGATCAACGCGGTCACCGCGGCGTGCAGCGTCTCCGGCGTGATCCGGTTGAGCCGGGCGATCCCACCGACAAACGGTTTCAACCAATCGTCAAGAGTCGCGCCGAGCGCCTTGTCGGACAGGTCCGGCCAGCCGGTCGCGGCCCCGTGATGGGCGCGCACGAAGGCAACCCGGGCGCGCAGCGATCGGGTTGCGGGCGCCCACGGCAGCACCGCCACACCTTCTTGGCGCAGCCCGGCGATCAGGGCATCGGCCACGGCGTCGGGGTCGGGCGACCGGATCGGTCGGTCGTCCAGGATCAACGCGCCCAAACGCCGGGTCGTCCGCACCTGGACCTGGCGCGCCCGCGGGTCCCAGGCGATCTCCGCGCGCTCGACGATCCGGTCGGCGAACAGGGTCTCGACCTCGTCGCGGGTCAGCGCCGCGGCGTGGGTGATCCGGGACCGCCGCGCGCTGCCGACCAGGGTCGCGACCGCGAGCCAGTCGTGCGCCGCCAACGGCTCTGCGCCATCGAGCGTCGCCAGCCGCCCGTTGACCAACTGATAGGTCACCAGGCCGCCCTCGACGCCGCGGCGCCGCGCCACCCGCTCGGGATAGGCGTGCGCGACCAACCACCCAACCGCGTCGAGCCCGGTGGTGATCGCGCCGCGTGGTCGCCGTGCCCCGTCGTTGAGCATGCGTTGATAGGTTTGTGCGGTCGCACGCGCCTCGTGCAAGCGTTTGCGATCGATGTTCCGGTGCTGGTTCACCGTATCCGGGCGTTGATCGCGATCTCCACCCTGCCCGCCTGCGTTTGGCCCGATCAACGCGACGCGCGACCGGAGGTCCGCATCGTTGACACCGGTCAACACGTCACGATCGCCGACCAACGCGGCCAACGCACAGGCCAATCCGGGTCGACCGGCACGCGCGCCGCACAGGATCATATGCGCGAGCCGCGGATGGGCGCCGAGCGCGGCGATCGCGCGGCCGTGGTCGGTCAGGCGCCCGGCGTCGTCGATCGCTGCGAGTTCGACCAAGCGCTCGCGGGCCCCGGCCAGCGGGCCGGGTGGCGGCGGGGTCAGCCAGGCGAGCGCGTCGGCATCGCGCACCCCCCACGCGGCGAGCTCGAGTGCGAGCGGCATCAGGTCGGCCTGAACGATCTCGGGCTCGCCAAACGCGGGCAACGCCTTGGTCTCGGGCTCGGGCCATAAACGGTAGCAAACGCCCGGTGCGGTTCGGCCGGCGCGGCCGCGGCGTTGATCGGCCGAGGCGCGGCTGACCCGCACGGTCGCCAGCGACGACATCCCGGTCGCCGGGTCGAAGCGCGGCACCCGCATCCAGCCGCAGTCGATCACCACCCGCACGCCCTCGATGGTCAGGCTGCTCTCGGCGACCGCGGTCGCCAACACCACCCGCCGCCGGCCGTCCGGGCGCGGACGGACCGCCCTGTCCTGCGCCGCGGCGTCGAGGTCGCCGTAGAGCGGGACGATCGCCGGTGGTGTCGGCGTCGCCTCGATCAACGGGGTCAACACGGCCTCAACGCGGCGGATGTCGCCGACGCCAGGCAGAAACACCAGGAGGTCACCGATTTCCTCGTCGAGCGCGCGGCGGACCGCGGCGATCACCTGGCGGACCAGGCCGGCCAAACGGTCGCCCTGGCCGCGTCCGGCGGCCGTGTCGGGGAGGTAGCGGGTTTCGACCGGAAAACTGCGCCCAACGCTCTCGATCACCGGCGCATCATCGAGCAGACGGGCGAATGGCGCGCCGTCGAGGGTCGCGGACATCACGACCAAACGGAGATCATCGCGCAACTGACGCGCATCCAAACACAGCGCCAGCGCAAGATCGGCGCCGAGGTGGCGTTCGTGGACCTCGTCGAACACGACGCACGCGACGTCGGCGAGGCCGGGGTCGGCCTGCAGGCGGCGCAGGAACAGGCCGTCGGTCACCACCTCGATCCGGGTGTTCGGGCCGACTCGGCTGTCGTGACGGACCCGGTAGCCGACGGTCTCGCCGACCGGTTCGCCGGCGAGGTCGGCGATCCGGTGCGCGGCCATCCGCGCTGCGAGGCGGCGCGGTTCGACCACGACGATCCGTCCGCGCGCACCGCACCACGGCGCCCGGCGGAGCGCTGGCGGCACGCAGGTGGTCTTGCCGGCGCCCGGCGGGGCCTGGAGCACGCAGGCGCCGCGGTCGCCGACCGTCGTGACAACCTGGTCCAACACATCTTCAACGGGGGGACGCTCGCCCAAACCCCAGCGCTCCCGCTCCGACGATCCGCAATTTTGGGGCTGGCGCCCCCCAAGTCAGGAGCCCCCCGCCGACCAGCGGTTGCCCCCTGGAGCCCAGTCGTGGGGGTCAAGGGGGGCAACCCCCTTGCGGGGGTCCGGGGGCAGCGCCCCCGCCACGGCCGTCAGGCCGCATTCGGCGCCGCGGATCGAAAAATAGTATATCCTCCCGCCCCAGCGCCGACACGGCGTCCGCTCGACCGGCGCCGCTGCCACGGTGCACCGGCACCATGAGGCCAGTCAATGCGATCCCCCAGGATCATTGCTGCCGTGATCGCGCTTGCCGCGGTTGGCTGGATCGGTTCGGGCCAACTGCCCGACGACGCGCTCGACCACCTGTTCGGTCCGGCGGACGAACCGGCCCCAACGACGGATCCAACGGCCGAACCAACTCCCGCACCGATGCCGGCGATGCGGGTCCGGGTCCGCCAGGTCTCGGCAGCGGCGGTCGAGCGCGAACTGTCGCTGCTCGGCCACACGCTGGAAAACCGACAGGTCGTGCTCAAGGCCGAGACCGCCGGCCGCGTGGTCGAGGTCTTGGCCGCCCGCGGCCGCCCGATCGAGGCGGACGCGGCGCTGGTGCGGCTCGCGCTCGACGCCCGCCAATCCGAGCTTGACCACGCCCGGACCCATCTCGCGCAACGCGAGATCGAGTTCGCCGCCGCCCAAAACCTGGCACAAAAGGGCTTCAACTCCGAGGTCAGGTTCGCCGAGGCGCGCGCCGCCCGCGACGCCGCGTTGGCCGCCGTTGTCCGGGCCGAGCGCGAGGTTGAACGGACGTTGATCCGCGCCCCGTTCGCCGGCGTGGTCGCCGACCGGCCGGTCGAGGTCGGCGATTACCTGGCCGACGGCGACCCGGTGGCGACCGTGGTCGAGCTCGACCCGATCCGGATCTTCGGCGCGGTCGGCGAACGCAACCGGGATGGCGTCACGCTCGGCCAGCCCGCGCGGGTGGCGTTGATCACCGGACGGACGCTGGCCGCGACGGTCAGCTATCTGGCACCGGTCGCGACGCCCGAGACCCGAACCTACCGCCTGGAGCTGACCGCCGCCAACTCGGACGGCGCGGTCGCCGCCGGAATGACCGCCCGGATCACCCTGCCGATCGCGCGCGCGCCGGCGCATCTGGTGCCGCACAGCGCGCTCAGCCTTGCCGACGACGGCACGCTCGGGGTCAAGACGGTCGAGCCCGGCAACCGCGTCGGCTTTGCCGCGGTCGCCATCTTGTCGGACGGCCGCGACGGCGTTTGGGTCACCGGTCTCGCCGATCCCGCAACCGTGATCACGGTCGGACACGAGTTCGTCGCACCCGGCGCCCGGATCGAGCCGGTGGTCGACCCATCGCCCCAGGCCGACCGACGACCGCGGCCGCCCGGCGCCTTGGCGGATGCGGCGGCGGAGCATCGGCCATGAGCGCGCTGATCGCGGCCGCGATCGGCCGCGCGCGGATGGTGTTGGCGACGTTGGTGCTGTTGATGGTCGCTGGCATCTCGTCCTACCTCGCGATCCCCAAGGAGTCGAACCCGGACATCAACATCCCGGTGCTCTACGTCAGCGTGAACTTCGACGGCATCTCGCCGACCGACGCCGAACGCCTGTTGATCCGCCCGATCGAACAGGAGGTCCGCGCGATCGAGGGGGTGAAGGATCTGAAGGCGACCGCGTTCCAGGGCGGCGCTTATGTGGTGCTCGAGTTCGAAGCCGGGTTCGACGCCGACGCCGCGCTCGACGAGGTCCGGCAAAAGGTCGATCTGGCCCGCCCCGAACTGCCCGACGGCACCGATGAACCGACGGTCCACGAGGTCAACTTCAGCCTGTTCCCGGTGATTGTGGTCAGCCTGTCCGGCGCGGTCCCGGAACGCACCCTGCTGCGGCTCGCCCGCGATCTGAAAGACCGTTTGCAGGCGTTGAACGAGGTTCTGGAGGTGCGGATCGCCGGCGACCGCGAGGAGCTGGTCGAGGTGGTGATCGACCCGGTGCTGGTCGAGAGCTACGGTCTTGACCCCGAGGCGGTGTTCACCTCGGTCGGCCGGTCGAACCGGCTGGTCGCGGCCGGGCACCTCGACACCGGGGTCGGACGGTTTGCGATCAACGTGCCCGGGCTGATCGACGGCGTCACCGATATCTTGAACCTGCCGCTGGTCAGCGCCGGCGACGCGGTGGTGCGGGTGCGCGACATCGCAGAGGTCCGGCGCCACTTCAAGGACCCGGAGACCTACGCCCGGCTCGACGGCGAGCGCGCGATCGCGCTCGAGGTGGTCAAACGCACCGGCGAGAACATCATCGACACGATCGCCCGCGTGCGCGCCGTGGTCGAGGCCGAACGCGCGGCGTGGCCGCCCGGGGTCACGGTCGCCTATCTCCAGGACCAGTCGGTCGATATCCGCGACATGCTGACCGATCTTCAGAACAACGTGATCAGCGCGGTGTTGCTGGTGATGATCGTCTGCATCGGGGCGTTGGGCGTTCGCTCCGGCCTGTTGGTCGGCGTTGCGATTCCCGGCTCGTTCCTGACCGGCATCCTGGTGTTGGCGGCGCTCGGCCTGACCGTCAACGTGGTGGTGTTGTTCAGCCTGATCCTGGCGGTCGGCATGCTGGTCGACGGCGCGATCGTGGTGACCGAGTACGCCGACCGCAAGATGACCGAGGGGCTGCACCGGCGCGACGCCTACACGCTCGCGGCGCAGCGGATGGCCTGGCCGATCACCGCCTCGACCGCGACCACGCTGGCGGCGTTCGTGCCGCTGTTGTTCTGGCCGGGCGTGGTCGGCGAGTTCATGAAATTCCTGCCGATCACCCTGCTCGCGACCCTCAGCGCATCGCTGTTGATGGCGTTGATCTTCGTTCCGACCCTGGGCTCGGTGGTCGGCGCGCCCGGCGCCGCCGACCCCGCGACCATGAAGGCGTTGGCGGCGAGCGAAAGCGCCGACGTCAAAAGCCTCGGCGGGCTGACCGGCGCCTACGTCCGGCTGCTGGACGGCGCGCTCAACCACCCGGCGCTCGTGTTGACCGCCGCGCTCGCGACGTTGATCGGCGCTTACGCCGCCTATGGCACCTTCGGCCGCGGCGTCGAGTTCTTCCCCGAGGTCGAGCCGCGCACCGCGGTGGTGCTGGTCCACGCCCGCGGCAATCTGTCGGTCGAGGAAAAGGACGCGTTGGTCCGCGACGTCGAGGCGTTGGTGCTTGATCTCGACGGGCTCGACAGCGTTTATACGCGCACCGGCTCGATGCAGGACGCCAAGGAGGACGTGCCCGAGGACGTGATCGGCCAGATCACGCTGGCGTTTGCCGACTGGCAGACCCGGCGCCCGGCCGACGCCATCCTCGCCGACCTGCGCGCCGCCGCCGCGCCGTTGGCCGGCATCGAGGTCGAGACCCGCAAACAAGAGGAAGGCCCGCCCGTCGGCAAGCCGGTCGAGCTCGAACTGTCGGCGCGCGACCCGACGCTCTTGCCGGCCGCGGTGGCCCATGTCCGGCGCGGCATGGACGAGATCGGCGAAGTCATCGACATCGAGGACAGCCGCCCGATGCCGGGGATCGAGTGGGAGTACGAGGTCGATCGGGCCCAGGCGGCGAAGTTCGGCGCCGACGTGACGGTGGTCGGCCAGATGGTCAAGCTGGTGACCAACGGCCTGGTGCTCGCGACCTACCGCCCGGACGACAGTGACAGCGAGATCGACGTCGTCGCGCGCTTTCCGACCGACGACCGCACGCTCGACCGGCTGGAGGCGATCCGGATCAACACCTCGGCCGGTGCGATCCCGATCGGGACCTTCGTCAAACGCTCACCGAAGCCGACGGTCGGCGAGCTCCAGCGGGTCGATGCGGTGCGGGTGATGACGGTCGCGGGCGACGTCCCGCCGGGTGTTCTTGCCGACGACAAGGCCCAGGCGTTGCGCGCCTGGCTCGCCGACCACCCGTTGCCGCAGGGCGTGCGCGCCGAATTCAAGGGCCAGGACGAGGACCAGCGCGAGAGCGAAGAGTTCCTCGGCCGCGCGTTTACGGTCGCGTTGTTCGTGATGGCGATCATCCTGATCACCCAGTTCAACAGCTTTTACAGCACGGCGTTGATCCTGACCGCGGTGGTGATGTCCACGGTGGGTGTGTTGCTCGGCCTCCTGATCACCGGCCAGCCGTTCGGCATCGTGATGTCGGGGATCGGGGTGATCGCGCTGGCCGGCATCGTGGTCAACAACAACATCGTCCTGATCGACACCTACGACCGCCTGGCCCACACCCAAACCATCGCAAACGCCCGCGATGCGGTGCTGCGCACGGGTGCCCAGCGTTTACGGCCCGTTCTGTTGACCACGGTCACGACGGTGTTGGGCTTGATCCCGATGGTGCTGCAGACCAACATCGACTTCGTGACCCGCGAGATCACGGTCGGGGCGCCGTCGACCCAGTGGTGGGTGCAGCTCGCGACCGCGATCGTGTTCGGGCTGTGCTTCGCGTCGGTGTTGACGCTGTTGGTGACCCCGTGTGCGCTGTTGATGCGCGTTCGGATCGCGGAGACCCGACGGCGGGTCGGACGGTGGGTCGCGCGTGTCGGACGGTCATGGTCGCTGAAGCGAGCGGAGCCCGGTGGCAGCAGCGAGGATCAGGTGCCCAGTCCCGGCTCCCTTGGATGATCATGCCCTTGCTGGTACCCTGGCGAGATTGATCCACAAAGCCATGCGGAGAACGGCGACACCAATGCGCATTCAAGTGCACAAGCCGGAGTCGACGTCAAACGGTCGCGATGTCGTTCAGACTTTCATCAGCGCCCTCCCCCCAGCAACCGGGATCCTCGTGGCCAAATCACTAGTGGAGCGATTCGGTAGTTTCGATCAAGATGTCGTCGTCGTCGTCGGGGCGATCGGCCGGCGCGCCCGATCAGCTTGCCCCGTCGGTTGCGGCCGATCGCCCCGACAGCGGCGGTGCGGCACGCGGCACCGCCTGATCAGGCACCTGGAGCCGGAGCCGCCCCCATGACCACCCCCGCCCCGGACCCGGTCACCCTCGACGAGGTCTGGCGCCTGTTCAAGGCCAGCGACGAACGCTTCGACGAGCGTTTAAGGGTCAGCGACGAACGCTTCAACGAACGGATGGCGCGCCTGAGCAAGGCCGCCGACCGCCGCCACGCCGAGACCGAGGCGGCATTGAGGGAACTGTCGCGCCGGATGGGCCGGTTCACGGATCAGATCGGCGAGTTCGCCGAGGCCCTGGTGGTCCCGGCGGCTGCAACCATTTTCGTTCGACGCGGGATACCGGTTCACTCGGTCGCGCGCAACGTCACGGGCCAGCGCGACGGCAAGGCGATCGAGGTCGACATCCTGGTCGTCAACGACGACCATGTGATGGCGATCGAGGTCAAGAACCGACCGAAGCTCGACCATGTCAACGAGCATCTGGAGCGGCTCGCGATCTTCAAGCAGGTTTTTCGGCAGTATCGCGACCACAAGCTATTGGGCGCGATCGCGGGGATCACGGTCGACGACAATGTCGCCCGCTACGCCTATCGCCAAGGACTGTTCGTGCTCGCCCAGTCCGGCGAAACCGTGACCATCCTCAACGACGACAAGTTCCACCCCGCAGTGTGGTAATAGATCGATTCGGAAGTTTCGATCAAGATGTCGTCGTAGCCGTAGGTCGGGGCGATCGGCCGGCGCGCCCGATCGGTTCGCCCCGGCGGTTGCGGCCGATCGCCCCGACAGCGGCGGTGCGGCATGCGGCACCGCCGCTGTCGGGGCGCGGGCCCGGCGACATGGGGGGTCCCGATCGACCGCTGTCCGGCCCGCGCATCGACCTACGGGTGGACTACTTGGGACTGGAGCGACGATCTCGACGCCACCTTTATCAGCCTGGCTGGCGGCGAACGCCTCAGCGTCGCGCATCTGTTGGCGCGCCTGGACGGGGGCGACCCGCCCCGTCGTCGCGACGATGTGGCCGGTGGCGGATCTCTCGACCATGCTGCTGATGGCCAAGTTCTACGACCTCCACTTGGGCCGCGACCGCCTTGCCCCGGCCGCTGCCCTGCGCGCGGCGCAGATCTGGCTGCGCGACACCTCGGGGGCGGCGCTGTCTGACTATGTGAACATGGCCCTTAACCAAGCGATCCGCCAAGGATCGATTGGCCCAACCAACGAGGTCGGCAGTAACATGCTGGCTGACGCCGCCCAATTTACGGACGCCTATGGCGAAAAGACCGACGCGCCCTTCGCCCATCCTTACCACTGGGCGGGCTTCACGATGACCGGTCAGTAAGTCGCCCCTGCATCGTGACGCGGCGCCTATGATCGCCCGATCATATCGCCCTCGCTCGATCCTCTGCCTTCGGCGTCCGATCGTCACGAAAAACGAGCGGCATACGCTTGTCGTACGGATCGCGAACCGGACCGTCGACCTACTAGAGCGTTCTCGAAGTCCTGACTCGAATGAGTTGGCACGTAGGTCGGTGCGCGGGCCTGATCGCGGTCGATCGGGAGCCCCCATGTCGCCGGCCCGCGCGCCGACGGAGGCGGTGCCGCGTGCCGTACCGCCTTTGTCGGGGCGATCGGCCGCAACCGACGGGGCAAGCTGATCGGGCGCGCCGGCCGATCGCCCCGACCTACGTGTGGACACTATGAAATGTTCGTGCCCGTCATAATCTCGGCACACGAACCAGATCTTGGTTCCGAAATCCGTCGGCGCAGCTTTCGTCGGCGGCACCGCCCATGTCGATGACGACCGGCCGCGTGGAGCCGTGTCAGCCGACTGTCTCAGGTTTCCTTTGTGCTTGCGAGGGGGCACAATTGGTTCGGCAGCCCTTCAAATCCACCGCCGGGTGCGGCGCGCGTAGGCGGTATAGGCGTCGCCGAACCGGCGATGCATCGCCGCTTCTTCATACCGAATGTACCGGCGATCGACCACCGCCGCGAACGCCGCGGCGATCACCAGCGCCGGCACGGTGCCGATCAAAAGGCCGCTGCCGACCAGGACCAGCACCATACCGAGGTACATCGGGTTGCGGGTCCAGCGGTATAGGCCGTCGGTGACCATCACCGTCGGGTCGCGGTACGGCTTGATGTTGGTGCCGACCCGGGCGAACTGCCGGGCGCCTGCGGTGGTCATCGCGAGCCCGAGCGCGATCGGCACCACGCCCAACCACGACACCGGCGCGGCGACCACTTCCGGGCCGAGACCGACCGCGCGCGAGCCGAGCATCGCAAGAAGACAGAACATCATGAGGACGGGTGGCACCAGTCTCACATCGGAAGCGGTCACGCCGACCATGGGCATCTCCTCGGCCAAAGCGGGGCGGAACGAACGCGTCGCCGTGGTGCCGTCGCCACGCCATCGAAACTGATCCGATGAAACCCGAATGGATGGCCGTCAATGAGGCGCCGATCAACCGTGGGCGAGACCGTCGATGTAGGGCGCGCCGGCGCGCTCGGTGATCGTCAGCGTCTGCGACCCGCGACCGATGATCGGTACCCTTCGGAGCGTGCCGTCCGGTCCACCGGCCGGGTCCGCCGAGGGGCCGGACGGCGCGAGCGCCAAGCCCTCGGCCAGCACCCGGCCGAACCCGTGACCGTCGACGGGAATGCCGAGAAGAGCGGCCGCGGTCGGTGCGACATCGATGATCCCGGCGATCCCGGACGACGCGACGCCCCGACGGAACGCGGTGCCGCGCGCCGCCAGGACGGTCGCGAGTTCCGCCGGCAACAGGCCGCCGTGGGCGCCGCCGCCGATCGGGATCTCGTGCGCGTCGGCAGGCCCGGCGTCGGCGGGATCGGGCCGAGCGTCGCGGTGATCTCGGCGGCGAGCGCGGGCGGGGTCGCGTGGTCCAAGGCACTCAGGCTGAGCGCGATATCGCCGTGCCGGGCCGCCGTCGGGTGCAAAACCCGGATCGTGCCGCCCGAGCCGCTGCCGATCACCGCGACCGACAGGCCGGCGCGCGCCGCCCGCCCCGCCAGGGTCGGGGTGTCGAGCACCCGGTCGCGCCGGACCGCGGGCACGTACATCTGGTTGGCGATCAGCCCGTGGCGCCCGGGCGGCGCGCCGGTCGAAAGAGACGCCGCGTTGACCCGGGTCACCGTCGGGAACACCGCGCGGGCGCGCGGGAAGTCGGCGCCGTCCGCGATCAGCCGGGCCAGGTTCGGCGTGGCGGCGGCCGACACCGCGTCGCGGCGCAGGCCGTCGAGCACCACGATCATCACCTTGAGGTGCTTGGACATCACGGACATGGGCTCGGCTTTCAACCGCACGGCTTCGACCGAACGGCGGCGGCGTCATCTTCGAAATGTCGGGGTGACAACCCCAACCGTTCCAGACCGGACGGCAATCGGCATGGTAGCGGGCGGCGGGCGGTGCCGAAGTGAAGCTTTTTTGGCGGCGGTGATCGCGAGGTCGGGCCGCCCCCCGTCATCAAGATGCAGCCGACGGCCGGGTCGCGACCCCGCTCGGCGAGCTGGTCGCCACTCTGCTCGCGATGGGCGCCGAGCGGCTCAGCACCTTCGATCACCAGGCGATCCTGGCCGGCCCGCTGCGCGACCTGATCCCGGGCGGCGAAAAATACATCGACGACGTCGGCGGTTTCGATGGCCACGACTATGCCTTCGCCTATTGGGGCAACCAGACCGGCATCGCCTACGACCCCGAGGTGATCGCCGAGGCCGACCGGCCCCAGACCCTGGACGCGCTCGAGGCCTATTGGACCGCCAACCCGGGCCGCTTCGGCTTCAACTATGAGAACGGCGGCTCCGGCCCGTCGTTCTTCGAGAACATCGCGCGCAACATCGCGACCGACGTCGATTTCGAGGACGGCGCGATCACCGACGAGAAGTTGGCGGCCTTGCAGCCGGCCTGGGACTGGTTCTTGCGGAACAGCGACGGCTATGTCATCACCGCGTCGAACACCGACAGCCTGATCCGCCTGTCCGGCCGCGAGTTCGCCATGGTCGCCGCCTGGGAAGACCATCTGTTCAAGCTGCAGTCGGAAGGCGAGGTCGATCGCCGGATCAAGTTCTACATCCCGGGCTTCGGCATGAACGGCGGCGGCAACGTCAACGTCATCCCGAACAACGCACCGCACCCGGCCGCCGCCCTCGTGTTCCTCGCCTGGGTCGGCTCGGCCGAGACCCAGACCACCTTCAACCAGGTGTTCGGCGCGGCCCCGATGCACCCGGATGCCGACGACAGCTTCGCGCTGGTGCCGAACGCGATGCGCGCGAACAGCCGGGACTGGCCGGCCCGTCCGTTCGAGGGCGAAATCCGCAAGGCGTTCGTCGAGCATGTCGTGCTCGAGCGCTGACCATCTTGGGGATCGGGCGCCGGCGGTCCGGCCGGACCTTCCGATCGGGCTCGCCTGCCTGCGGCCGCCCCGTGATCCGGCCCAGGCGATCGCGCGGCTCGGGATCACCGCAGTCCATGCCAACGCCGCCTATACCGGACGCGACGATATCGGTCGGCTGCGCGCCGCCGGGTTGGCGGTGGCGGTCGCGACCGTCAACGACTCGGGTGAGGTCGCCCGGTTCCTCGAGCTCGGGGCGCACGGCGTGATGACCGATCGTCCGGCGTTGCTTGGGGAGGCGCCGACGTTTGGGGGCTTCGCCCCCACGTCAGGGGGTTTCACCCCCCGACACCCCCTGACCAGGGGTAGCCCCCCTGGACCCCGTCAATTAGGAGGGGTCAATAGGAGGGGTCAAGGGGGGGGCTTTGCGGGGGTGTCGGGGCAGCGCCCCTGACAAAGGCCGTCAGGCTGAAAAATTCTTCACCGAAGTGCAACACACCCGCCCCGTCGGTCGGATTAATGTCGCGCCGGTTCGTTGAAAGGGAGGGTCAGATTCTGCCAGCAGGTATCTACGACGCGCCGCCCGCGGCCGACGACGCGCCCGCGATCGAGATCGTCGGTCTCACCAAAACCTTCGGCACCGACCGGGCCGCGCTCGACAATGTCTCGCTCGCGATCCGGCGCGGCGAAATGGTCGCGCTGATCGGCGCTTCGGGCTCCGGCAAATCGACCCTGCTGCGTCATGTTGCCGGCCTGGTCCGCGGCGACCGCCCCAAAACCGCGACCCCGTGCTGCGTCAACGTGTTCGGCACACCGATCCAGGCCAACGGCCGCATTGCGGCGCGGGTGCGCGCCAGCCGGGCGCGGATCGGTTTCATCTTCCAACAGTTCAACCTGGTCAACCGGTTGAGCGTCCTGACCAACGTCCTGATCGGCAACCTCGGCCGCATCCCGGCGTGGCGCGGCACGCTCGGCCTGTTCACCCGCGCCGAAAAGCAGCGCGCGATGGAGGCGCTGGCCCGGGTCGGGATCGCCGACGTCGCGGCCCGCCGCGCGGCGACCCTGTCCGGCGGCCAGCAGCAGCGCGCGGCGATCGCGCGCGCCCTGGTCCAGCGCGCCGAGGTGATCCTCGCCGACGAGCCGATCGCCTCGCTCGACCCGGCGTCGTCAGAGCGGGTGATGGCAAGCTTGGCCGACATCAACCGCCAGGACGGCACCACCCTGGTGGTGTCTCTGCACCAGGTCGAGTTCGCCGTGCGCTACTGCCACCGCGCCGTCGCGATGCGCGACGGCGCGGTGGTGTTCGACGGCCCGACCACCGCACTGACCCCGGCGTTCCTCCAAACCCTGTACGGCGACGACAGCGAGGAACTGGTGCTCGGCGGCCACGCCGGCATAGCGGCGCGCACCGCCGACCGCCCGGCCGCCGACCGCCGCAGCTTGGAGTTCGCAGACCCGGCGCTGGCACTCGCCCGGTCCTGAGTCGCTTGGACAAAGCGGCCGACCGGACCGACACCCGCGCTCGATTTGTCGCAGAGCCGGATACCGTACCCGATCGACACGGTACACAAACGACCCGGTGAGCGACCAACAAGCCGGGCGCCGGGCCCCGCGACGGGGCAACCGGCGCGAAAACCGGCGCCCTTGCGACTTGACATCGCCACACCGACCAAAGGAGCACTGATATGCTTCGTCACCTCTCCGCGGCCGCGCTCGCGGTCGCGGTCGCCCTGCCGGCCGCCGCGCAGGACGAGACCTACACCCCGGACGAGCTCAGCTTCGGCATCATCTCGACCGAATCGACCCAGAACCTGCGCCAACAGTGGATTCCGTTCCTCGAGGACATGGAAGAAGCGCTCGGCATGCCGGTCAAGGCGTTCTTCGCCCCCGACTATGCCGGCGTGATCGAGGGCATGCGGTTCCGCAAGGTCGATGTCGCCTGGTTCGGCAACAAGTCGGCGATGGAAGCGGTCGACCGCGCCAACGCCGAGATCTTCGTCCAGACCTCGGGCCTGAGCGCCGACAGAGAGATCGAGTACGGCTACTACTCGCTCCTGGTCACCAACAAGGACAGCGGCCTGTCCTTCGAGGACGTGCTCGATTGCTCCCGGGGCCTCGACTTCGGCAACGGTGACCCGAACTCGACCTCGGGCTTCCTGGTCCCGAGCTACTATGTCTTCGCCCAGAACAACATCAACCCGAACGAGTGCTACGCCACCGTCCGGACCGCCAACCACGAGACCAACCTGATCGCCGCCGCCACCGGCCAGGTCGATTTCGCGACCAACAACACCGAAAACCTGGGCCGCTTGGCCAAGGTCCGGCCGGAGCTGGTCGACCAGATCGCGGTGATCTGGCAGTCGCCGCTGATCCCCAAGGACCCGATCACCTATCGCGCCGACCTCGACCAGGAGCTGAAGAACCGGATCAAGGCGTTCTTCCTGAGCTACGGCCGGTTCGGCGCCGAGGCCGAGGAACAGCGCACCCTGCTGACCGACACCGGCCTGGTCGGCGACCGCTCGTGGCTGTTCTTCGACAGCAACAACAGCCAGCTCTACCCGATCCGCCAGCTGCAGCTGTTCCGTGACAAGCTGCGCCTGCAAAACGACGACCGCCTGGACGAGGCCGACAAGGCCGCGCGGATCGCCGAGATCGACGCCAAGCTCGCCGAGCTCAAGGTGCTCGCCGAAAGCACGATGGGCGTCAACTAAGCACCCCGGCCGCCCGGCCGGTCCGGGTGTCCGGCGTGGCAAACCGCCGCCGGACACCCGGTGCCCTGCCCCCGGTTTTCCTGGTTCCAGGTTTCCGATGACCCATCTCTCGTCCACCCCGTCCATGGCGCCGCCGCCGCCGCGGCCGGAGCTGAAGCGCTCGCTCGTGCAGGCGTTCGGCTGGGCCGCCTTCATCGGCGTCCTGGTCCTGTCGTGGGACGGCGCCGACATGCGCCCGCTGGCGCTGATCCGCGACTCCGGCAACATGGCGTTGTTCGCCGAAGGCTTCTTCCCGCCCGACTTCCACCACTGGCCGATCTTCCTGGACGAGATGATCGTGACCATCCAGATCGCGATCTGGGGCACCGTGCTGGCGGTCGTCTGTTCGGTGCCGTTCGGCATCCTGTCGTCGGAGAACCTGGTGCCCTGGTACGTCTACCAGCCGGTGCGCCGGTTGATGGACGCGTTCCGCGCGATCAACGAGATGGTGTTCGCCATGCTGTTCGTGGTCGCGGTCGGGCTCGGCGCGTTCGCCGGCGTGCTGGCGCTGTGGATCCACACCACCGGCATCCTGGCCAAGCTGTTCTCCGAAGCGGTCGAGGCGATCGACCCCCGCCCGGTCGAAGGCATCCGCGCCACCGGCGCCAACTGGCTGCAGGAAAACGTCTTCGGCGTGATACCGCAGGTTCTGCCACTGTGGATTTCCTATTCGCTCTATCGGTTCGAAGCAAACATTCGTTCGGCAACCGTGATCGGGATCGTCGGCGCCGGCGGCATCGGCCAGGTGCTGTGGGAGTACATCCGCGGCTTTTACTATGCCGAGACCGCCGCGGTCCTGATCATCATCGTGGTCACGGTCAGCGTGCTCGACCTGCTATCGCAGCGGCTGCGCAAGATGTTCATCTGATCGCGGTGCGGCAGCCATGGCGAAAGCGGAATACGGCGAAGCGCCCTGGATCGATCCGGCTGCCGAGGTGACGGCGTGCCGGCTCGAGCCTTGGACCGCGGTTCATGCGCGGTCGCGCCTGCTCGAGTGCACGCTCGGGGCCTACACCTACATCATGTCCGACTGCGAGCTGACCTATACCACGACCGGTCGGTTCTGCTCGATCGCGGCGCAGGCGCGGATCAACCCGGGCAACCACCCGCTCGGCCGGGCGGCGCTGCATCATTTCACCTATCGCGCCGGCGCCTATGGTTTCGCCCCCGCGGATGAGACGGCGTTCTTCGACTGGCGGCGCGCCGACGCGGTGACGCTCGGCCATGACGTCTGGATCGGGCATGGCGTGGTGGTGCTGCCGGGGGTGCGGATCGGGACCGGCGCGGCGATCGGCGCCGGCGCGATCGTCACCAAGGATGTCGAGCCGTTCGCGGTCATGGCAGGCAACCCGGCGCGCTGCCTGCGCTTGCGCGTCCCGCCGGCGGTCGCGGCGGGTTTGTTGCGGATCGCCTGGTGGGATTGGTCGCGCGAGCGCCTCGCCGCGGCGGTCGAGGACTTCCGGGTGCTCGACGCCGCGGCGTTCGTCGAAAAACATGATCCCGAACGACGATGACCCGGGCGATCGGGATCACCCGGTTGCCTCAGGCCGATCGGCCGGCCAAGGTCTCCTCGACCCTGGCGCAAATATAGTGGTAGATGATCACGTGCATTTCCTGGATGCGCGGCGTCGACCGTGACGGCACGGTAAGCAACAGATCCGAACACGCGGCGACCTGTCCCCCGCCCTCACCGGTCAGGCCGATCGTGGCCATCGCCATCGCCCGCGCCTGTTCGAACGCTTTTACGACATTCGGCGAGTTGCCGCTGGTCGAAATGCCCCAGACCACGCCGCCGGCCTGGCCGTGCGCCTCGACCTGGCGCGCAAACACGCTCGCGTAGTCGTGGTCGTTGCTCCAGGCGGTCAGCACCGCCGGGTTGGCAGCCAGCGCGATCACGTTCATCGCGCGACGTTCGATCAGGAACCGCCCGACCAGTTCGCCGGCGATGTGCATCGCGTCGCTGGCCGAACCGCCGTTGCCGCAGATCAGGACCGGCGCCCGCCGCGCGAGTGCCGCCGCCAGGACGTCGACCGCCCGCTCGATCAAGGGGCCGAGGCCGTGCTGCTTGGTTTTCTCGATCAACCCGGCACTGTCGGCCAAGTAGGCGTCAAAACTCATATCGCGGTCGCTCCAGGATCGAGCACGATCCATTATTTCTCGCGCTTTGATCAGCCAACAGCCGACCGTTGGGGTTATCACCCCAACTACGGTCGATTGGTTGGGGTAAATCACGCCAAAGACCAAATCGTCGGCAGGGGGTGAAACCCAATAGCCTCGACATCACACAATGTATAGCCGGTTACACAGGACAAGCCCGATCGGGCAGACCCAGGCACCGGCGTCCGCCAAACCACCGACGCGGTGCGGTCGGCCCGTGTGACCCTTGACGTCATACAACCCTTGATGTCATACATTAGTCATACATGCGTCAGACAAGGGTGGCCAGCGCGCCCGCCACCGCGGCGTCGACCCCCGTCCCGACCCACACGCCCTTGAGACCGGCCGCCGCGGCCGCGGCCAGGTCGCTCGCCTGGTCGCCGATCACGACGCTGCGCGTCGGATCGACCGGCCAGGTCGCCAAAAGGTCGGTCAGCATCCCGGGCGCCGGCTTGCGCCAGCCGCACGCGCGGCGATAGCGCCTTTGGCCGGCCTCGGGATGATGCGGACAGTAGCGAAAATCGTCGATATGGGCGCCGTGACCGATCAGTTCCCGGGCGACCCAGGCGTGCAGCGACTTCACGTCAGACTCAGTGTAATACCCGCGCGCGACCCCGGACTGATTGGTGACGACAAAGGCGAACAGACCGGCGTCGTTGACCGACTTGACCGCGGCGATCGCCCCCGGGGCCCAGTCGAACCGCGCCACGCTGCCGACATAGCCGTGATCGAGGTTCAAGACCCCGTCGCGGTCGAAGAACACCGCACCCCGACGCCGGCACGCCGGCTCCGCGAGGACGCCGCGCGCGTCTGGGTCGTCGAGCCCGATCAGCGGTCGGTCATAGCATCGCCCCTCCAGCCGTCCGGCCGCTGCCAGATCCGGCAGGATGTTGCGCGTAAGACAACGGTGCGCTGCGCCGAACCCGGCCAACGCCGCGCGCCGGACCCAATAGACGCCGCCGTCGACCGGGCGAGCGGCCGCGTCGGACTCCGGTCCCGGCGCGCCGTCATACCGGATGACCCGCTCGCCGTCCAACGTCACCCGGCCGCGCCGTGCCACGACATCGGGCGCCTCGCGCACCGCCAGGCGGACCAGCCAATCGCCGCCGCCCTCGCCCAGCGCCAAGTCCAGATAGTTGAAATCGAACAGCGACGAACCGTCGACCAGGAAAAAGCGCTCCGCGAGCAGGTCGGCGGCATGGGCAAGCGCGCCGGCGGTCCCGCACCGGTTCGGGACCGCCACGACCCGGACCCGGGCGCCGCGCGCCGCCCTGACCGTTTCGGCCGGGACCCCGGACACCAGCACCACCAGGTCGTCGATGCCGTGACGCACCAACTCGGCGATCAGACAGCCGAGCAACGGTCGCCCGGCGCCTGGCCCATCCACCAGGAGAACCGCTTGCAACACGGGGGGGCGGCCCGATCAGCCGACCGGCCGGGGCGACGGCGCGGCGAAGCCGAACAGCCGGTCGGCGACCGCGGCCCGGACCGCGGCATCGTGGAAGATGCCGACGATCGCCGCCCCGCGGTCGCGCGCCGCGCGGATCAGCGCGACCACCCGGTCGCGGTTGGCGGCGTCGAGCGCGGCGGTCGGCTCGTCGAGCAGCAGCACCGGATGGTCGGCGATCAGCCCGCGCGCGATGTTGACCCGCTGCTGCTCACCGCCCGAAAAGGTCGCCGGCGCCAACCCGCGCAGACGCGCCGGGATGCCGAGCCGCTCGAGCAACGCGTCGGCGCGCGCAAGCGCGGCGTCGGCGGCGACACCGCGCGCCCGCAGCGGCTCGGCGACCAGCATCCGCGCCGACACCCGCGGCAGCACCCGCAGGAACTGGCTGACATAGCCGACCGTCTCGCGCCGCACCGCCAGCACCCGGCGCGGCGGCGCCGTCACCAGATCGACCCAATCGTCGCGGTGGCGCACCGCGATCCGCCCGGCGTCGGCGCGGTAGTTCCCGTATAACAATCGCAGGAACGACGATTTACCGGAGCCCGACGGCCCGTCCAACGCCACGCATTCGCCGGCGGCCACCGAGAAATCGACCCCGGCCAGCACGGCAAGGCGCGTCCCCCCTTGAGTGTGCAGGGTGAACCCCTTGGCAAGCCCGGATGCGACGATCATCGGTTCGGACATCGATCCTGTTTCCCGGGGCGATTGGCCGTCATGCGCCGTTGCGACCGACGACGCGTGCATGTACGCTTGGCGAACCTTCGGCTGACTCATTGTTATACATCGCATTCATACCGAGAGCACCGACGAGACCAGCAGTTGGGTGTACGGGTGCTGCGGGTCGTCGAGCACCTGGTCGGTCAGACCGGCCTCGACCACCCGGCCGGCGCGCATCACGATCAGCCTGTCAGACAACAGTCGCACCACGCCGAGGTCGTGGGTGACCAGGACCGCGGCCAGGCCGAGGTCGGACACCAGACGGCGCAGCAGGTCGAGCAGGCGCGCCTGGACCGAAACGTCGAGGCCGCCGGTCGGCTCGTCCATGTAGACCAGTTGCGGGCGATTGACCAGGGTGCGCGCGATCTGCAGGCGCTGCTGCATGCCGCCGGAAAAGGTGCTCGGCCGGTGGTCGATCCGGGCCTGGTCGATCTCGACCGCGGCGAGCCAGTCGAGCGCGGTTGCGCGGATGCGGCCGTAATGGCGCTCGCCCGCGGTCAGCAGGCGCTCGCCGATGTTGGCCCCGGCCGAGACGTCGAGTCGCAGGCCATCGCGCGGGGTCTGGTGGACCAGGCCCCATTCGGTGCGCATCAGGCGCCGCCGCTCCGGCTCCGCGACCCGGTGGACGTCGACCACCGCGCCGGCGCGGGTGCGGAAGCGCACCGCGCCGGCCGACGGTGTCAGACGGCCGGCCAGGCAGGCGAGCAGCGTTGTCTTACCGGAGCCAGACTCGCCGACCAGCCCGAGGACCTCGCCGGGCCACAGCGTGAATGACACCGCGGCGCAGCCGACATGGCGGTCGTAATGCTTGGTCAGACCGTCGACCGTCAACAGCGGCGGCGGGTCGTTGATCGGCATGGTCGCGGTCATGCCACCTCCGGGCCGTCGGTGTCGTCGCGCCACGGCGCGCGGGTCGCCGAGCCGTCGCGGATCGCGCGCCGGCGCGCGCAATGGTCGGTGTCGGAACAGACGTAAAGCCGGCCGCCGGCGTCGTCGACGATCACCTCGTCGAGAAAGCTGTCGGTGGCGCCGCACAGACCGCACGGGGTTTCCCAGTGCTGGACCTCGAACGGATGGTCCTCGAAGTCGAGACTCTTGACCGTGGTGTAGGGCGGCACCGCATAGAGCCGGCGTTCGCGGCCGGCGCCGAACAGCTGCAACGCCGGCATCCGGTCAAGCTTCGGGTTGTCGAACTTGGGGATCGGCGACGGCGACATCACATAGCGGCCGTTGACCATCACCGGATAGTTATAGCTGGTCGCGATCCGCCCGATATGCGCGATGTCTTCGTACAGTCGGACATAAAGCGCGCCGTAGTCTTCCAGGGCATGCATGCGCCGGCATTCGGGCTCGCGCGGTTCGATCCAGCGCAGGGGCTCCGGGATCGGCACCTGATAGACCAAAACCTGATCGGGGCCGAGCGGTCGTTCGGGCACCCGGTGGCGGGTCTGGATCACCGTGGCGTCCGCCGTCGCTTCGGTGGTGCGCACCCCGGCGGTGCGGGCGAAGAACCGGCGGATCGACACCGCGTTGGTGGTGTCGTCCGCGCCTTGGTCGATCACCTTCAAGACGTCGTCCGGGCCGATCAGGCTGGCGGTGATGTGGAGCGCCCCGGTGCCCCAGCCGTAGGGCAACGGCATCTCCCGGCTGGCGAACGCGACCTGATAGCCGGGGATCGCGACCGCCTTCAACACCGCGCGTCTGACCATGCGCTTGGTCTGGGCGTCGAGATAGCCGTAGCTGTAGCCCGGTGCCGCCCGACCGTCGGCTGACGATTGTATTTCGTCGGTCATGGCACGGCCATCTCAGGGTCGCCCACCGGATCGCCGTGCGGCGTCGCCGGCCAGTCCCGGCGCAGGCGCCGCAACAGGTCGAGTTCGGCCTGGAAGTCGACGTAGTGCGGCAGTTTCAGGTGTTGGACGAAGCCCGAGGCCTCGACCGCGTCGCCGTGGATCAGCACGAACTCCTCGTCCTGCGCCGGAGCGGTCACCGGTTCCCCGAGCTCGCGGGCGCGCAGCGCGCGGTCGACCAGCGCCATCGCGATCGCCTTGCGTTCGCCGTGTCCGAAGGTCAGACCATAGCCGCGGGTGAACTGCGGCGGCGTCTCGGCCGAGCCGGCATATTGGTTGATCATATCGACCTCGGTGACCGCGATCTCGCCGATCACCACCGGGAACCCGAGCTCTTCGGGTTCGAACTCGACCTCGACGGTGCCGCGGCGGATCTCGCCGGCGAACGGGTGGCTGGCGCCGAAGCCGCGCTGGGTCGAATAGGCCAAGCCGAGCAGGAACCCCTCGTCGGCGCGCGCCAGCGCCTGCAGCCTGAGGTCACGCCCGGCCGGCAGCGCCAACGGATCGCGGGTCAGATCGCCGACCTCCGCCGCACCCGGCGCCGGCGCCGCTTCGATCAGGCCGTCGCGGCCCAACAGGTCGGCGACCCGCGACAGCGGCTCCGCGGCCGCCCCGCCGGTCGGCGTCTCGGCCTGGTCCGGTCGCTCGGTCGCCGACGGCGCCGTGGCCGCCAGCGCGAAGTCGAGCAACCGATGGGTGTAGTCGAAGGTCGCCCCGAGCAACTGCCCGCCCGGCAGGTCCTTGAACGCCGCCGAGATGCGCCGATCGACCGCCATCGCCGCGGTGTCGATCGGCACACTCGCCCCGAACCGAACCAAAGTGGTGCGAAACGCCCGCAACAAAAAGATCGCTTCGACCAGGTCGCCGGCGGCCTGTTTGATCGCCAGCGCCGCCAGCCGGCGGTCATACAGCGAGCCTTCCGCCATCACCCGGTCGACCGCCAGGCCAAGTTGGTGATCGATCTGATCCAACCCGAGCTCCGGCACCGCGGGATCGCCGCGCCGCGCCTTGGCAAGCAGCCGATGGGCCTGATCGATCGCCCGCGTGCCGCCTTTGACCGCTACATACATCGTCTGGTCTTCGCCCTCGGTTCGTCGCCGGTCTTCGGTCGCTCCACCCGGCCGCGCCGGGTCGGCCTTCGGCCGTACGGCCCCCCCTTGACCCCACACTTGATGGGGTCCAGGGGGCAACCCCTGGTCGGGGGGTGTCGGGGGGTGAAACCCCCTGACCTTGGGGGCGCCGGCCCCCAACAACCGGCGGTCACCCAGCCCCGACATCGCCGGTGATCTGCGTCGTGCGCGGCAGCCCGACCACCTCGGTCGCATCGACCAGAAACCCATCGACACCGCACGGCGGGCGGCGGGTCGCGACCAAAGCGTCCAACCACCCCTCGGGCAGACCTGTAACCGACAACGGTATGACATCCGCAATACCAGGGCCAGACAGATGCCGGACCGGCAGGTCGGCGGCGAAGCCGCCGACCTGGACCACGACGGTGGCGCCGAGTTCCGGGCGGTCCGGGGTGCCGTGCGGCAGGGCGGCCAGGCAGTCGGGCCCGCCGGCCGCCGAACCGGGGTCCGAGATCACCGCGAATAGCGCGCGGTCCGGCCGGTCGACCACCGGTACGCCGGTGTGGAACCGCAGGTACTCGACCACCGCCGGCGCTGGATCGTCGAGCCACAGCGGCGTCTCGTGGTCGAGCAGCGTCAGACACACCGCCAGCGTGGCGCCGCCCAGCGGTGTCAGCGGCGCCGGCGCCACCGGAACCGGGTGTCTCGTTCCGGGACGGGCAAGCGCCGACAAAAGGGCCCGGAACACCCGTTGTTCGTCCAGTGCGGGTGATCCGAAGCCGGGCATGGTCGCGATGACCGGGCGGGCGCGGTTTGCTAACACCGCTTTAATCTCCCCGCGCCATTGTGAAGAAATGAACCTGGGTCGCCGCGACCGCGCGGGCGGCGTCGCGTCGTCGTTTGGCCTGGGCCGCAGCCAGAGGGGCGGTGATCCGGTGTGCCAGCGCGTGGCCCTGTTCGCCGGGCAGTTGAAACAGCGCGTCGAACACGGCCGCCAGTTCGGCGTGCCGCGTGCTGGTGCCGGCGATATAGGCGGTTCCGGTCACGGTCGCGCCGCTCGTGGCATCGTCGAGCGCGATCGTGCAACGGGTCACGGTGATCTCGCCGAAGCTGAACGGCGCGCCGGAGCCGCTGATCCGGCCGCGCACCATCACCGCGCCGGTTTCCGGCGGCCGGACCAGCCGGTACGCGGGCCAAGCGTCGAGGTCGGCGCATGCCGCTTCGAGCTCGTTAAGGCGCGCCTTGGCCAGGATCGCCATCCGCGACCGCCGGGCGTCGCCCCCGGATTCGCCACCGCCCGGCCCCGCGCCGCGCCCGCCCCCTGCACACTCGCCGTCCACCGCGTGACCTCAACAGACTCGAAAATTGGTCTATACATCTACAGCGGTTTATCATATAACCGCCGCGCGTCGTCCGGAAGAGCGTCGAGGATGAAATTTTCGCGTCATGACCGCCGCCGATCTTTCCCGCAATAGCGGTGTCAGTCTTTGGCGCCAGATTGAAGACATGCTGGCGCGTGAGATTACCGAAGGGCACATCGAGCCCGGCGCCCGTCTTGCGACGGAGTTTGCCCTGGCTGCCCGATTCAATGTCAACCGACACACAGTTCGCCGGGCACTTGCGTCGCTCCAGGAGCGCGGTCTGCTTCGGATCGAGCAAGGGCGCGGCATTTTTGTTCGGGAGCCGGTAATCGACTACTCGGTTTCCTGGCGGACCCGGTTTTCGGATATTTTGATCCAGCAGAACCGAATCCCGGCCGGCCGTCTGGTCTCGAGCGACCAGCGGGTCGCCGATGCCCAGATCGCGGCGGCGCTCGACGTGCCGGTCGGCCATCCGGTGGTGGTGTTGGAGACCGTCGGCACCGCCGACGGCCATCCGGTGCTGGTCAGCAGCCATCACTTCCCGGTGCCGCCGTGCGCCGGGATCGACCGCGCGTTCGAAGCCGGCGGCGGGTCGATCACCCGGGCGCTCGAGGCGTGCGGCGTCACTGACTACTGGCGACGGTCCAGCCGAGTGTCGGCGCGCCTGCCGGGCACCCGGGACGCCCGCCTGCTCGCCCAGGACCGGACACGGCCGATCCTGGTCGCCGAAAACATCAATGTCGATGACCGGGGCCGGCCGATCGAATTCGGTTTGAGCCGATTCAGCGGCGACTGGGTCCAACTCCTGTTCGAACCCGAGGGAGGCGTGCCGTCGCGGCGTGGCGACCGCGCCGCGCCTGGCGCGTCGTCCGACGACGCGCGGCCGCTGGCCGCGCGCGCCGCCGACCCCGAATGATCTCCGCGTGCGGTCGCGACGGCGGCTCGAAAAAAAATGGCGCCCGACCGGTGGCCGCGGCGCCTGCCCAAGGTCATGTTGAAGATCGGGCCGCCACGGTCGCCGCTGGCCCGACGTCGGAGGCGGAGGGCATTGAATTTCGTAGCACAACCGCATTGGTTGACGGAATGTGACAATTTGGGCCCTAAGGGTTTCTGCTGATCGTGTCAGCGGCGCCGGGTTCGGCCTTGCGGCCGTGCGGGGGGCGCTGCCCCCTCGACCCCCGCAAGGGGGTTGCCCCCCTTGACCCCCGCTAGGGGGTCGCCCCCCTTGACCCCCGCTAAATCGGGTCCAGGGACAAACGGGGACAAGGCCTGGTCGGGGGAGGGGGAACCCACTGACCTTGGGGGCGCCTGACTTGTGACGGAGCGATCAAGCGATGGCGATCCGCTGGCGCAACACCGACCGAACCTATGGCGTGGTCGCGGCCGGAGTCCACTGGCTGATCGCGATCGCGGTGGTCGCGATGATCGCGTTGGGGAGCATGATGGTCGATCTCCCCCCGGGGAGCGCCGACCAGTTTCAGCTCTACCAACTGCACAAATCGGTCGGCATCCTCGTCCTGCTGTTGACCTTGGCGCGCCTGGTCTGGCGGCTGGTCTCGCCGGCGCCGCCGATGCCTGACAGCTGTCCGACTTGGCAGCGTCGGGCGGCCGGCGTCAGCCATGCCTTGTTGTACATCTTGACCCTGGCGGTGCCGCTGACCGGCTGGGCGATGATCTCGGCCTCGGTTTGGGGCATCCCGACCGTGCTGTTCGGCGTGGTGCCGTGGCCGCATCTGCCGCTGTTGCCCGAGCTCCCGGATAAGGCGGCGGTCGAACAGGCGATGAAGCTGGTGCATGCCGGCTTGGTCTGGGCACTTGCCGGACTGGCGGTGCTCCACGCCAGCGCCGCGCTCGGCCACCATTTTCATGCTCGCGACGGTGTCCTGTTGCGCATGTTCGGCCGAACGCCGGCAGCGGCGGGCATGAGGCCTCGTGCGAAGGGATCGCCATGACCAGGACCAGATCGACCGGGACCGGCGCCGCGCGTCGGTCCGACCGGGCGCCGACCGGACGGTGGTGCCTTGCGCTCTTGACCGCCGTTGGCCTGGTCGGTGCTGGCGGCGCGACCGCGGCGCCGGTGCAGAACTGGCGGGTCGAGGCCGAGGCGAGCCGGCTCGGCTTCGTCGGCACCCAGGGCGGGGCCCGGTTCGAGGGCCGATTCGCCCGCTTCGACGCCGATGTCCGGTTGGACCCCGCGCGTTTGGCCGAAAGCCGGGTCGGCGTCACCATCGAGATGGCGAGCGCAACGACCGGCGACGCGACGCGCGACCAGGCGCTGGTCGGCTCGGCCTGGTTCGACGTCGCCGTCCACCCGACCGCGCGGTTCGCGAGCACCGGGTTCCGCGCGCTCGCGGCCGGGCGGTTCGAAGCCGATGCGATATTGACGATCCGCGATCGCAGCCGGCCGGTGACCTTGCCGTTCGCGCTTGCGATCGACGGCGACCGCGCCTCGGTGGTCGGCGCGTTGACCCTGGTGCGCACCGACTATGGGGTCGGCCAGGGACCGTGGGCGACCGGGGACGTGGTTGGGCGCGAGGTCGAGGTCACCATCGCTCTTGCCCTGATCCGGGTCGGCGGCGTGCCGTAACCGGCCGGCCGGTCGATCAGGCGCGCCAGGCTGCGGCCCGACCGCGCTGTGCCGGCGCCGCCGACGGCTCGGCCGCGGCGGCGCGCAGGTCGCCCGCCAAGCCGTCGAGCCCGCCCAGCACTGCCTCGGACGCGCGGTGCAGTTGGTCGAGCGCGGCCTGTGCACCGGCGCGGTCGCCGCCGTTCAGCCGTTCGACCACCGCGGCGCCGGTGCGGTGGACATCGATGTGCGGCGCCTCGAGCGCCGCGAAGCTCGGCGCGCGTCGGACCGCGGGCGGGGCGTCGCGATAGTACCAGCGGCCGAGCCGGCAGGCGGTGTGATCGGCGAGCGCGATCGGGTCGAGACTGCCGTCGCCGGCGACCGCGCGCTCGATCCGTTCGACGAACACCTCGTGGTCGATCCGGGTGCCGAGCACCAGGGCGGCGTTGCGCAGCATCGGGTCCTGGGCGCCGCGCCCGGTGACGAAGAAGGCGAGCAGGCCGTCGAGCGCGGCGGTCTGGTCGTTGAGGGCCCGGGTCGCGGCGCTGTTCTGCTCGACCAGGGCCGCGTTTTTCTGGGTGGTCTCGTCGAACGCGCCGACCGCCGCGGTAATCTCGTCGAGCCCGCCGGCCTGGGCTTGGCTGGCGTCGGCGATCTCGGAGACGCTGTCGGCGACCCGGGTCGACGACGTTGCGATCGAGCTGAGCGCGGCGACCGCGCGCTGCACCAGGGCGACGCCGTGGTCGACGCGTTGGGTGCTTTCTTGGACCACGCCCTTGATCTCGCGCGAGGCGTGGGCGGAGCGTTGGGCCAGTTGACGGACCTCTTGGGCGACCACCGCAAAGCCGCGACCGGCTTGACCGGCCCGCGCCGCCTCGACCGCCGCGTTGAGCGCGAGCAGGTTGGTCTGGAACGCGATCTCGTCGATCACGCCGATGAATTCGCTGATCCGCGTGGCGCTGACCTGAATGTCGCGGATCGCGGCGATCGCGTCGGCGCCGAGCCGGCTGCCCTCCTCGGCCGCCGCGCGCGACTCCGTGGACAGGCGGCTTGCGTCCTCGGCGTGACGGGCATTGCGGCGGACGGTCTCGGACAGCTCGCCGACCGCGGCGGCGGTCTGTTCGACCTGGGCCGCCTGGCGTTCGGTGCGCTCGGCAAGATCATCCGACCCCGACGCCAATTCCGCGGACACGCCGTTGATCGCATGCGCGCACTCGCTGATCTGGCCGATCACTCGGCTCAGCTTCTCGGCGGTCGCGTTGGCGTCGGACTTGATCTCGGCAAAGCGTCCGCCGTCCATCCGGTCGATCCGATGCCCGAGGTTGCCGACCGCGAGCGCGGTCAGGCTGTGGCCAAGGTCGGTCACCGCCTGTTCGATCACCTCGGTCAGCCGGTTGACGTCGGCAAACAGGGTCCCGTGGACGCCGTCTGCCGTGTCGATCGGCAAGCGGCAGCCGAGTTCGCCGGCCGCGACCCGTTCGACATGGTGGCGCAGCCGGTCGGCAACCGCGCGCTCGTGGGCGTGGCGGCGGGCCTGCGCCTCGACCTCCTCGGCGGCGCGGGCCCGTTCGGCCTGCTCGCGTCGGTGCTGCGCCGCGGCATTGTCCTTGAACGCCTGGACCGCGGTGGCCATGGCGCCGATCTCGTCGGCGCGGTCGAGATCGGGCACCTCATGGTCAAGCTCGCCGCCGGCGACCTGACGCAGGCAGTCTGAAAGGCGGACCAGCGGGCGCGACAACCGGCGGTCGAGCACCCAGGCGCCGAGCGCCGCTGCCGCGAACACGACCAGCCCGACCGCAAGGCCGAGGCCGCGCTGAGCGGCCGCCGCGGCGTCGAGCGGTGCCCGGTCGAGCGCGACCGCGGCGACCGCGATCGCGTCGCCGCGATAATCGGTGATCGGCGCCAGCAGCACCGCCCTTGTCGCCGCGCCGCTGCGATGATCCGCGACCAGCACCGGTGCCGCGAGACCGCGCCGCAGGCTGTCGTCGGCAAACCGGACCGTGTCGGGCAGGGTCGAGGCGAAACGGCGGAACGCGGACCCGGTCTTCAGGTAGAGCGCGGCCTCCCAGCCGGTCAATCGGGTGAAGCTGTCGAAGAACGCCTGGCCGAACGACAGCCCGAACTCGACCGACCCGACCTGCCGGCCGTCCCGGTGGACCGGCACGACGCCGCGCAGGCCGAGCCCGGCGCGCCCGACCTCGAGCCCGGACACCGGTTGGCCGGTCCGGTTGACCTCGACCACGGTCGAGCGGAACGACGCCAAGTCGTCGCCGAACCGGTCGGCCATGTGAACCCGGAACATCGAGGTCGCCGGCGCGGTGTGGAACTGGAACTGGCGGACCCCGTGGGCCGACGCCAGCCGGTCGAAGCCGGGCAGGAAGGCGGCGCGGAGCCGGTCGCGCGCGCCGTCGGCGAGGCCGTCTTGCGCCTCGGGAAGCCCGGCGACCAGCTGGGCCAGGCTGAGGGCGCGCTCGGCCTCCGCCGCGATGCTGCGGGTCAGCGTTTCGTGCATGGCGGCGAGCCGCGCGCGGACCGCCGCGTCGCGGCTCTCGCCCAACGTCCACAGCGACACGCCGGTCATCACCCCGACCAGGGCCAGCGCACCGACCAAGAGTGCCAGCGTGACCTGCATGCCAAGTCCGATCCGCATCCGCCCCACCCCCGGATATGAAAGCCCAATGCGATCGCGCGACGTTTGATAGCGACCACCGTCATCTGTCGTGAAGACAACAGAAGACAACAAATGCGTCAGTCCTGAACACCTCGACCGACCGCCCGCCGCCCGAAACTGGCCCGGTGGCGCGAACCGGCCGGGTCAGTGCGACAGCAGCACCGGCAGGGTCATGTGGCGCAGAATCTGGCGGGTCGCGCCGCCGCGGTGCAGGTGGGGGTAGCCGTAATGGCCGTGTGCGCCCATGACCAGAAGGGTCGCGCCGAGGTCGGCGGCGCGCGACAGCATCAACTCTGCCGGCGGCACCTGCACCGTGCCCATCCGCTCCCGAGTCGCGGGTACGCCGCGCGTGGCCAGGGTCCGGACGATATCAGTGAACGGCGCCGCGCCGTCCGTGTCGTCGGGGGCGCGATCGGGCGCCGTCGCCTCGAGGTCGAGCACGGTGACCGCGCCCGCAGCATCGATCAACGGCATGGCGTCATGGAGCGCCCGCGCCGCCTCGCGACCGCCGTTCCAGGCGATCAGGGCATGCCCCTCGAGCGCCGGGTGATTGCCGGCATACGGCATCACCACCACCGGCCGTCCGCCGTGCAGCGCGACCTGTTCGGCCAAGTCGCGCGGGACGGTCGGGGCGTGATGACCGGCGTCGTGCTGGCCGAGCAGCACCAGGTCGGCGTGGCGGGCGGCGCCGATCACCTGCCGGGTGACGTAGGCCTCGCCGATCGCCAACACCGCATGGTGGCTGCCGGCGACCCCGGACGCGGCCAAGGTGTCGGCGAACCGCCGCTCGCTGCGCCGCGCCGCCTCGCGCAGGGCCGGGCCGGGGCCGTGAGACCCGAGCATCGGCAGCCCCGGCTCGTTCTCGGCGAACAGCCCGATCACCCGGCCGTCGGCGCGGCGCGCCAGCGCAACCGCGAGGTCGAGCCGTGCCGTCACCCGATCCGTGTCGTCAAGGTGGACTAGAATGGTCTTCCACGCCATGGCGTCTCGCTCCTGATCGCCGGCGCGATCGGGCGCGAGTTTGAGCCCGCGCGGCAGCGGGCGCCGGCACCGCGTCCGGCACCGATCCTGTCACGGACCTGTAAGGGATTGCCAGCGGTCGCCCCGTCTGGCAGAAAAAAGGCCGCTGTTGCCAGCGGCCCGAGTCTAGGGAGGAAACGCCCAAGAAGGGCGGAGCAGCAATCGCTTGCTGCATCGCAAAATTCGCACGGCGTGCGCCGGGTTGCAAGAGCGAACAGGTCACGGCAAGGGCGACGGTTGCTGGTGGCTGGCATGTGTTGTACGCAGGCTTCGTTCGACGCGAGGGCGGCAACGATCTGATCGGCAATTCACTGCGGCCATTGCAACGCGACGAGGACGGTTTCATATCTTGCAATGAGATCCGGTGCGCGCGCGGTCGCGAACGTATACGCGACTGTGTCTGCCGGTGGCAGCGGGAACCCGCGGCAGTGTGAACCCGCGGCAGTGTTCAGTGCGCTGAAAGCGCACTCAGATGGAGCGTCAGACGGAGCGATCGATGGCGGAAATCGGGGCGATCGGGGGTGGCTTGACCGCAGCGCGGACGGCCGCACTCACCGGGCTTGACCGTGCGGGTCAGCGCGCCGCCGGCGCGGGACAGGCGATTGCCGCTGGTCGGGTCGATACGGCGAACACGGTCGCGCTGGTCTCGGCGGAGACCGAGTTTTCGGCCAACGCCAAGGTGCTGGCGGCCAGCGATCGAATGACCCGCGAGGCGATTGATCTGATCGTCTAAGCCGGGACGGCGATCATACCCCCAGATGGGGCAGACCCTGCGCGAGCAACGCGGGCAACTCGGCCCGTGATCCGGTGAGAACGGAACGGCCGCGGTCGAGCACGACCACCCGGTCGGCGACCGCGCGTGCCAGCGCAATAGACTGTTCGCAGATCAGCAACCCGACCCCCTGGCCGCGCAAGGTGTGAATGAGCTCGGTGATCCGGGCGCGCAGGCGCGGCGCCAGCCCTTCGCTCGGCTCGTCCAACAGGACGAGGCGCGGGTTGCCGGCGAGCGCGCGGGCGATCGCGAGCATCCGCTGCTCGCCGCCGCTCAGCGTGCCGCCGCGTCGCTCGGCGAGTTGCGCGAGGCGGGGAAACAGCTCGAACAACCGGTCGCGCGACCATCGCGCGGGCTCGGTCGCGGGGGAGCGGCGGGCCAGGGTCAGGGTCTCGGCGACCGTCAGCCCGGAGAAGACGCGTCGGTCCTCGGGCACATAGCCGATGCCGCGCCGGGCGATCTCGTGGGTCGCGGCGCCGGCCAGGTCGGCGCCGTCGAACCGGCGCGCGCCGCGCACCGTCGGGATCATCCCGAGCACCGCGCGCAAGCTGGTGGTCTTCCCGGCGCCGTTGCGCCCGAGCACGACCACGCACTCGCCCGGCCCGACCTCGAGCGTCACGTCGAACAACGCCTGGGCGCTGCCGTACCACGCCGCGACGCCGGCGAGGACCAGACGTCCGGCCTCCGCCTCATGACCCGTCATGGTCGCCCCCCAGCGCCGGCGCGGCCTGGTCGCCCAGATAGGCGGCGCGCACCCGGGCGTCCGCACGCACCTGGTGTGGCGGGCCGGCCGCGATCACCCGGCCTTGGTCGAGCACCAGCACCCGCTCGGCATGGCCGAACACCAGATCCACGTCGTGCTCGACGAACAGGACCGCGGTGCCGTCGGCGCGCGCGCGCGCCAGCGCCAGCGCGAGCAGCGGCCCGCGCGCATCGTCGCCGAGGCCCGCGGTCGGCTCGTCGAGCAACAAGAGCGACGGCCGCGCCGCCATCGCCAGCGCGAGGTCGAGTCGCTTCAGCGTACCGTACGGCAGATCGCCACAGCGCGCCCCGGCCAGCCGGTCGAGGCCGAACCGCCCGAGCAAGGGATCGGTCTCCGGGTGTCCGATCGCGGCGAGCGGCTGCCAAAAACGCCAGTACCCGAGCGTGCGCGCGGCGAACACCAGCTGGACCGCCTCGCGCACGGTCATCGAGGCGAGCGGCGTCGGGATCTGAAAGGTCCGCCCGACGCCCGCGCGCCACACCGCGCGCGCCGACCGGCCGGCGAGGTCGACGCGGCCAAGCCGGATGCGGCCGCGATCGGGGGCAAGCCCGCCTGCGATCAGGTTGAGCAGCGTCGTCTTGCCGGCGCCGTTCGGCCCGATCACCGCCGTCACCGCGCCGGCGTCGAGGCGGAACGACACCCCGTCGACCGCCGCGACGCCGCCGAACGCCTTGGCAAGGTCGCGGACCTCGAGCAGCGGCGCGGTCACGAACGGTCCGCCCCGGCCGCGCGCTCGCGCTCGCCGGTCCACCGGCGCACCAACGCCCCGGCGGCCCCGGCAACCCCGCCGGGGCCGGCGAGCACCAAGATCAGGATCAAGGCGCCCAACCACAGCCGCCACAACTCGGTCGCGCGCATGATCTCGGTCTCGAGGCCGTGGAACACCGCCGCCCCGATCACCGGCCCGCTCAACGCCTGAAGGCCGCCCAACAGGATGATCACCAGCCCTTGGACCGACACCGCGACCGAGAGCACCTGGGGGAACACGCTGCCTTTGGCAAAGGCATAAAGACCGCCGGCAAGCCCGGCGAGGCCGCCGGCGATCACGAAGGCGGCCCAGTGCAGGGCGCGGATCGGCAGGCCGAGCGCGGCGGCGCGCGCCGGCGCCTCGTTGGCGGCGCGCAGCGCAAAGCCGAACGGCGAGAACGCGATCCGGCGCACCACGGCAAGCCCGGTCAGCGCCACCGCCAGGGTCAAAAGGTAAAAGCCGGTCGGGCCGGCGGCCCAGCCGTCCGGCCAGATGCCGAGAATGCCGTTGTCGCCGCCGGTCAGCGCCGTCCATTGAAACGCGGCCGACCACAGGATCTGGGCGAACGCCAACGTCAACATGGCGAGATAGATGCCGTGCCGGCGCACGCACACCGCGCCGAACAGGGCCGCGCCGGCCGCCGCGGCGAGCGGGGCCGCGACCAGTGCCGGGGTCATCGACCAGCCGAGATGGTGGACCGTGAGCGCCGCGCCATAGGCGCCGAGCCCGAAGTAAGCGGCGTGGCCGAACGACACCAGCCCGCCGATCCCGACCAGCAGATGCAAGCCGGCGGCGAACAGGGCCAGGATCAGGGCTTCGGCGACCACGATCAGACGATACGGATCGGCGACCAGCGGCAGGGCGGCCAAGCCCGCGACGGCGGCGGCGGTGCCCAACCGCTGCCAGGCGCCCGCCCGGGCGGGCGCGCGGGTCGCCGGGGACGCGGCCGCGGCGCGCACCGGCACCACGACGCCGCCGATCAGGCCGCGCGGTCGCACCACCAACACGACCGCCATCAGCGCGAACACGCCGACCAAGGTGATCTCGGGCACGATCAGAATGCCGAACGCCTGGACTTGGCCGATCAATTGGGCGGCCAGAAACGCGCCCGGCAGGCTGCCGAAGCCGCCGATCACCACGACCACGAACGCCTCGACGATCCAGGCGAGGTCGAGGTCGAGGGTGATCGCCTGGCGCGGCACCTGGAGCGCGCCGCCGAGACCGGCGAAAGTCGCGCCGAGCACGAAAACACCGGTGAACAGGCGCGCTGGATCGATCCCGAGCGCGGCGGTGATCTCGCGGTCCTCGGTCGCCGCGCGCACCGCGAGCCCGAACCGGGTGCTGTGGAACAAGAGCCATAACAGGGCGAGCACGATCGGTCCGATCGCGCACAGCACCAGGTCGTAGGTCGGGAACGGCGTGCCGACGATCGCGACGCTGCCGCCGAGCCCGGGCGCGCGGGCGCCGAGCAGATCGTCGGGGCCCCAGACCAGGCGCGCGGCGTCCTTGAGGATCAGCCCAACCCCGAAGGTGGCGAGCAGGGTCAAAAGTTCGGGCGCCCCGTAGAGCCGGCGGATCAGGGTTCGCTCGATCAGGCCGCCGAGCGCGCCGACCGCAAGGGCGGAAAGCGCGATTGCGGCCCAGAAGCCGAGCGGGCCCGTCGCGAATGCCTCGGTCAAGGTGTAGCCGAGATAGCCGCCGACCATGACGAACGAGCCGTGGGCGAAATTGACCACCCGGCTCAAGCCGAACACCAAGGTCAGCCCGACCGAGATCAGGAACAGGACCGACCCGGCGGCGACGCCCGACAAGGCTTGGACAAGGTACACAGACACCGAACGCGGACCCGACCCTTGAAGACGGACAGAGGGGGGACGTGCGGTGTCGAACGCGGCCTTCCGGCCGCTCGGGGGGCGCTGCCCCTCGCCCCCGCACGGGGGAGCACCCCCCTTGACCCCACTAGCTAACGGGGTCCAGGGGGCAACCCCTGGTCGGGGGGTGTCGGGGGGTGAAACCCCCTGACCTTGGGGGCGCCAGCCCCCAAATCCGGCGCCGCCTCGGCAGACCTCATCGCGCCGACGCGGGCCGCAGAGCGGCGACATCGTCCGCCGACGGCAAATAGTCGGCACCGTCGGCATACCGCCAATCGACCATGCGCCCCCGCCCGTCTTCGACCGCGAGCCGCCCGACGAACGCCCCCATGGTCGCCTGGTGATCGGCGGCGCGGAACCGGACCGGACCGAACGGGCTGTCGAGCTCAAGGCCGGCGAACGCGTCGACCACCGCCTCGGCATCGGTCGACCCGGCGCGATCGAGCCCGGCCGCGATCGCGGCCAGAGTGATGTAGCCGACCACCGAGCCGAGCCGCGGCGGCTCGCCGAACCGCGCCTGATAGGCGTCGCGGAATGCGGTGTGCGCCGGGGTGCCGATCTGATCCCACGGGTACCCGGTGACGATCCAGCCTTCCGGGGCCTCGGCGCCGAGCGGCCCCAAATACTCGGGCTCGCCGGTCAACAGGCTGACCACCGGGCGATCGCGGAACAGGCCGCGCTGGCTGCCCTCGCGGACGAAACGCGCAAGATCGGCCCCGAAGGTGACGTTGAACACGGCCTCGGGCTCGGCGAGCGCCAACGCCTGGACGGTGGTCCCGGCCTCGATCTTGCCGAGCGCCGGCCATTGCTCGGCGACGAAGGTGGCGTCGGGCCGCCGTTCGGCGAGCAGGCTCTTGAACCAGGCGACCGCCGAATGGCCGTACTCGTAGTTCGGTGCGACGGTGGCCCAGCGGGTCACCGGCAGCTTGGCCGCCTCTTCGACCAGCATCGCCGCCTGCATGTAGGTGCTTGGCCGCAGGCGATAGGTGTACCGGTTGCCCCGGCTCCAGGTCAGCGCGTCGCTCAACGGCTCCGCAGCCAGGAACGGCATCCGATAACGCGCCGCGACATCGCTGACCGCCAGCCCGACGTGAGAAAAGAAGGTCCCGGCAAGCAGGACCACGCGTTCGCGCGTGATCAGCTCGGTCGCCAGCCGCACCGCGACGTCGGGCCGACCGGCGTCGTCGCGCGAAACCACCTCGAGCGGCCGGCCGCCCAGGACACCGCCGGCCGCGTTGACCTCGCTGACCGCGAGTTGCCAGCCCTGCCGATACGGCAGGGTAAACGCGGGAATCCCACTGTAGCTGTTGATCTCGCCGACCCGCACCGGATCCGCGGCGATCGCCACCATGTCTTTGCCCGCAATCGAGCCGCCGCTCAGGACCGCGAGCCCCAGGGCCGCGCCCAAGGCGGCCCGACCGGTCTTCAGGATACCAGATACCAAGATACCGAACACGTTCGTTTCCACCCTTTACTTGATGATACGCTTCTTGATTGGACCGCCGGCCGGTCGTTCAGCCGGCTTACTTTCTTGAGTGAGCCTTTCCGCCGTGTGACGGTCGGGCGGTCGGATGGTCGGGCACGGTTTTGAGCTTACCTGCCACGCCGCGCCGACCGATGGGCCGGGATCGGGATCGGCCGCACCGCGTGTTCGTCGCGCCGGCTGGCCGACAACTCGATCTCGACCCGCGAGAGCGCCTTGCGCGCCTCGTGAACGGCCGTGTGCAGACCTTCGCTGGCACCCTCGGTCGGGTTGGTCTTCCAGGCGTGATAGGCGGCAACGCAGGCTTCGGCAGTCGCGCGCAGGCGCTGTTCGAGCGGGTCGTCGCCGGCGCTCGCCGCCGGGTCCGATGGACCGGCAGCGCGCGGTGCCGGCTGGGCCGCGGGCGCCATGCGCGCCGGTTCGGCAACGCGCCCGGCGCCGGCGGCCGGTGCCGTCGGGGGGAGCGGCCGCGCCGCCACGGTCTCGGTCGGGCGGCGGTCGGAGACGGCCGATGGACCACCGGCCGCGGCGGCCCGGTCGGTTCCGGTCGCGGTTTCGACCGCGGTCGCCGGCGGATCGATCGTCCGGTCGGGACGCTCCAACCCGCGCGGATCGGCGCTGAGGGAGATTTGGCCGGTCGCCCGCGGTCGCCCGCTGGTCGGCAGTCGGTCTTCCTGTTCGGTCCCCGCCTGGCGCGGATCCGACAGGCTCATGGTGGTCATGCCAGACGCCTCGGCCTTGCGAACAACATAGGAAATGGCGCTCGGCGTGCAATCGAACTCGCGCGCGATCGAGCTTAAGGTTTCGCCGTTGCGGTAGCGTTCGACGATGCGCGGCCACGCCGCCTGCGGAATCCGTCCCCGACGTTTCGGCGCCTCGGGACCCGTCCCGCCGTTCGGTGATCGACCACCGTTGGATCTCCAAAGTGTCGTGTGCATAAGACCTCGCGTGTCCCGCCGGTCGGCCTCTTTTCCGACGGGCGGATCGGCTGGTTGGGAGTGTCGAGCGCGACGGTTCGGCGAGTCGGACGGCCGGCCGCCGCCGCCGCCCGGAACCGGTCCGTCGCATCCCCCCGGCGCTGACCGAACGTTTGGTCCCGCCGGGGAGTCGGCCGGACCTGCCGGACCGACGAACCAAACACCGCTCAAAATTGAAGTGCGTATAGGACTGGCCAATTCACAATTATCAAGAAAATTTGTTCCAAAGCTATCAAGAAAATTTGTTCCAAAGCGTCAGATCGTTCGGGCCACTGACAAGCGCTGTTCATTCAAATCGCATCACCACAATTGCCCAAAACCCGACACTGTCGCTCCATTGCCCTTAAGATGACGCCAGCCGACTACGGGGACCGGCATTGTCCCGATCTACGTTAAAATCCGGCATGCAGTCATACGAAGTTCTACGGCACCAAGACCTGGCTTTTCTCATCGATCGAGTCGCGCGTCACCCCAACCGACGCTTAAACCCCGACCCAACGATCACCTGTTCGGACGTTCAAGCCCACACCCCAACTATAGGCACTGGCAACGCCGACCGCAAGAAACTGTGATCACGATCGCCGGAAAAAAAACTCTCTTGCCCGCAAAGACGACGTCGGTCCGACCCGTGTGTCCACCGCGCCGGCGATGCCTTCGGGTGCACACCCGGCCGCCGCGTGGCAGACGTGCCGGTGCGGCCTTGGTCGCCGACGGCAGGACTTTAGATCGCAGATCTGGCTGGTTTCTATCGTTCGCAATCGCGTCTGGACATCAAAATGGTCGTTGAAAAAAGGCGGCGCAAGTCCCTTACCTGCGGAATCAGCGGTCCCATGGGAAGTTGGTCGCCCCAGACCACGCCGGCGCCGGCCGCGGCCCGGCCGCCGACCGCGTGCGCGCGCATTTTTGCCTTACCGATGCACCGCGGCGGCGCTATATGTCGCGCGATTCCGCCGCGGCGGAGCGGTGATCAGCCCGTTGACGGGCCGCCGGCG
>JANQHG010000237.1 GCA_028277115.1 Azospirillaceae bacterium
GCCGGCACCGGACCCCGCGGCGGCGGCCCCGGCGTCGCCGCCGTCAGGCGGCGGTGACGAACGCCCGGCGGCGCGGGCCGGAGCCGACACCGCCGGACGGCGCGGCGCGGCGCCGGCCGGCGGGCGCGATGTCGCGGTCCGCAAAGATCTGACGGTGATCCCCGACGCGACACGCGAGGACGAGGCGGGCGAAACGATCGCCAAGGAGTCTGCGGTCGCGGCCCAGACCATCCGGGTCAATGTCGACCTGTTGGAAAACCTGATGACCATGGTCAGCGAGTTGGTGCTGACCCGAAACCAGCTCCTGCAAATCCTGCGCAGTCAGAAGGACAGCGAGTTCGCGGCCCCGCTGCAGCGGTTGAACCACGTCACCTCCGAGCTCCAGGAAGGCGTGATGAAAACCCGCATGCAGCCGATCGGCAATGCCTGGGCCAAGCTGCCGCGGCTGGTCCGCGACCTGGCGCACGAGCTCGGCAAACGGATCGATCTGCAGATGCTCGGCGCCGACACCGAGCTCGACCGCCAGGTGCTCGAGCTGATCAAGGACCCGCTGACCCACATGGTGCGCAACTCGGCGGACCATGGCCTTGAGATCCCGGCCGACCGCCTGGCCGCCGACAAGCCCGAGGTCGGCCGAATCACCCTCAACGCCTATCACGAGGGCGGCCACATTATCATCGAGATCAGTGACGACGGCCGCGGGCTGTCGATCCAGAAGATCAAGGCGAAAGCGGCCGCGCTCGGCATGGCGAGCGAGGCCGAGCTCGCCGTCATGTCGGATCAGCAGATCCAGCAGTTCATCATGAAGCCCGGGTTCTCGACCGCAACCGAGGTCAGCAACGTCTCCGGCCGCGGCGTCGGCATGGACGTGGTCAGGACCAACATCGAGCGGATCGGCGGCACCATCGAAATGTCGTCGACCCAGGGAAAGGGCACCACCTTCATCATCAAGATCCCGCTGACGCTCGCGATCGTCTCGGCGCTGATCGTCGAATGCGCCGGGGAGCGGTTCGCGATCCCGCAGATCAGCGTGCTCGAGTTGGTGCGCGCCGCCGCGGACAGCGATCACGCGATCGAACGGATCAAGGGCACCCCGGTGTTGCGCCTGCGCGACCGGCTGTTACCGCTGGTGCCGTTGCGTGAGCTGTTGCGGCTCGAAGCCGACGTCAACGGCGGCGGCCGCGAAGACGACAGTTCCAGTACCGACGAGACCTATATCGTGGTCACCCAGGTCGGGACCTACACCTTCGGTATCATCGTCGATCGGGTGTTCGATACCGAAGAGATCGTGGTCAAGCCGGTGGCGCCGATCCTGCGCCACATCGAGATGTTCTCGGGCAACACGATCCTTGGCGACGGCACGGTGATCATGATCCTCGACCCCAACGGCATCGCCGCCTCGACCGGCGAGGTGACGCTGGCCGAGAAGATCAGCGCCGAGGCCGCGGCGGTCCACGCCCAACGTCAGGAACAGACCGTGGCCTTGTTGTTGTTCCGAGCCGGCGGCGGCGCGCCCAAGGCGGTGCCGCTGTCGCTGGTCGCGCGTCTGGAGGACGTCGAGTTGAAGTCGCTCGAGTTCTCCAACGGCATCCCGGTTGTGCAGTACCGCGGCAAGCTGATGCCGCTGGTGCCGATCGATCCGGCCTGCGACCTTGCCACCGCCGCGGCGGTCGGCGACGGTGTCGATGAGGACGGCGCGGAGATCCGCCGCCCGGTCCTGGTGTTTGCTGACGGCGACCGCTCGATGGGCCTCGTGGTCGACGAGATCGTCGATATCGTCGAAGAGAAGCTGACGGTCCAGCTGGCGTCCGACCGCGCCGGGTTGATCGGCAGTGCGATCGTCGCCGGCCGGGCGACCGACGTGATTGACGCCGGCTACTTCCTGACCCAAGCATACAAGGACTGGTTCGGCTCGGGCAGCCGCGAAGCCTATGAGGAGACCCGGGCGCCGCGCATTCTTCTGGTCGATGACAGCCCGTTCTTCCGCAACCTGTTGACACCGCTGTTGAGCGTGTCGGGCTACGAGGTGACCGCGGTCGAGAGCGCGGGTGCCGCGCTTGACCTTTATGACGCCGGCGAAGAGTTCGACGTGATCGTCAGCGACATCGAGATGCCGGGGATGAGCGGGCTCGATTTCGCCGAGGCGATCAAGGGCGGCGGGCGCTGGCAGGACACGCCGTTGGTCGCGCTGTCGAGCTATTCGACGCCGCGCGACCTCGACCGTGGCCGCCGCGCCGGCTTTGACGACTATGTCGCCAAGTTCGATCGCGACGCCCTGCTCTACACGCTCTCGCAGCTCTTGACCGAACAGAAAGGTGCCGCAGTATGAGCCGGCAACTCCCGGCGACCGCGACCGTGACCCGGCCGCGCGGCGACAATGGCGGGTCGGTGTCGAGTCGCGACTTCGTCACCATGTCGATTGCCGAACAGATGTTCGGCATCCCGGTGCTCCAGGTCCAAGACGTGCTTGGCCAGCAGCGAATCACCCGCATCCCGCTGGCGCCGCCCGAGGTCGCGGGATCGCTCAATCTGCGCGGCCGGATCGTCACCGCGATCGACGTGCGCATGCGGCTCAGCCTGCCGCCCAGGCCGCGCGACGCCCCGGGCATGAGCATCGTGGTCGATCTGAAGGGCGAGCTTTACAGTCTGATGGTCGATAGCGTCGGTGAGGTGTTGAGCCTCAACGATCGCGATTTCGAGCGCAATCCGGCGACGCTCGACTTACGATGGCGTCAGGTGTCGTCCGGCATCTACCGGCTCAACAACAAGCTGATGGTGGTCTTGGATGTCGAACGATTGCTGGATTTCTCGGACCTCGACGGCGGGTAACCCCCGCCGTCCGTGCCGCCCGCGGCATCGGGCCGGGGCCGCGGGCGGACACGCCGACTGTCAACGGGGTGGACGATGAAAACCTGTCTTGTCGTCGATGACAGCCGTGTCATCCGTAAGGTTGCGCGCAAAATCGTTGAAGAGTTATCGTTCACTTGCGTCGAGGCGGAGAACGGTCAAGAGGCAATGCACCGCTGTGCCGAGCAGATGCCCGACGTCATTTTGCTCGATTGGAACATGCCGGTGATGACCGGGATCGATTTTCTACGGCGGTTGCGCAAGATGGCCGGCGGCGAACGACCCAAGGTGATTTTTTGCACCACCGAAAACGATATGGCACACATACAAGAAGCGCTGACCGGGGGCGCCGATGAGTATATCATGAAGCCGTTCGACAGCGATATTATTGAGTCCAAGCTTTCCGAAGTGGGATTGCTCTGACCAACGGGAACGACTGAATGCCACAGACAGCCGGGGGCGCGGCGACGCGCGCGGGTCCGGAGCGGGACGCGCCGTATCGGGTCATGGTGGTCGATGATTCGGCGGTCATTCGCGGCCTTTTGACCCGCGCGCTCGAACAGGATTCGGCGATCTCGGTGGTGGCGTCGGTCGGCAACGGCCAGTTGGCGATCAATGCGCTCGGTCGCCAGGCGGTCGATGTGATCGTCTTGGACATCGAGATGCCGGTGATGGACGGCCTGACCGCGATCCCGAAGCTTCTGGCGGTAACGCCGTCGGTCAAGATCATCGTCGCCTCGACATTGACCCGGCGCAACGCCGACATCAGCCTGCGGGCGCTGCGCGCCGGCGCGGCGGATTACCTGCCAAAGCCGACCACGCGGGAGATTTCCGGGACGGTTGATTTCCGCACCGAACTGGTGACGAAAGTCAAGGGGTTGGCCGAGGCGGCGCGCCGCGACGCCGGCCGTGGTCCGGGCGGGCGCGGCCGCGCCGAGGTGGCGCGCGCGGGCGTGCCGCGGCCGATCGGGGCGCCGCCGGTGCGCGCGCGGCTCGATCGGTTCGGGCGCCCCGACCCGACGGCGGGCGCCGGCGGCGCCGCGGCGGCATCGAGCCCGGCGCCGGCGAGCGCGCCGTCACCGGGCGAACCGGCGGCGGAGCCGCCGCCCGGCCTGCCGCCGGCCGAGGTTCGCGCGGCGGCGGTGCCGTTTCGTCAGCGCCCGCCGGCCGAGCTGCCGACCGCGATCACCGCCGGGCGCCCGGCGAGCGACGCCGGGCGCAGCCGAATCGGCGCCGCCGGCGGA
>JANQHG010000067.1 GCA_028277115.1 Azospirillaceae bacterium
TACTGGTAGCCGACGTTCGACACCCAGTCGAGATGGCTGAAGATGCCGTAGGGGAAGCCGTGGCCCCAGGCACCGAGCAGCAACGGCCGGATCACGACCAGCGTGACATAGGCGAAGATCGCAAAGCCGAACGCGATCGGCACGTGATAGCCGATGCCGAGCTTGCGGCAGATCTCGACCTCGCGCAGGGCCCAGGACACGAAGGCGCCGATCGCGCAAATCGTGATCAGCTGCCACAGCCCGCCCTCGGCGAGCGGCGCGAAGGCAAGGCCGTACTTGAGGTCCGGCGGCGCGACGTTGATCGTCCACGGGTTGCCGTTGCCGTCGATCGCGGCCGACCAGACGATCAAAAGGGTGCCGAGCAGGGCGAACGCCAGCGTGGTGATCCCGAAGAAGCCGACATAGAACGGCCCCACCCAGAAATCGAACAGATCGCCGCCTAACAACGTCCCGCCACGGACGCGATACTTTCTCTCAAAACTGAGCATGGCCATGACTTGACATCCTCCGGGCCATCACGAGACCAGCGGGCATGAGGTTCGGTGATGGCACGCCCCCCCTTCCTCGGCCGTGTCGAGCCGGCAGCGGATCGGCCGGGCGTCGCGCACCGGCCCAACCGCTGCCGTCGGCAGGTTACGCTGTGAACGACCCGGTCAGCCGGCGAACCAGTTGAACTTCTCGGTGCTGAGCAGGATGAAGTGGATGAGCAGAGCAAGAACGAACAGGAAGGTGAACAGCGCCGTCAACGAACGACGCGGATCAAACAGGAGCCAGATGCGATACATGGTGCGGATCTCCAGATGAGACTCAGCGTCGGCCGGCCAGGAGCGCCGACCGCGGGATCAACCCGAAAGTGTGGATCACCCGTGGCTCAGAACCACGGACGCCAGCTCCAGACCAGGAAGTGCGCAAGGGCGCAAGCCAGGATGAAGACGATGAAGCTCGACATGAAGACGCTATGGAATTCCTTGGCTTCCGCGTTGGTCAGGCCCGAAAGGGAGTCACCCTTTCTCTCAAGATCAACCATAAGGACAACCTCCACGTGATCGGATAAGACGATGACCACCGCGCGGGGTCGCGCGGCTTGGGGTCGTGGGCGCAGCAAGGGTCGACCGACCGTTTGCCGCTGCCGGCGCAGGTTCCCCCGGCCGGGTGTGCTCCCAATAGCACTGCGGCACGCGGACCGACGTGTGCCGCGCACCAGCCGAACCATGACGCGCACCGGTCACGGTGCCAATGCGGCATAAGCACACGCGCAAGACGGTTCGATTGCACCGGCCGACACGGATCACATCGCCCCGTGCACGCATGCGAAATGATACCGCCCATCGGCGGCAGCGCCTCTGTGATCGAACGACGGCGCGCGGTCGGCCCCGTCGCGATGGCGGGGGATAAAATCCTTCACCGCGACGCCGGATGCGGCCTCGCGGCCGTTGTCAGGGGCGCTGCCCCCGACACCCCCGCAAGGGGGGTCACCCCCCTTGACCCCGACCAATTGATGGGGTCCAGGGGGTAACCCCTGGTCGGGAGGTGTGTGGGGGGGGGGGGGACCTTGACCTGGGGGCGCCAGCCCGCCTACCCCGCGCCGGTCAGCGCCACGAGCGATCGACGCAGCCGCTCCTCGGTGACCCGCATCTCCCCGGCCGCCTGGGCGTCCTGCTCGACCCGGTCGCGCAGCTGTTTGGCCGCGGAAATCCGCGCGACGAACGGCTGACGCTCGACATAGGCCTCCAACAACTTTTGCGCCGCAGCATCCCATGGCCGGCTGTCCGAGCGCCCGAGCAGGGTCGGGGTCCCCTCGACCCGATCGAGATCGCGGCCGAGCGGCAGAATGTGGAACAACGCGTCGAACAACGCGTTGCAGATCTCCTGGACCAGATAGGTCGCCCCGGCGTAGCCCATGAACGGCGTCCCGGTGGCGCGCCGGATGATCGCGCCTGGAAACGACGCCGGAATATAGGTCGAACGGAGCCCGAGCTCGGCGGCATACATCCGCTCATTGTAAGAGCCGAACAGCACCAGCGGCGGTTTGTCGCTGAGAGCGGCGCGCACGACAGCATTGTCCGGCTTGCCACCGGCCACCCGAGACGCGGCATAAGTGCAAGGCATACCCAAGTCCGACTCGAGAAACCGGCGCACCCCGCGCGCATAAGTATCCGATGCAACGATCGCGAAGGACGCGGTGGCAAAGAAGTCCTGGGTGACGCTACGCCACAAGTCCCAAATCGGTTTGAGCGTCGTTTGCTTTTCCTGCTCGATGAATGGCTCGGGATCGACCCCGGTCAATTGGCCGAGCGCGCGCAGGAAGTTGGTGGTGGCGAACATCCCGATCGGCGCCTGCAGATACGGCTTGCCGAGCGCCTCGCACAAGGTGCGGCCGAACTCGCGGTAGAGGCAAACATTGACCGCGGCGTCGGCCAACCGCGGCACCTCGCTGACATGGGCGCCGAGCGGGAACACCAGGTTGATCTCGCAGCCGATCCCTTCGACCAGGCGGCGGACCTCGGCCAGATCGGACGGCATGTTGAAGGTGCCGTAGCTCGGCCCGATCAGGTTGACCAGCGGCCGCCCGGTCGCGGTCGCCGCCGACGGCGCGGGCCTCTTCTTCGCCTTCGCCTTTGCCCCGAACTCGGTCCACAGCCAGTAGAGCGCGCGGTCGGCGCTCTGCCACTGGTCCTCGTCGATCGTGCGCGGCAGGAACCGCTTGAGCGCGGCGCCTTCGGGGGTGACGCCGCCGCCGATCATCTCGGCGATCGAGCCGGTGACCACCACCGCCGGCAGCGACGGGTCCTGGGTCGCAGCCGCCCGGGCCATCGCCTCCTCGGTCCCGGTCATGGTCAGCGACTCTTCCGACAGCCCGGTGACCGCGATCGGCAACTCGTGCGGCGGCAGCGCGTCGGTGTAGTGCAGCACCGCGGTGACCGGCAAATTCTCGCAGCCGACCGGCCCGTCGATGATCACCCTGAGACCGCGCACCGCGGCGAACGCATAGACCGCGCCCCAATAGCCGCCGGCGCGGTCGTGGTCGAGCACATGCATGGGTCAGGCGCTCCGCTGGTCGGGATCGGTCGGCACGGCCTTGGCCCAGCCGTAGCCGGCGGTGGCACCGCGGCCGATCGGCCCGAAGAACTCGACCATGCGGGCGAACCGCGCCGCCCCGGCCGCCTGACCGCGCACGGTCGCGGCGAGCGCGCCGGCCCCGGCCGGTCCGAACAGCGGCCGCGCCGAGACCATGTTGGTAAAGTAGAGCGCCGGCACGCCCAACTCCTTGGCGCGCTGGACCACCGGGGTGGTGCCGAGCGCGAGGTCGGGCCGGACCTCGCGCATCGCCGCGATGTCCTGTTCCAGCGCGGCGCGGAACTGCACGTGGGTACCGCGCGCGGCGAGCCAGGCGTGGTCGGCCTCGCACCACGGCGTGCGCGGGCACGCGGTGCCGACGTAGGGCACCTCGGCCCCGGCCTCGACCAACAGACGCGCGACCAGGAGCTCCGACCCTTCGTAGCCCGAGATCGTCACCCGGGCCGCAATCGGGTTGGCGGCGAGCGCGTCGCGGATCGCCGGCAACGACGCCTGTTTGGCCGCCCCGATGGCGGCCGGCGCGACCCCGGCGGCCGCCCCGATCGCGTCCAGCCAGACCGCGGTGCCCTCGACCCCCACCGGGCCGGAGCCGACCACCGCGCGGCCCGCTGCCTCGAACTCGTGGACCGCGCGGACGTAGAACGGGTGGACCGCGGCCGCGACCGCGCAGTCGAGCGCGCCGTAAAGGTCGCGCCATTCGCGCACCGGCACCTGGGGCGCGACGCGCAGGCCCATCGGTTCGATCAGCTGAGCGATCCCGACCGGGTCGGCCGGGAACAGCTCGCCGATCACGGTGACCCGCGGGCCGTCGTCGCGGAGATCGCGCGGCCGGGCGACCGGCCCCTGCTCGGCCTCGCGCCTTGCATAGCGCAGCATCGCGCCGGCCAGCACGTCCTTGGCCTCGGCATGGGTCGGCACGCCGAAGCCCGGGACATCGATCCCGACCACCCGGACGCCGTTGATCTCCTTGGGCAGACGGTCGAGCGGCACCCCGGACGCGGTCGGCACGCACAGGTTGATCACGACCACGCTGTCATAGCGCTCGGGATCGGCGGTCTCGGTGACCGCGTCGCGAATGTCCTCATACAGACCGCCGGTGACCAGGGTTTCCGAATTGAACGGCACATAACCGATGGTCCGCCGCGCGCCGTAGAAATGCGCGGTGAACGACAGCCCATAGACGCAACACGCCGACCCGGACAGGATGGTCGCGGTCCGGCGCATGCGCAGGCCCACGCGCAGCGAGCCGAACGCCGGGCACATGGTCTGGGGCTGGTCGTGGGGGCCGCGCGGATAGTCGGTGGCAAGCCGGGCGAGCGCCGGGGTCGCGGCGGCCGCGGCCTGGTCGCGCAACGCAGGGTCGCCGTGGCAGCCGGCCGCGTCGGCGCCGCGGGTCACGTCATCCTCGATCATCGCCAACGATCACTCCGCGCCCTCGTAGATCACTTCGAGCGACTTGCGCTCCGGCCGGCGGCCGCCGCACAGGTCCTCGAACGTCGCCGGGTCGAGCACGACGTCGCGGCCGACCGCCTCGCTCTTGAACAGGTTGAGCAGCGCGTCGTGGCCGAGCGTGCGCGGCTGCACCGGCGGCGCCGCGGCGGCGGTCTCGGCGAGCGCGGCGAACAGCGGGCCCCAGCGGCCGTCCGGGTGGGCGACGATCTGGTAGTTGGCGCTCTTGCGCCGCAACTCCTCGTCCCACGGGATCGCGGCCAGCACCGGGATGCCGACCGCAGCGGCGAACGCCTGGGCCTCGCCGGTGCCGTCGTCCTTGTTGATCACCAGGCCGGCGACCCCGACATTGCCGCCGAGCCGACGGAAATACTCGACCGCCGAGCAGACGTTGTTGGCGACATAAAGCGACTGCAGGTCGTTCGAGCCGACCAGGATCACCTTTTGGCACATGTCGCGCGCGATCGGCAGGCCGAAGCCGCCGCACACCACGTCGCCCAGAAAGTCGAGCAGGACGTAGTCGAACGCCCAGTCGTGGAAGCCGAGGCGCTCGAGCAATTCGAAGCCGTGGATGATGCCGCGGCCGCCGCAGCCGCGGCCGACGTCCGGGCCGCCGAGCTCCATCGCAAACACGCCGTCGCGCTTGAAACAAACGTCTTCGACCGCGACCTGCTCGCCCGCCAGCTTCTTTTTCGCCGAGGTCTCGATGATGGTCGGGCAGCTGCGCCCGCCGAACAAGAGCGAGGTGGTGTCGGCCTTGGGGTCGCAGCCGATCAGGAGCACGCGCCGGCCCTGCTGCGCCAGCATGTAGGACAGGTTGGCGAGCGTGAAGCTCTTGCCGATCCCGCCCTTGCCGTAGACCGCGATGATTTGGGCCTCACGGCGCGGCACCGGTATCTCTGCGCTCGCGCCGTCGCTCGCGGCAGGCGCGGCCGGCACAACAACCGCGCCGGGGGCCGGATCGCAGACCTCAGTCATGACAGGCACTCCAGTCGAGGATCATCTTCAGACAGTCCGGGTCGCCGAACGCGGTGCGATAGGCCTCGGCAGCGTTCTCGGCCGGCCGGCGGTGGGTGATCAGCCCGTCGAGACCGAGCCGCCCCGCCCGGATCAGCTCGAGCACCGCGGCAAGGTCGGGCTGCTTCCATTCGGCGGCGACCCGCAGCCGCATCTCGCGCATGAACGCGGGCGGAAAGGTGAACGACAAGGGCGCGGCATAAAAGCCGGCGAGCACGATCTCGCCGCCGAAGCCGAGCCGGGCGACCAAGGTGTCGAGCACCGCCGGGTCACCGCTGACATCATAGATCGATTGATAGTCGCGCCGCGGGTCGTCGTCGGGCGCGACCACCTGGTAGCCGGCCGCGCCGGTGGCGCGCGCCGGGTTCTTGTCCCAGACCGTCGGCGCGGCGTCGGGCTGGGCGAGCGCGGTCGCGATCCGCGCCAACAAGCGCCCCAGCACGCCGTGGCCGACGATCAGCTCGGGCGGCCGCGCACCCGGCGCGGCGAGCGCATGATAGGCGGTGCCGGCGAGCGCGAGCAGGACCGCGCCCTCGCCCATCGCGTCATCGACCGGGGTCACCCGGCCGGCCGCGACCACCACCCGCGCCGCGGCCCCGCCGAACAGGCCGTGGACCTCGCCATAGCAGCGCGCGCCGGGCACGAACACCCGCTGGCCGACCGCGAGCGCCGAGCCGTCCGCGGCGGTCGCGCCCGGGGGCGCGGCGGTGATGCGGCCGACCGACTCGTAGCCGGGCACCAGCGGGTAGCCGAGCCCGGGGAACGGCGGCATCCGGCCCGACCACAACAGGCGTTCGGTGCCGGTGCTGATGCCGCTCCAGTCGATCTCGACCACGACATCGTCCGGTCCAGGCGGGGTCAGCTCGAGCCGGCGCAGCTCCAGCTGTTCGGGCGCGGCGAGCACGACCGCGCGCGTGGCGAGCGGGGCACCGGCGGGGGCGGTCTCGGACGGCATTTTCGAGACGAAGTCCTTCTTGACGGCGCTGGAGCGGCGCGGCGCCGAGCGCGCGCCGGATCAGATCAGCAAATCGGGCGGGACGGTTTCAAGGCGAATGGTTTAAGAGCTTACACTGGCTTGCCGGGGGCGATCGTCCCGCGGGTTCGCGGCCTTTCGCCACATCGCCCCTCGCCGAAACGCCGTATGCGGCCTGTCGGCCGTGCGGGGGGGCACAGCCCCCAAAACACCGACGTCACCCCAACAACGCATCGGCGGCAGCCCGCGCCTGGTCGGTGATCCGGGCGCCCGACAACATACGCGCGATCTCCTCACGCCGGGCGTCCGGGTCGAGCCGGACCAGAGCCGCGGTGACCCGGTCGCCGGCCGCCGCGGTCTTCATCACCTTGAAATGGCTGCCCCCGCGCGCGGCGACCTGCGGGCTGTGGGTGACCACCAGCACCTGGAGATCGCGCCCCAGACGGTCGAGCCGCTCGCCGACCGCAGCGGCGACCGCACCGCCGATCCCGGCATCGACCTCGTCGAACACCAGCGTCGGCACCACGCTCGCGCGCGCCAACACCACCTTGAGCGCCAGCATGAACCGCGCGAGCTCGCCGCCAGACGCGATCCGGTTGAGCGGCCCGGGCGGCGCGCCCGGCAGCGTCGCGACCTCGAAGGTCACCCGCTCGACCCCGTGCGGCCCCCACTCGGGCTCGGCCAGCGGTGTCAGCGTGGTGACGAAGCGGGCGCGGTCGAGCTTGAGCGGTGCCAACTCGGCCGCGACCTCGGCGTCAAGCCGCGCGGCCGCCGCAATGCGCACCCCAGACAGTGCGGCGGCCGCGTCCAGATAGGCAGCGCGCGCCGCCCCGGCGGCGGTCTCGGCCGCGACGAGCGCGGCCGCGCGGTCGGCGATCAGGGCGAGCCGGTCGGCCGCGGACGCACGCACCTCGGGCAGCCGGTCGGGCGCGACCTCGTGTTTGCGGGCGACGGCGCGCAACGCGAACAGCCGCGCCTCGCTGCGCTCGAGCGCATCGGCATCGAGCTCGAGATCGGCCGACGCCGCCTCGAGACGCGCGAGCGCCTCGGCGGTCTCGGCCCCGGCGCGGTCGAGTGCAGCCAGCGCCGCGTCGAGCCGCCCGCCCGCCTTGTCCGCGACCCGCGCCAAACCGCGCGCCGCGGTGCCGATCAACCGCTCCGCACCGCGCTCGCCGCCGAGGTCGGCGTGCGCCGCCGCGATCGCCTCGACCAGCTTTTCCCGGTGGACCAGCACCGCGCGTTCGGCGATCAGTCGCGCCTCCTCGCCCGGCTCGGCGGCCAGCTCGTCGAGCTCGGCGACGATCTCGGCCAGCTCGGCCTCTTCGGCCCGGGCGCGCGCGGCGCGCAGCGCGGTCTCGGCCCGCGCGGTCTCGGCGTCGCGCCAGGCCTGCCAGGCCGCGGCGACCGCGGCCGCCTGCGCGGCGGCCGCGGCGTGGCTGTCGAGCACCTGGCGGTGGGTGCGCGGATCGATCAGGCCGTAGGTTTCGAACTGGCCGTGGATCTCGACCAACTCGGCACCGATCCGACGCAACAGGGTGACCCCGACCGGCTGGTCGTTGACGAAGGCGCGGCTCTTGCGGTCGCGGGCCAAGGTCCGACGCAGGGTCAACCGCCCGCCGGCCTCGAGCCCGCTCTGGATCAACAGCTCGTGGACGGCATGGCCGGCCGGCGGCTCAAACTCGGCGCTGACCACGGCTTGCTCGGCGCCGTGGCGGATCAGGGCGCCGTCGCCGCGCGCACCGAGCGCAAGACCCAGCGCATCCAACAGGATCGATTTGCCGGCCCCGGTCTCCCCGGTCAGCACGCTCAAGCCCGCCGGCAGATCGACGGCGAGCCGGTCGATCAGGACGACGTCGCGGATCGCAAGCCCGACCAGCATCGACGCGGGCCGCGACCGCGCTCAGAACACGGTGTCAAACGCCTGGTTGATCCACGACGGCTCGCTGCCCTCGGGCCGTACGCTTTCGTCGACCAGCACCGCGTAGCTGTCGAGATACCAGTCGCTGCCCGGATAATTGTGACCGAGCACCGCGGCAGCGGCCTGCGCCTCGGGCGTGATGCCAAGCGCCAGATAGCATTCGACCAGCCGGTGCAGCGCCTCGGGGACATGGCTGGTGGTCTGATAGGCCTCGATCACCCGGCGGAAGCGGTTGATCGCAGCGTTGTAGTTGCCGCGTTTAAGATAGTATCGCCCGACCGTCATCTCCTTACCGGCAAGGTGATCTTCGGTCAGATCGAGCTTGAGCGTGGCGTCGCGGGCATATTCGCTGTTGGGGAACCGCCGCACCACGTCTTCCAGACTGGTGCGCGCGCGCTGGGTCGCCTTCTGGTCGCGTTGGACGTCGGAGATCTGTTCGTAATAGCTGATCGCCCGCAGGTAATAGGCGTAATCGATCCGCTCGTGCCCCGGATGTAACTGAATGAACCGGTCGAGTGCGAGGATCGCGTCGTCGTATTTCAGGTCTTCGTAATAGGCGAACGCCGCCATCAGCTGGGCCCGGGTTGCCCATTCGGAATAGGGGTGCTGGCGCTCGACCTCATCGAACAGTTGGGCGGCGGTTTCGTAATTATCCTCTTCGAGCTCGGCCATCGCCTCGGTATAGATGTCCTGCGGTGGCCGTTCGACATAGGGGATTTCCTCGTCGGTCGAGCTGCACCCGACCAACACCAACAGCGCCACCGCCACCAGGCCGATCCACCGCTGCGTCATCGCCGCCATCCCCTAAGCCCGAGGTCCCGGAGTGCGTGGGTTATAGCGGTCCCGGTTCGGCCCCACAAGCCCGCGCCGGCTTCGGCGCCAAGGTCGATCGGTCGTCCCGCTTAAGGCGGTTTGGAACCTGCCCCTGACGGCCGATCCCGAAGGGCCTTCCTTCATCTCTCACCACAAGTTCGGCACGGACCTTCCGTCCGTGCCCTCCTGGCACAGGGGGGAGGCGGGGGATGGCCCCCTCTGACGTGGGGGCGAAGCCCAAAAAGCGTCGGCGTACCCTTTCTGGCAATCGGCGCGTGGTGGCGCCACCGTTCTTGAGTTCTTAAGTGTGGCCCGTGCGCTCCGGAGGGTCGGCGGGACGCCGACCCTCCGGGACTGCGGCCGCGCAAAGGGTTCGAGACAAGCCGGAGGATCGGTCGATGCTCTTCGAGGCGCCGGTGCCGCCGCGCTCAGCCGCGCGGCGGGTGATCGATGCACACACCCGCGCGGACGAGGCCGTGACCGTGCGCGCCCTGCTGACCGAAGCGACTCCCGACGCCGACACCCGGGCGTGGATCGACGACCGGGCACGCCGGCTGGCCGAGGCGGTGCGCCGATCAGGGCGCGAGCGCGGCGGGGTCCAGGCGATGCTGACCGCCTATGGCCTGTCGACGCCCGAGGGCGTCCGGCTGATGCGGCTGGCCGAGGCGCTGTTGCGGGTGCCCGATGCCGCCACCCGCGACGCCCTGATCCGCGACAAGATCGGCGACGCCGATTGGGCCGGCCGGCTCAGGCAGGGCGGCCCGCCGGTGGTCTGGGCGGCAACGCTCGGGCTCCTGGTCGCCGCGCGGCTGGTCACCGCGGCGGGCAGCGACCGCGCCGCGGTGCGGATGGTCGGCCGGGTCGCGGCGCCGGTGGTGCGCGCCGGGTTCGACCTCGCGATGCGGGTGTTGGCCAGGCAGTTCGTGCTCGGCCGCACCATCGAGGACGCGCTGGCACGCGCGCGGCCGCTCGAGGCGCGCGGCTATCGGGTGTCCTACGACATGCTGGGCGAGGCGGCGCGCACGATGGCCGATGCCGACCGCTATCTGGCCGCCTATCGCGGCGCGATCGCGGCGATCGGCGCGCGCGGCGCGGGTCCCGGCGGCCGCCGGGGCGCGATCGCGGGCCCCGGGATTTCGGTCAAGCTGTCGGCGCTGCACCCGCGGTTCGAGTTGGCGCAGGCCGGGCGGCTGGAGCGGGAGCTGACGCCGCGGCTGGTCCAGCTGGCGCGGGCCGCGGCGGCCTTCGACCTTGGGTTGACGATCGATGCCGAGGAGGCCGACCGGCTCGAGCCGACGCTCGAGATGGTCGAGGCGCTGGCGGCCGACCCTGAGACCGCGGGCTGGCACGGGCTCGGGGTGGTGGTCCAGGCCTATCAAAAGCGCGCACCGCAGGTGATCGACGCGCTTGCCGAGCTCGCGACCCGCCACCACCGGCGGCTTTTGGTGCGCCTGGTCAAGGGCGCCTATTGGGACAGCGAGATCAAGCGGGCCCAGGAGCTCGGGCTTCCCGATTATCCCGTGTTCACGCGCAAGCCGGCGACCGATGTTTGCTTTGCCGCCTGCGTGCGGCGGCTGTTCGCCCGGCGGGACCTGTTCTACCCGCAGGTCGCGACCCACAACGCGCGCTCGGTCGCCGACACGCTGGCGGTCGCCGGCGCCGACCGCGACTTCGAGTTCCAACGACTCCACGGCATGGGCGAGGCGTTGTACGCCGAACTGGTCGAGCACGAGCGGCTCGGGGTCGGTTGCCGGATCTATGCGCCGGTCGGCGATCATGTCGATCTGCTCGCCTATCTGGTGCGCCGGCTGCTCGAGAACGGGGCGAACGCGTCGTTCGTCCACCAGTTGCACGACCACCGGGTTGCGATCGACGAGATCGTCGCCGACCCGGTGACCCGCCTTGCCGCGGTCCCGTCCCTTCCCCATCCGCAGATCCCGCCGCCGCGCGCACTGTTGGCGCCGGACCGCGAGAGCGGCACCGTGGTCGACCTCGCCAACCCGAGCGCACTCGCGACGCTGGCCGAGGCGATGGCGGCGGCCGAGGCGACGCCGTGGAGTGCGACCGCGATCGTCGACGGCCGGTCCGAGCCCGGCGAGGCCCGGCCGGCGACCGCGCCGGCCGACCGCCGGCGGGTGATCGGGACGGTCGCCGACGCGACGCCGGCGGCGGTCGAGCGCGCGTTGGCGAGTGCCGCGCGCGCGGCATCCGAGTGGGCGCGCCGCCCGGTCGCCGAGCGGGCCGGGTGCCTGACCCGCGCCGCCGACCGGCTCGAGGCCGAGGCCCCTGCCCTGCTGGCGCTGTGCGTCCGCGAGGCCGGCAAGACCGTGCCCGACGCGGTCGCCGAACTGCGCGAGGCGGCCGATTTCTGCCGCTACTACGCCGCGCGGGCGACCGAGGCGCCGGCCGTGGCCGCAGCGGTGACGGGTCCGAGCGGCGCCGTGGTCGCGTGCATCAGCCCGTGGAACTTTCCAGTTGCGATCTTCACCGGACAGATCGCCGCGGCCCTGGTCGCCGGTCATGCGGTGGTCGCCAAACCGGCCGAGCAGACGCCGCTCGCCGCGGCCGCGGTGGTGCGCCTGTTGCACGCGGCCGGGGTGCCGCCCGAGACCCTGCACCTGCTGCCGGGCGACGGCCCGACGGTCGGCGGCGCCTTGGTCGCCGATCCGCGGACGGCCGCGGTGTGCTTTACCGGCTCGCTCGACGCCGCGCACGCGATCAACCGGCGCCTGGCGCTGCGTGCCGGGCCGCCGCCGCTGATCGCCGAGACCGGCGGGCAGAACGCGATGGTCGCAGACACGACCGCGCTGCCCGAGCAGGTGACCCACGACGTGATCACCTCGGCGTTCGGCAGCGCCGGCCAGCGCTGCTCGGCGCTGCGGGTGCTGTTCGTGCCCGAGGAGACCGCAGGCCGGCTGATCGACATGATCGCGGGCGCGATGTCGATGCTGACGGTCGGCGACCCTGCGCTGCTGTCGACCGATCTTGGGCCGGTGATCGACCGCGCGGCGCGCGAGCGCTTGGAGCACCACATCGCCGAGGTCGTCGCGACCGGGCGGCTGATCCACCGCGCGCCGCTCGGCCCGGCGTGCGCCCATGGCGACTTCGTGGCGCCGACCCTGATCGAGATCGACGATCTGTCCCGGCTGGCCCGCGAGGCGTTCGGGCCGGTGCTCCATGTCATCCGCTACCAAGCCGGTGCGCACGACCGGGTGGTCGCGGCGGTCAATACCGACGGCTACGGGCTGACGCTCGGGGTCCAGAGCCGGATCGACGCGACCTGGCGCAGCGTTGCCGAGGCGGCCGCGGTCGGCAACGTCTATGTCAACCGCAACCAGGTCGGCGCGCTGGTCGGCATCCAGCCGTTCGGCGGCCGCGGCCTGTCGGGCACCGGGCCGAAGGCCGGCGGGCCGTTGTATCTGCGTCGCCTGGTCGCGCACGCGCCGGGCGCCGGCGACGCCCCGGCGGCCACGCCGTCGACGGCCCCTGCTCTGCCTGCGCTCGGTCTGTCGCGCACCGGGCTCGGCCACGCGCTGACCGCGGCGCGGGCCCTCGCCGACCCCTGGTGCCGCCGCCCGGCGGCCGACCGGGCGGCGATCGTCGCCGGCGCGGCCGATCGGCTGGCCGCGGTGGATCCGCGCGGCGCCGCGCTCGCTCGCGCCGCGGCGGTGGCGCTGCCGCCGCTCACCGACGCCCGGGCGCTCCGCGGGCCGACCGGCGAACTCAATCGCTACCAGGTGGTCGGTCGGGGGGTGATCGCCTGCGTCTGCCTGGCGCCGCCGATCCCGACGATGCTGGTTGCGGCGCCGCTGCTGGTCGGCAACGCGGTGGTCGTGGTCGCCGAGCCCGACGGCGCGCTGTCGGTCGCCGAGGCGTTTGCCGCCGCCGGCCTGCCGTTCGGGCTCTTGTCGGTGGTGCCGGCGGGCGCGGACGCGACACTCGCCGATCTTGCGGCGGCGCCGGCGATCGACGCCGTTGCGTTTGCCGGCCCGGACGACGGTGCGCGGGCGCTTGCCGAGCGGCTGGCGGCGCGTCCGGGGCCGATCTGCCCGCTGATCCGATACGTGACCGCGCCGGTTCCGGACGCCCTCGGCGCGCCGCCGGACAGCCACCCCGACTTTTTGCTGCGCTTTGTCGACGAACGTACGGTGACGATCGACACCGCCGCGGCCGGCGGTAACGCCGCCCTGTTGTCGCTGGCGTCATGACAGTCGCCGCCGTATTCGGCCTGACGGCCCGTCCGGGGGACACGCCCCCCTTGGACCCCGACCAATACCAAATCCGGTTATTCGGTTCCAGTTAACAACCACCCTGTAGGTTGGGACGATCGGCCGACACGGCATACCTGTTTGCCCCGCGGGTGGGGGCCGATCGCCCCAACATCGGCGGTTCAGCTTTGCGGCACCGTCGATGTCGGGCCGCGAACCAAGCGGAACGGTTCAAACGGATTTCGTATACCAAGCGGGGTCCAGGGGGCAACCCCTGGTCAGGGGGTGTCGGGGGGTGAAACCCCCTGACCTTGGGGGCTTCAGCCCCCAACCCTCGCAGCCGTCACCCCCGTCTGCCTTTAAGCGTCCTCGCCGCCACCGACCCGCTCGCCCGGGGACGGGCTCACTCCGTATGGCGCGACCAAATCCCAAACATGGTCCGGCACCAGCCGCGCGATCGAGCGCGGCGCGCTGCGCCGCAAATGGACCACCGTCTCAAGCGCCTTCATCTCGACCCGGGCGCGGGCGAACTCGATGCCGCGCGGGCCGACCCGCGGCATCATCCAGGCGACCAGCGGCTTGACCCAGGCCGGCATCCGGCGCACCGGCAGGCCGCCGGCCATCCGCTCGAGATTGCCGAGGTACCCGGTCACCGAGGCGCGGCGGTTGCCGGCGCTGGTCGGGGCGGACGCCACCAGCTCGGACCCGAGCAGCGCCAGTGCCTTGGCGCCGCGGTCGGTGCGCACCAAGAGCCACTGCTCGCCGCGCCCGCCCATGTAGCCGACCGTCAGGTCGGCGAGCGAGTTGGTGTAATCGACGCAGGTCCGGCAGGTCAGCGGGAAGAAATCGTCCGGCAAGTCCGAGATCGGCAGCTTCAGGAACGGGACTTCGCGCACCCGGCCGTCGTCGAACCGAAGCTCGACGTGATAGTCGGCGCGGAACTCCAGATAGGTGACGCTGTCCGGCCGGTCGGTCAACAGACTGAGAAACAGGTGAAAGTTCCCGGTCGTGGTGTTGTCCGAGCACGGAGTGCCGATCACGATCAGGCGCTCGAGCCCGAGCGTCGGCTCGAGCGTGCGCAACGCATGGACCTGGCACGGCAGAGCGATCACCGCGAGCCGGCGCACGCCGCGGGCGATCGCCGGCTCGACCAGCGCCAGCAGCGGTGCGTAGCCCATGCGCATGCCGCGGCACTGCGCCATCTCGGCCGGGTCGGCGACCAGGATCGGGACCGGGCGCCAGCGGTCGTCGGCCGCCGGCGCGACCGTCAGCACCGCCTCGACCGCGCCGGCCTCGAGCAGCCGCTCGCCGAGCCGGGTGGTGATCCCGGTCCACTGGGCGTCGGACCGCGGCGGGGTCAGGCGGGCGCGCAGCATGTCCTGATAGGGACCGAAGAACCGTTCGTCGCCGCGCGCGGGGTCGCGGCGCCGGCCGTGAACCCGCCGCTCGAGCCCGGCAAAGTCGGGCCGGATGAACTGGCAGGCGACCGCGCACCGCTTGGGGGCGGTGGTGCGCGAGACGCCGCAGTCGGAACACAGGCGCCGGGTCGGCGCCGCGGCGACCGGCGGCGCCCAAACCCCCGGCATGATGCCCGGCATAATGGTCGACGCGCAATGGGTCACGGCAATGGTCCCTGTTCAAAGACCCGTCGGGTCGGCGATCGAACGCCGGAAACCAAGTACCGGGCGATTAGCCGCCGGTCACCGCGGCTCTGTCAAGGCCGAACCAGCCGCGCGTCATATTGCGTCACTTTGCGGCAACCGCGGTGTCACAGCGCATTGATCGGGATTTTGAGATAGCTGATCCCGTTTGCTTCGGCCGGCGGCAACGCACCGCCGCGCATATTGACCTGGACCGACGGGATGAACAGGCGCGGCATCGACAACCCCTGGTCGCGGCTGGCGCGCATCTCGACGAACGCATCTTCGTCGATCCCGTCCCTGACGTGGAGATTGCCGGCGCGCTGGGCCGCGACCGTGGTCTCCCACGCAAAGACGTCGCGGCCGGGCGCCTTGTAATCGTGGCACATGAACAGGCGGGTTTGGTCCGGCAGCGCCAGCACCCGGCGGATCGATCGGTAAAGCTGCCGCGCGTCGCCGCCCGGAAAGTCGCAGCGCGCCGTGCCGTAGTCGGGCATGAACAGGGTGTCGCCGACGAAGGCGGCGTCCCCGATCAAGAACGTCATGCACGCCGGGGTATGTCCGGGCGTGTGCAGCGCGCACGCACGCATGCCGCCGACCGCGAAAACTTCGTCATCGTTGAACCGATGGTCGAACTGGCCGCCGGTGCGATCGAACCCCGGTTCGGCGCCGAACAGGTCACCCAGCGTCGCCTGCACCGCGACGACGTTGAAACCGGTCGCGATCCGGCCGCCGAGCTGCGCCTTCAGATAGGGGGCGGCGGTCAGATGGTCGGCATGGACATGGGTCTCGAGCAGCCACTCGACCGACAGCCCGTGCTCGCGCACCGCCGCGATGATCCGGTCCGCCGAGACGGTGGCGGTGCGCGCGCCGTGCGGCTCGTAGTCGAGCACGGAGTCGATGATCGCGGCGCGCCGCGTCTCGGGGTCGCAGACCAGATAGCTGACGGTGAAGGTCGGTTCGTCGAAAAAGGCGTGGACGGTCGGCGTCATGGCAAGAGACCGGGGGCATCCGGGTGGCCCGAAACGGCGCCCCGCTGGGCGCACATCGACTGGGGATCGGCAGTCCGGGCCCCGTCCGTGCGGGGTCGTGCGGGCCCCGGACGGTCAGTCGGCCAGGGTCGCGAGATAGGCGATCAGCGCCGTCCGCTCGGCATCGTCCGGGATCCCGATCAACGTCTTGGTGGTCCCCGGGACCATCCGGTCGGGGTCGGTCAGGAACTCGTCGAGCGCCTCGACCGTCCAGGTGCCGCCGGCGGCGGCGAGCGCCGGCGAGTAGGCGTACCAGCCGGCCCGCGCCTTGGGGGCCCCGACGATGCCCCAAAGACCGGGCGCGACCCGAACCGGACCGCCCTTTTCAACGCTGTGGCAGACCACGCACGGCGCCGCCGCCCCGTCGGCGCCGAGCGGGGTCGCCGCGACCTGATAGGGCGTGTCGGTCCACGGCATCGCCAGCGGCGCACGGTCGGTGGGCGCCGCCGGCGGTGTCCGGGTCGCCCAGGCGACCCCGGCGACCGCGGCGGCCGACACCGCGATGGCGATCAAGTAGTACAAGACGACGCGCATCATCCCCGTCCTTCGCGACCGTTGTCCCGGGCGCCCGGGACCCTATGGCAGCGCGGCCGGCCGACCGATGACGATCGTCAAAATTTGCCGGATCGCCGCCGCGGTGCCGGGTGGGCCCGCAGATCACGGCGAAGTGATTAATCCGCATGCCATGGGGGGTGCGCGGATTTTCCAAGCTGTGCCGGTGGCCGCGATCGCCTACCCTCTAAAAAAAAGCCGTGGCGCAAAGATGGTCGCGGCTCCAAGCGCCCCGACACCAAGTCGGGGACACTGGGAGTGAAACGAACCATGCCTGACGGATGCGCCGGGCGGCGTGACGGCGGCTGTCGTGTGTGCCCGGTCCGGGCGCGCAGCGAACTGAACGTCCTTGACGACTTCGACCTGGGCACGATCGGTCACGCCAAACGCCGGCTCGAATACCGGACCGGCGAGGCGGTGTTCGCGATGGGCGACGCCAACCGCGGTCTTTACTGTCTGTCGGCCGGGGTGGTCGCGGTGCGCAAGCTGGCACCGGACGGGCAGTCGGTGTTGCTGTCGCTCGCCTACCCGGGCGCATTGCTCGGTTACCGTGCGCTGCTCGACGGCGGCGAGCACAAGACCTCGGCCGAAACGCTCGGCCCGGCGGTGGTTTGCCGGATCGACCAGGGCACGATCTCGGCAGTGCTCCGGCGCAATCCCGAACTGACGCTGGAACTGCTGCGCCGCGCGGTGCGCGAGGTCGATAACGCCCACGAGGCGATCGTCAACCACGCGACCCTGTCCAACCGCGGCCGATTGCTGCACCTGTTGGTCGATCTGTTGAACCGCCACAGCCGCACCGACCGCGACGGCACGCTGGTGCTGGAGCTGCCGGTGTCCAGGCGCGACCTCGCCTCGATGGTCGGCACCCGCCAGGAAACCCTGTCGCGGATCATCGGGCGGATCGAAGAGGACGGGCTCGCGGCGTTCTCCGGGCGCCGGGTCCGGGTGCCGAGGCTCGACCCGCTGTTGCGCGAGCTCGAGGACTGCCGTTGCGGGTAAACTATGGCATTGTTATGCGGGCGGCGCCGGTTTTTGGGGGCTGACGCCCCCAAGGTCAGGGGGTTTCACCCCCCGACACCCCCCGACCAGGGGGTGCCCCCTGGACCCCATTCTGGACCCCATTAAGGAGGGGGCCTTACGGGGGCGGCGGCGGCGTTTGCCCCGACGGTCCCGGTTTTTTGACGATCGTCATCGCCTTTGCGCCGCTCCCTCCGGTAGCAGCCTTGCCGGCACGGCTAACGGGAGGGCGGCGATGACCGTTGCGGCACAAAACCCACGACGAGACACCGAGATCGGCTTCGAGGCGTGCCTCGGCCGCGACCCCGACCACCCGATCGTCACCCTGGGCGGCATGACCCGGCGGCAGCTGTTCCGATTCTGCGCCGGGGTCGCCGCAACCATGGGCTTAAGCTCGCTCGCCGGCGTCAAAATGGCCGAGGCGGCGATGGCGTCGCACCGGCCGCCGGTGATCTGGCTGCACGGCCAGGAATGCACCGGCTGCACCGAAACCCTGCTGCGCGCATTCCACCCGACCCTCGAGACCCTGCTGCTCGACGTGATCTCGCTCGACTACCACGACACCTTGTGCGTCGGCGCGGGCCATCAGGCGCTCGACCACAAGCACAAGGTGATGGAGGAATTTGCCGGCGCCTACGTCCTGGTCACCGAGGGCGGCACCCCGATGAAGGACGGCGGCATCTACTGCAAGGTCGGCGGCAAGACCCAGGTCGATCTGGTGCGCGAGGCGGCCGAGGGCGCCGCCGCGATCATCGCGATCGGGTCGTGCGCCTCGTGGGGCGGCATCCAGTCGGCCTACCCAAACCCGACCGGCGCGGTCGGCACCCACGAGGTGATCCCGGACAAGACCGTGATCAACGTGCCCGGCTGCCCGCCCAATCCCTATAACTTCCTGTCAACCGTGCTGTACCTTCTGACCTTCGGCCAGGCGCCCGAGCTCGACCAGCTCAACCGGCCGACGTTCGCCTATGGCCGCCTGATCCACGAGAACTGCGAACGCCGGCCGCATTTCGACGCCGGGCGCTTTGCGCTCGAGTTCGGCGACGCCGGCCACCGCCAGGGCTTCTGTCTGTACAAGCTCGGCTGCAAGGGGCCGGAAACCCCGGCGAACTGCCCGGCGATCGGCTTCGGCGACGTCGGCCACGGCGCTTGGCCGGTCGGCACCGGCCATCCATGCTTCGGCTGTACCGAAAAGGGCATCGGCTTCACCAAGCCGATCCACGCGCTCGCCGAGGTCAGGACCACCACGCCGCCGACCGCCTACCCCGAGGTCGGCGCCGCCAAGGGCGAGGGCGTGACCCCGGCCTCGGCGGCGCTGGTCGCCGGCGCGCTCGGCGCGGTGGTCGGGGCCGGCGCGATGCTGCTGCCGCGACTCGAAAACGGCCCGGCATCGGACACGGACACCGCAGCGGCCGCGCCCGAACCCCCGGCCGCCGAACCTGCGGCACCGGCCGCCCCGGCCGAACCGCCGGCCGCCGGCCCCGACGCAGGGGCACCGCGATGACCACGATCGATCGGCGAGCCGTCCTGCGCGGCGCGCTCGGCGGCAGCGTCGCCGCCGCCGGCAGCGTGGCGGCCCCGGACCAGGCGGCGGCGCTCGCCCGGCCGCCCAAGGTGATGCCGGACGACGCGGTCGGCATCCTCTACGACTCGACCCTGTGCATCGGCTGCAAGGCCTGCATGACCGGGTGCAAGGAGGCGAACGACATGCCGGTCGAGGTGCCGGCGTCGCTCGCCGACTGGAACAGCGGCACCTGGGACACTCCGATCGATCTGTCCGGCAAGACCTTGAACGTGATCAAGGTCTATCGCAACGGCACCATGGCCGAAAAGGACCGGGCGATCGACGGCTTCGCCTTCGTCAAGCGCCACTGCCTGCACTGCGTCGACCCGTCGTGCGTTTCGGTCTGCCCGGTCGGCGCGATGGCCAAGGACCCGGTGACCGGGATCGTCAGCCACGACCCCGAGACATGCATCGGCTGCCGCTACTGCGTCTACGGCTGCCCGTTCGGGGTGCCGCAGTTCGACTTTGCGGGCGCGTTCGGCAAGATCGCCAAATGCGAGATGTGCAGCCATCTCCAGGCCGAGGACCAGACGCCGGCGTGCTGCGACGTCTGCCCGACCGGCGCGTCGCTGTTCGGCCGAGTGGACGACTTGCAGGCCGAGGCCGAGCGCCGGCTCGCCGCCGCGCCGGGCACGAGCTTGAGCTTCCCGCGCGGCCGGCTGGACGACCGCGGTCATCCGCCGAACCAGGCCGCGGTCGGCCGCTACATCGATGCGGTCTACGGGGTGGACGAGGTCGGCGGCACCCAGGTCCGCTATCTGTCGGGCGTGCCGTTCCACATGCTCGGCCTGCCGGACCTGCCGGCCCGGTCGTTCGCCGCGGTCTCGGAAGGCATCCAGCACACGATCTACCAGAACATGATCGCGCCTTTGGTCCTGCTCGCGGGCCTGCTCGGCTTTGCCCACCGGGCAAGCCGGCGGGCCCACGACCCGGAGACCGCGCCGCTCGGCGCCGCCGACGGCAACGGCAACGGCGAAGGGGAGAGGTGACGCGATGCTGCCCGACCGGCACGAACCCTTCAAGGCGCCGCTGATCACGCCGTTCACCTTGATCCTGTTCACGGTCTCGGTGATCGGCCTCTACTTCCTGGTCGAGCGGTTCGTCTACGGCCTCGGCGCCGTCACCAACCTGAACCAGGGCTATCCCTGGGGCATCTGGGTGATCGCCGACATCAAGATCGCGACCGCGCTCGGCTCCGGCGGCTTCGCGGTCGCAGCCCTCATCTATATCTTCAATCGATACGAGTATCACGCCCTGATGCGCCCGGCCCTGCTGGCGGCGGTGCTCGGCTACACGCTCGGCTCGGCGGCGGCGTTCATCGATCTCGGGCGCTACTGGAACTTCTACCACATCGTCCTGCCCGACCATGCCCAGCCGAACTCGATCATGTTCGAGGTCGCCTTGTGCATGCTCGCCTACACCGCGGTGTTGTGGATCGAGTTCGCGCCGGTGATTGCCGACCGGTTCGGCTGGACCAAGCTGAAGCGGGTGCTGCGGCCGATCATGGTGTTCTTCATCGCGCTCGGCATCTTGTTGCCGGTGATGCACCAGTCGTCGTTCGGCTCGGTGTTGTTGGTCATGGGCTCCAAGCTGTCGCCCTTGTGGTACTCGCAGTGGCTGCCGCTGTACTACCTGATCACCGCGATCGCGATGGGCTTTGCCGCGGTGATGGTCGAGGCGACGGTGGCGAGCCACCGCTTCCGGGTGCCGAGCGAACAACACCTGCTGGCGCGTCTTGCCAAGATCGTCGCGGTCCTGATCGGCCTTTTCCTTCTCATGCGCCTCGGCGAGCTGTGGCTGAACGATGCGCTGTGGCACGTGGTCGCCGGCGACCGCCATGCGCTGATGTTCCAGATCGAGCTCGCGCTGTTTGCGATCGGCTTTCTCGTGTTCGCCAGCCCCGGCGGGCGGGCGAGCGAGCGCTGGTCGTTCATCGGGGCGTCGGCGTTGGTGTTCGCCACCGCGCTCTACCGGTTGAACGCGGCGATCATCGGCATCGAGCCGCTCGACAACTGGTCGTATTTCCCGTCGGTGCCGGAATTGATGGTGACGGTCGGGTTCGTCGCCCTCGAGATCCTCTTGTACCTGATCTTGGTCAAGCTGTTCCCGGTGCTTCACACCGCGGACGTGCCGACCGACAATTCCGTAAAAGCCTGATCTGGGAGGAACGAGTCCGTGGCAAGACGTCTTACGATCGACCCGATCACGCGGATCGAGGGCCATCTCCGGATCGACTGCGAGGTTGACGGCGGCAAGGTGACCAACGCCTGGTCCTCGGGCCAGATGTGGCGCGGCATCGAGCTGATCTTGAAGGACCGCGACCCGCGCGACGCCTGGGTGTTCACCCAGCGCATCTGCGGGGTGTGCACCACGGTGCACGCGATCACCTCGGTGCGTGCGGTCGAGAATGCGCTCGACCTCGAGGTGCCGCTGAACGCCCAGTACATCCGCAACATGATCATGTGCGCCCACGGCGTCCACGACCACATCGTGCACACCTATCACCTGGCCGCGCTCGACTGGGTCGACATCGTCTCGGCGCTCGAGGGCGACCCGGCCGGGGCCGCCAAGCTGGGCGCCACCCTGTCCGACTATCGCGCCAACAGCATCCCGGCGATCACCGCGGTCAAGGAAAAGCTCGGCAGTTTCGTCGGCACCGGCCAGCTCGGCGTGTTCGCGTCCGGCTATTGGGGCCACCCGGCGATGGCGCTGCCGCCCGATGTCAACCTGTTGGCGGCGACCCACTATCTCCAGGCGCTCGAGGTCCAGCGCGCGGCCAACAAGATCGTCTCGATCCTGGGCGCCAAGACCCCGCACGTCCAGAACCTGGCGGTCGGCGGGGTTGCCAACCCGATCAACCCGAACAGCCAATCGACCCTGACGCTCGAACGCCTGTTCGCGATCCGGGCGTTGATCGACCAGCTGAAGGACTTCGTCCACAACGCGCTGATCACCGACGTCGCGGCGATCGGCGCGCTCTACGCCGACTGGACCGGCTATGGGGCGGGGGTCACCGACTATCTGTCGGTGCCCGACCTGCCGCTCGACACCAAAGGCACCACCTTCGAACTCCCGGGCGGCTTCGTGCCGGCGTCGGGGATCGCCGACTTCCAGGCGATCGACAGCTACCAGGACGCCTATTTCCGTGACGGCGTCGCCGAATCGGTCAAGCACGCCTGGTATGATTATTCGGGTCCGGGCACGGCGCTCCACCCGTTCGACGGCGAGACCGCGCCGAACTACACGGACTTCCAGGACGACGGCAAATACTCCTGGATCAAGGCGCCGACCTTCCACGGGAAAAGGGCCCAGGTCGGGCCGCTCGCCAATGTGTTGGCGATGGTCGCGGCCGGCCACGAGCCGACCACCCGCCACTTGAACCGCCTGGTCGCTTTGGCCAGCCAGATCGCCGGCACCGAGATCCCGCTGGCGGCGCTGCACTCGACGATCGGGCGGATCGCGGCGCGCGCGGTGCGCTGTGCGGTCTTGCTCGACTCGCTGGAAAACCAGTGGCAGCTCCTGGTCGACAACATCGCGCGCGGCGACTTCGACACCTTCAACCGCCCGGTGTTCCCCAAGGGCGAGCAGCGCGGCTTCGGCTATCACGAGGCGCCGCGCGGGGTCTTGTCCCACTGGGTGGTGATCCGCGACGGCCGGATCGCCAACTACCAGGCGGTGGTGCCGAGCACCTGGAACGCCGGCCCGCGCGACGACAACGACGCGCTCGGCCCCTATGAGGCGTCCCTGGTCGACAACCCGGTGGCCGACCCCGATAAGCCGCTCGAGGTCTTGCGCACGGTGCACTCGTTCGACCCGTGTATCGCGTGTGCGATCCATCTGGCCGACGCCGACGCGCGGCCGATCGTCCAGGTCAAGGCCCTGTGAGCGCCGGGACCACGCCGCCGCGGGTGCTGGTGCTCGGCCTCGGCAACGTGCTGATGCGCGACGAGGGGGTCGGGGTCCGGGTGATCGAGGCGCTGGAGACCGGCTACCGCGCGCCGGCCGGGGTCGAGCTGCTCGACGGCGGCACCTCGGGCATCGATCTGATGGACACGGTCGCCGGCTGCGGCCGGCTGATCGTGGCCGACGCGATCGCGTCCGCGTCGGCGCCGCCGGGGTCGGTGCTGCGGCTTGAGGGCGCCGAGTTCCGGGCGTGGCTGCGCACCCGGCTGTCGCCGCACCAGTTCGGGCTGTCCGACCTGTTGGCCCTGCTCGCGCTCAGCGACCAGGCGCCGACGCGGGTGACGCTGTTCGGCATCGTGCCGGCGGAAATCTCGCTCGGGCTCGAGCTCAGCCCGATCGCCGCCGCGGCGGCGCGCGAGACCGCGGCGCGGATCGCGGCCGAGCTCGCGGCGCCGGCGCGGGCCCACGCGGCCGACCCGGCCGGCGCCGCGGCCGAATCGTTCGGGGCGTGGGACCCGGCCTGGGTGACCGCACCGCCGCGCGCCGGCGCGCGTGCCGGGTGACCCGGGCGATGTGCATCGCGATCCCGGCGCGGGTCACCGCGGTCACCGGGCACACGGCCGAGGTCGAGCGCTACGGCGAACGGCTCGAGGTCAGCCTCGCGCTGATGTGCGAGCCGGTCGCGGTCGGCGACTATCTGATCCTCCAGGCCCAGCGCTTTGCGGTCGACAAGATCGCGCCCGAGGCGGCGGCCGAGGCCTATCGGCTGTTCGAAGAGGCGTTCGGGCTGCCGCCGGCCGCGGCGGCCTGACGGGGCGGCGGCAGCGGATGCCGGACACCGCCGCCCCGGCCGGCGCCGGTGCGGGCGCCGCGGCCGAGGGCTTGGTCCGCATCGTGGTCGAAACCACGGGCGACCGTGTCGCGGCAGTGCGGGTGGTCAGGCAACACCCTCCGGCCGTCGGCCGTGTCCTGATCGGACGGCCGGTGGCGGACGCGGTCGCCGCTTTGCCGCGCCTGTTCGCGCTGTGCGCCACCGCCCAGACGGTCGCGTGCGTGTCCGCGGTCGAGGCGGCGCTCGGCCTCACCCCGCCGGCGGGTTGGCGCCGGCGGG
>JANQHG010000071.1 GCA_028277115.1 Azospirillaceae bacterium
CGCGCCAGAGATCTAATTCGCTCGCTCTGCGACCCACCACGCCAGCGGAAAAAGCAATCTGCCAATTTGCCGCACATCCCGTTAAGTTAGCGCCTATGGGTGTCCCCCCTTGCGGGGGTCGAGGGGGCAGCGCCCCCCCGAACGGCCGTCAGGCCGAATACGGCGTCTCAGCCAGTGGAGCTCGTCTGTTCGGCGAAATGACACGCGACCACGCGCCCATCGACCTCGCGCAACGCCGGCACCTCGTGCGCGCAACGGTCGCGCACTTGCCCGCAACGCTTGTGGAAATGGCAACCGGGCGGCGGCGCCAGCGGCGACGGCAACTCGCCGGTCGGCACCGCGCGCACCGGCCGGTCTGCCGGATCAACCCGCGGCGTCGCCGCCAGCAACGTCTGGGTATAGGGATGGCGCGGCCGCTCGAACAGAACCGCGGTCGCGCCGTGCTCGATCGGCCGGCCCAAGTACATCACCAAAATCTCGTCGGCGATGTGCCGGACCACGCTCAGGTCATGGGAAATAAACAAATACGCCAGACCCAACTCGTCCTGCAGGTCCATCAAAAGGTTCAACACCTGGGCCTGGATCGACACGTCGAGCGCCGACACCGGCTCGTCGGCGACCACGATCTTCGGGCCCAGCATCAGCGCCCGCGCGATCGCGATGCGCTGGCGCTGCCCGCCCGAAAACATGTGCGGGTAGCGGTCGATCTGGTCGGCGCGCAACCCGACCCGCGCCATCATCGCCAGCGCGCGCTCGCGCCGGGCGGCGCGGCCGAGGCCGCGGTCGTTGATCGCCAAAGGCTCACCCAGGATCGCGGCCACGGTCTTGCGCGGGTTGAGCGAGCCGTACGGGTCCTGAAACACCATCTGGACGGTCCGGCGCACCCGCCGCCGCGCGGCGCGGTCGCCGACCGCGACCGCGTGGCCGTCGAACGCCAGCGTGCCGGCGGTCGGCGGCTCGATCAGGGTGACCGCGCGCGCCAGCGTCGATTTGCCGCAGCCGGATTCGCCGACCACCGCGAGCGTCCGGCCGGCCGCGAGCGTGAACGAGACGCCGTCGAGCGCGCGCACCAGCCCGGGCGGCGCAAACCAGCCGCGCGGCACCGCGTAATGCTTGGCGAGGCCGCGGGCCTCGAGCACCGGCGGCGGCGCGCTCATGCCGGGTCTCCGAGCGGCAACGGGCAGCGCACCCAGCCGGCCCCGTCGGGCGCCAGCGCCGGGCGGTCAGTCCGGCAGACGTCTTGCGCGCGCGCACACCGCGGGTGGAACAGGCAGCCGTCCGGGCGGTCGCCGATCCCGGGGACCACGCCCGGGATGGTCGGCAGGCGGCGCCGGCCGAGCGCGCGTTCCGGCAAAGCGTCGAGCAGCGCCGCGGTGTAAGGGTGGCGCGGCCGCGCGAACAGCGCGCGCGCCGGTCGCTGTTCGACCACCTGGCCGGCATACATCACGACCACCCGGTCGCAGGTCTCGGCGACCACACCCATGTCGTGGGTGATCAAGATCAAGGCCATGCCGCGGGCCCGCTGGAGCGCGACCAATAGGTCGAGGATCTGCTTTTGGATCGTGACGTCGAGCGCGGTGGTCGGCTCGTCGGCGATCAGCAGCCGGGGATTGCCGGCCAGCGCGATCGCGATCATCACCCGCTGGCACATGCCGCCCGACATCTGATGGGGAAATGCCTCGAGCCGCGCCGCCGGGTCCGGGATGCCGACCTGGTCGAGCAACGCGACCGCGGCCGCGGTCAAGGCCCGGCCACGCAGGCGCTGATGGACCCGCAAGCTCTCCTTCAGCTGAAAGCCGACCGTAAAGCACGGGTTGAGGCTGGTCATCGGCTCTTGGAAAATCATCGCGATCTCGGCGCCGGCGAGCCGGCGGCGCGCCCGCGCGCCGAGCGTAAGCAGGTCCTGGCCGGCGAACCGGAGCCGCGTCGCGGTCACCGTGCCGGCGGTGTCGATTAACCCCATCACCGCAAGCGAGGCGACCGACTTGCCCGAGCCGGACTCGCCGACGATGCCGACGATCTCGCCGTCGGCGACCGTGAGCGAGACCCCGTCTACAGCGCGCAAATGACCCGCCCGGGTGGTGAACCCGACCGCGAGATCGGCGATCTCGAGCAGCGGGGCCGCGGCGGTGCCGGTCGTCACCGCTTCAACCTGGGGTCGAGGGCGTCGCGCAGCCCGTCGCCCAACAGGTTGAACGCCAACACGGTGATCAGGATCGCCAGCCCCGGAAAGGTCACGACCCAGGGCGCGCGCTGGAGAAACTGCAAGGACGACGACAGCATGGTCCCCCATTCCGGGGTCGGCGGCTGGGCCCCGAGCCCGAGGAAGCCGAGCGCGGCGGCGTCCAGGATCGCGGTCGAAAAGCCGAGCGTCGCCTGGACGATCAAGGGCGCCATGCAGTTCGGCAGAATGACCAGCACCATCAAGCGCAGATGTCCCGCCCCGGCGACCCGGCTCGCGGTGACATAGTCGCGCGGCAGTTCCGCGAGCACGCTGGCGCGTGTGAGACGCGCATAATGCGGCAACACCACGATCGCGACCGCGATCATCACGTTGAACAGGCCGGGGCCCAAGATCGCCGCGACCACGATCGCCAGCAGCAAGGCCGGCAGCGCCAGCATCACGTCCATCAGCCGCATGATCACGAGATCGACCATGCCGCCGACATAGCCGGCGACCAGCCCGAGCGTCAGACCGGTCGCGAGCGACAGGGTGACCGCGATCACCCCGATCAGCATCGACAAGCGCGCACCATGGATCAGGCGCGACAACATGTCGCGGCCGATGTCGTCGGTGCCGAGCGGGTAGCGCCAAGTGCCGCCGTCGTCCCACACCGGCGGCAGCAACAACGCGCCCCGGTCCTGGGCGATCGGCGAGTGCGGCGCGATCAGATCGGCGCCGAGCGCGACCAGGGCGATCGCGATGATCACGACCAAGCCGATCACCGCGCCGCGGTTCTGGCGGAAATAGTGCCACGCCTCGACCAACGGGTGGGGCGGCGGTGCCGCCTCAGCGCTGGTGGCGGATGCGCGGGTTGAGGAGGCCATAGAGCAGGTCAACCATAAGATTGATCATGATCACGGTCGAGGCAACCAACAAAATGCCGCCCTGGAGTGCCGGGTAATCGCGTCGGTGGATCGATTCGACCAACCATTTGCCGATCCCGGGCCAGGCGAAGATCGTCTCGGTCAAAATCGCGCCGGCAAGCAGCACACCCATCTGCAACCCGATCACGGTGACCACCGGGATCAGCGCGTTGCGCAGGGCGTGCAGCCCGATCACCCGGCCGGCGCCGAGCCCCTTGGCCCGGGCGGTGCGGATATAGTCCTCGCCCAACACCTCGAGCATCGCCGACCGGGTCATCCGCGCGATCACCGCCAGCGGGAGGGTCGAGAGCACGATGCTCGGCAACACCAAATGGTGGAGCGCCGAGCCGAACGCACCCGCCTCGTCCGACAACAAGCTGTCGATCAGGAGAAACCCGGTGACCGGTTCGACCCAGAAGAAGGCGGAGATCCGCCCGGACACCGGGGTCAGCCCGAGCTCGACCGAGAACACTAAGATCAAGATCAGGCCCCACCAGAAGATCGGCATCGAATAGCCGGTCAAACTGACCGCCATCACCCCATGGTCGAGCACCGAGCGTCGGCGCACCGCGGCCAGGATGCCGGCCGGCAGACCGATCGCCACGGCGATCGTGATCGCCGCGACCGACAACTCGATGGTGGCCGGAAACAGCGTCAAGAATTCTTCGAGCACCGAGGTGCGCGTGACGATCGAGATCCCGAAGTCGCCCGATAACAAATTGCCGAGATAGGTCGCGTACTGGGTCAACACCGGCTGGTCGAGCCCGAGGCGCGCCATCATCTCCGCGTGGCGCTCGGGCGACATGCCGCGTTCGCCGGCCAACACCTCGACCGGATCGCCCGGGATCAGCCGGATCATCGCGAAGGTCAAAAGCGTCAACCCGAAGAAACTGGGGACCACCAAGCCGACCCGGGTGATCAGATATCGCAGCATCAAGAGGTCCGAACGGGAGAGATCGGCAGGCGTCACGCCCCGGGAAACCGGGTCGCTCCTTAGATGCTCCTTAGATCATGTCTTTACTGCAGATCATGTCTTTCTGCCGTCGGCCGAGGCGCCGCCGCCGGGAACTGCGGCCGGGGGGGCGGCCGATCTTGAGACCGGTCGCGCCCGATCAAGACAATCCAACTACCCAGTCGGGTGCCACGCTGTCAAGCATGGGCGACGCTCGGCCCGTCGGTCGGTGCGCCGGGGCCGGCCGATCCGATGGTCTCCGGCGTTTGCTGCGAGTTTTCGGTGGATTTTGAGCAAGTCATCAAGGAATATTGCTTAGATTTGCGGTGAAAAAATGTCGCAGGTAATCCGAACAGACGTTAACAATTTCGATCCTGGATGCAATCTAAAAGAAAGTCTGTCGATTACTGAGCAGCTTGCCGGGGTGCCTGCATCCTAGCCGGGGACTCGGGGGATGGACCAATGTCGTGGAGTTTAATTAGGCGATTAGTCTTCTATCTACTTCTTGGGACGGTCGTATTTGTAACGATTAACTCCACCGAGATCGCAATCTGGAACTGTAATTACTTGAACCAACAGCTGGGCACTGAACCCGATGTTGCAATACTCGCAATCACCATGACGATTGCGATACTTCTTATAGTACTATTCGAATTTATCCTTTACCAACGCATGACACTGATGCAGACCAACAAGCATCTTGAATGTCTGTTGAATCAGCGCGCACGCCAACTGGCGGTCAGCAGTTTTGATTACGCAGAATTCGTCGAAGCGATGCCTCTGATGATGCATCAGTACCTGCCGGACACCACCGAGCTGTTCGTCAATGCCTCGATGGCTGCCTTTTTCGGTGTCCATCGCGACCGGCTGATCGGCGCCCGCTGGATCGAGCGCTGTGCGGCGGACCAGAGAGCCGCGGTCTTGGACCGGCTCGGCGCGCTGACCCCGGACCGGCCGGTCCAGACGAGCGACGTCGAGATCCGGTTGGGCAACGGCCGGACCGCGTGGGTCCGCTGGACCGATCGCGCCGCCTTCACGTCCGATGGTCGCTTGCGCTATTATCAATCGATCGGGCTCGATATCACCGCGACGCGCGAGGCCGAAGCGGCGCTGCGCCGGCTTACGCGGCAATTGCTCCACGCCGAGCATTTGGCCCGGCTCGGCAGCTGGGAATGGGACCTCGCGACCGGGCAATTGGCGGTCTCACGCGAATGGCAGGAAATCCACGGCTATCCGTTTTCAACCCTGATGGTGGACCAATTGCTTCCGATTGCCGATCCTGACGACCTTCCGGCCATCCAGGGCGCGATCGCGGCCACCATCGACGGCGGCGCGCCCTATTCGCTCGAGCATCGCATCCGGCGTCATGACGACGGCACCGTCCGGTGGGTTCGCGCCTACGGCGAGGTCGTGACAGACGCCGACGGCCAGCGCCGGTTTTTCGGTGCCGCCCAGGACATCACCGCCGAGAAGGAGGCGGCGCGGGCACGCGCGCTCGGCGAAGCCCAGGTGCGCTCGCTGTTCACGATTGCGCCGGATGCCATTCTGTTGAGCGATCCCGAGCGCCGGATCGTTCTGGCCAACCGCCAAGCATGCACCCAGCTCGGCTACCGCGAGGCGGAATTGTTGGCGCTCAAGCTCGACGACGTGTTCTCGGCACCGCTGGCCGACACGCTCGGGGCGGAGACCGGCGGTGCGGGCGCCGGCGCCCCTTTAGCCTCGCGCGAGGGATGGATCCGGCGCAAGGACGGTCGCGCGATGCCGGTCGATGTCCGGGCGAGCGGGTATCGGCTTGACGGCCGGCGCTATCTGTTTGCCGCCGCCCGCGACATCTCCGAACGCAAAGCGACCGAGCGTCTGGTCGGCGACGCCCACCGCAAGATCGAGGTCGCGTTGAACGGGATCGACACCGCGGTGTTCGTGGCCGAGCTCGACACGGCGGCGATCCTGTTTGCCAACGACGCGGCGCGCCGCACCTTCGGCTCCTGCGTCGGCCGGATGCGCGCCGAGCTCTTGCAATGCGGTGCCGAGAGCATGGCCGCCGCCCCGGCCGACGGGGCGCTGGTCGACGCGCACGGGCGCCCGACGCCGCCCTTCGTGTGCGAGATCGCGGACGCCGGCGGTTCGCGCTGGTTCGACTGTCGGACCCGCGCGATCCGCTGGACCGACGGCCGCTGGGTGCGGCTCCAGACCGTGTCCGACATCACCGAGCGCAAGAAGATCGAAGACAGCCTGGCGGCCGCCCGCGCCGCCGCCGAGGCGTCGAGCGCCGCCAAGTCGAGCTTCCTTGCGTGCATGAGCCACGAGCTGCGCACGCCCTTGACCTCGATCCTCGGCTTTTCCGAGTTGCTGGCGAGCGGCCGGCGCCGGCTCGGCGATGCGGTGGTGCGCCAATATGCCGGCTACATCCAAGAGGCCGGGCGCCACCTGCACAGCCTGATCAACGATATCCTGGACATCGCGAAGATCGAGGTCGGCAAGCTTGAGATCGAGCCGACCGAGCTTCCGGTCGCCCAGCTGGTCGATCGGGTGGTCAAGCTCCAGCGCGAGAAGGCGACCAACGACGGTTTGACCTTGACCGCGGCGCCGATCGCCGACGGCCTGATGATTTGGGCGGACGCCCGCGCGGCCAAGCAAATCTTGTTCAACCTGATCTCGAACGCGATCAAGTTCTCCAAAGCCGGCGGCGAGATCGAGGTCGCGGCGGTGCCGTGCCGCGACGGCGGCGTCGCGCTCGCGGTCGCCGACACCGGCATCGGCATCCCGCCCGACCAGTTGGCGCGGATCGTCAAGCCGTTCGAACAGATGGACAACCGGTACACCCGTGCCGCCGGCGGCACCGGGCTCGGCCTGTCCCTGGTCAAGGGCTTGATCGACCTGCACGGCGGCACGCTGGAGATCGCGAGCACCCCCGGCCGCGGCACCACGGTGACCGCGTGGTTCCCGCCGCCGGGGCACGGGGCGCCGGCGGCGGACGCCCCGGACGACCAAGGCGGGCCGGATCAGGCAACCTCGGGGATCTGATCCGGGGTCGGCAGAACCGGCAGCGTGCACTGGCCGGGCCGGGCATCCCAGATTCGGCGGGCAATGAACGAATCGATCGCGATATAGATCGCGCGGAACACCGCCATGTCCCTGGCGACCACCCCGGTTTCCATCAGGGTCTTGACGCCCTCCATCATGGTGTCGCGGACTTGGTCGAAGGATTTTTGGCTGAGCTGGCAGTGATGGAGCTCGAACTCCCAGTCGTGCAACAGGAACGCCGGCAGGTGGACCCATGGGTTGATGGTGCGTCCGAGCAGGCTCGCGGTCACCGTGGCGATCGACGGCACGCTGCCGCCGTCGGTCAGCATCGGGGTCGGCCGGATCACTTGACCGCTCGACCGGGTGAAGCTGAGCGGGTCGTTGTCGACCGGCCGATACGCAAACCAATTGTCCATGATCCAATGCAGGTTGATGGTGTCGAGCCCGACAAAGCTGCCGACCGGGGTGTCGTCGTAGCTTTGCGGCACGAAGAAGCGGTCGAGCAGCCCCGACAGGTTGAGGCGGAAACTGGTCTCGGTCTCCATCAGTGCCTGTGCCGCCGCTTCCATGCGCATTTGGCTTTTCTGTTCGATCAGGCGGTGTTCGGCGGTCATCGGTCGGTCCTCCTCGAACGGTCGCGGGTGGGGGCTCTTGGGTTTGCGCGAACGCCGTCACAGCACACGGATGTCGCTGTACTCGTCCGGATCGAAGATCGATTTGACCATGTCGCGGACCGGCGGCCGCTCGAGCCGATCGAGACCGGAGAACATGTCGCCGTCTTGCCCGAACACCCCGGTCGGATCGAGCGTCCGCCGAACCTGGTCGAAGCGCGCCAGGTTGGGATAAGTCGCGCGATAGCTGGTGTCGTGAGTCCGGTATCGATACTTGCCCCAATGCGGCCGGCCGCCGTGCGCGATCAAGCTGTCTTCGAGCGCTTCGGCGATCGGGATCGGACAGCGAACCGATCTCAAGGCTGCTGCCATGGGTCGAGGTCGCGATCGCGCCGGCGATCGATTGCGAGTGCCACGAGCCGAGCGACGGGACATGCAGCCCGGCCGCATCGGCGGCCACGATGATGTCGCCGAGCGTCGCGCCGGCGCCGACGGTCGCGGTGCTTGCGGCCTGGTCGATCGCGATCTGGTTGAGGTGGCGGAGATCGATCAGGAGATCATCGGTGCGGAAGATGTGGTTCATCGAGTTGCCGCCGCCGATCGCCTTGATCCGCTTGCCGGCGCTCCGGGCCTGGTTGACGAGATCGATCACTTGATCGACCGCGCGCGGTGTTTCGACCTGAGCCGGGGTGAAGCGGACGTTCTTGAACGCGTTCAGGATCTCGCGGTCGCGGTCGGCCATGATGCGTCTCCCTGAGGTCGGACGGGGCGCCGCCGACCCACCCCGCGCCGGTCGAGGCAGCCCGCCGATCGACCGCGGCGGTCGTCCCTGACCCGCGCCGTGCGTGACCGCACGATCCACAACTCTACGAATGTCCGTCGAGATCGTCAACGGAAGGCAAGGACATCTTCGCGTGATTTTGTGATTTCTCATACGAAAATATTATCACATTGCAATAATTACGTAAATTTCTCTGTCATTTTTTTACTCACCGTCCGAGCGAGATGTTGAATCCGAGTGGGTGTTGTTCAATCTATAGGTGTGATGCTGTCACGTATCGCGATGACCTTCAGGCACTAACCCAACGTCCGCGTTTTTGGTGGCGAACTCAAGTTATATCAATGGGTTAGACCACTTATTCGTCACCAGGGGGCTGGTATCAGCGGTATGTGCGTCGCATGGGCTGATGGGGGATGTGGAGTCGATCAATAGATCTCCTTGACGTTGTCCTCTGGCACGCTTCCCCCCGCCACGCGTAGTGTCTTGCCCGAAGCGAGCGTCAGCACTGTTGTACAGATATGATGCGCCTTGAAGTACTCGCTGATTGTTGCCCAAGATCGAAAATTCTCATTTTGATGGAATGCGTGCTCAATCGCGGTCAGGAGATGAAAAGCAAGAACACAATCGCCGACAAATTCGTCGTCAGTGCGCGTTCCGTGTTCATACGCCCAACGAATCAAACCATGAGTCGCCTTGTCTAGATCCACAGAGATACCGAGTCAATTTGTCTCACTTTGAACTATGTTAGCGCCTATGGGGAGGTCGGGGGGCAAAGCCCCCTGACCTTGAGGGCGCCGGCCCTCAAAACCACCGGCGCACCGTGCGGGCGTAGACGTCATAGGCGTCGCCGAATCGGCGCCGCATCGCCGCTTCTTCGAAGCGGATGTACCAGAGATCGGTGATCACGGCGAACAGGACCGCGATCAGGATCGCCGGCAGCGTTGCCGTCAGCCAGGCAGCCCCGGCGATCAACAGCACGAAGCCGAGATACATCGGGTTGCGCGAATAGCGGAACAGGCCGTCGGTGACCAGGATCGTCGGGTCGAGGAAGGTGTTGATGTTGGTCCCGACCCGGTCGAACTGGCGCGACCCGAGCACCGCCAAGGTCAGCCCGAAGACCAGGGGAATGAGCCCCAACACCGCATAGAACGGCGCGATCACGACCGGTCCGAGGCCCAACAAACGCGAGCCGATCATCGCGATCAGGAACAGCAGCAACAGGGACGGCGGACGCAGTCTCATGGCTCACCTCGTGTCTTTGGTTGAGTGAGGATCGGCGAGCACCGTGCGGTCGATCATCTCGCGCATCGCCGCGAGGGCCCGGGTGTGGTCCGCGCCGGCGCCGATCGCGTCGGCCGTTTCATGGATGATCGCGAACAGCAGCACCGCGGTCGGCTCCGGATCGAGCGGCGCGAACGCACCCGCGGCCTGCCCCGCGCGCAACAACTCGGCGATCCGCGCCGCCGGCCTGCGCTCCGACGGCAGCGGCCGATGGCGTGCGAAGGCACTGTGGAACAAGACCTCGTGCAGCCCTTCGAGCGAGAGCATGAACTCGACCAACAGGGTGGCGATCGCGGGGAGCAGCGTCGGCCATGGGATCGCACTCTGCGGGCCGACCAGTTCGGCGACCTGCGCCTCGAGCGGCGCCACCTGGCGCGCGCGGATCTCGTCGAGCAGATCGTCGAAGGTCGGGAAGTACGCAAAGATGGTGCCCTTGGCGGCGCCCGCCGCTCGGGCAACATCTTCCACCCGCACCGCACTGCCGTGGCGCCGTATCATCTGTTCCGCCGCGTCGAGGATCTCGAGCCGCCGCGCCTCCGGCGCGAGCCGGCGCCGGCGCGCCGGTGTCGCGCCCTTATTGACCATGGGTCGATAGTTATTGACCGCGGGTCAATTGTCAAGGGGGTTTTTGGAGACAGGGACTGAGTCAGACTTAAAAGGGTCTGGCTTAAAAACCAATCGCCAATTGCCGGTGAGATTGGTGGATTACATCGCCCGCTATGTCCATCGCACCGCCGTCACCAATCGCCGGACCATCGGCATGAACGGTGAAAGCGCCCTGTCCCAGGCCCGCGCCCCGACATCGACGGGGCCGCAAAGCTGAACCGCCGATGTTGGGGCGATCGGCCCCCACCGGCGATGCCAACACGCAGACCGCGCCGGCC
>JANQHG010000128.1 GCA_028277115.1 Azospirillaceae bacterium
TCACGGGCTTGACAGACCGGAGGCGGCTGGGCTGGGCTGCCGGGCGGAAACGGCCACCGCCGCCCGGCGCCGCGTCGTCATTTGCGAGGCAGACCTGAGACCCGATGGACAGTCACCGCCTGGAAGCCGACGCGACGCCGCGCGGCTTTGCCGACCGGGGGATCGCGGTGCCGTTCACGACACCGTTGATCACCCAGGCCCGGGTGCGCGCGGACACCGACCGGTCGCTCGAGTTGGTGTTGCCGAACCTGTCCGGCGGCAAGGGCCGCTACATCCTGCCGTGGCGGTCGGTGACGCGGGCGCTGACGCTGACGGTGCATGACCGCGCCCTGTCCGACAGCCTGAGCCCCGAGGCGATCCGGTCGCCCGAGGGTCTGCGCGCCTTGGCGATGCGCATCGCCGCCAAGGGTCTGGCGGGCCCCCGCGCGGCCGAGCATGCCAACGAGGCCCTGGCCCGCGACCATGATCATGAGGTGGTCGCCAACTTTCTGTTGGTCGTCCGCCTGCTCCATCTGATCAACCGGTCGAGCGCCGATTTGATGGTCGACGGCCTCGACAACCCGGAGTCGCGCCGGCGCGGCCGCGCCGCGATGGCCGAGGCGGCGGGCGAGCTCGGTCTTCCCGCGGTCGCCGTCTATGATCGGGTCGAAGCGTTGAGCCGGCAGATCGCGCCGCTCGGTCTGCCCGACGCGCCGGAGCCGGGGCGCCTGCGCAACCTGGCCGGCGACCTTTCACGCTTCGCGGTCGGGGTGCGCAGCTGGTGCGGCCAGTCGCGGCTCGAGATCGCTCAACTCGGCCTGGCCGCGGCCGAGGTCGCGACCGCCACGGCGTCGCTGGTCGAGGGTGCGATCGCTGCGCTCGACCGGCGGCTCCACGACATCGAACCGTTGATCCGCGGCGACGGCGCCGCCACCACCGCGCTGGTCGCCGGGCTTGAGCGTCTGCAGCATCTGCTCGACGGCTGGGACTATCTGGTCGCTCTGTGGGCCGGGGTCGCCGACAAGGCGCCCGAGGATCGCCAGAATGTGATCACCGATCTTTATCGCCTGGCACCGATCCTGCCGCTCAGCGAGAGTGGGCCCGATGCCGCGCGCCGGCCGTTCAATCTCTCCGCGGTGCAACGACGCTGGGTGCGCGCCAACGAGGACTGGCGTTCCAGCCGTCTCGATTACGACCAGGTCCGACGGATCGAAGCGGTCAAGGCTCAGATGCGATGACCGGCCGCGACGATTGGCAGGACATCATCGCGGCGAGCGAACGGTTGTCAGACGACAAGCTGTTGCAGGTCTTGACCCTGATCGACCGCTTGCCCGATCAGCACCGACCGCTCGACGTGTTGGAGGCGATGCGGCCGCGCCTGGCGCGTCTTCGGCCGCCGCGCCGGCCGACCTTGCAGCGGTTGTTGTTCCGGCCGGTCGAAGACCTGTTCGACCCGCCGGCGATCTATCAACGCCGGATCGGGCGCCTTTTACGCAGCGCGATCGCACCCTGCTGGCAGGCTGTGTCCGCGGCGAAATCGGGCAGCCTGGTCCGGGAGCTCGGTGAGGCGTTGCGCTCGAGCGACGGCGACGATCTGACTTTGACCAACCAGATCGGCCGCCGCCTGTGGCCGGCCGCGGCCGAGGCGATCCGCGAGAGCCTGGCCGAGCAGACGGGCAGGTCGCGCCGTGACGAGGACCTGCGCCGCCAGATGGCGGAGATCGCCGACATCCTCGAGACCGGGCTCGAGCTCGAGCTGACCAAGCATCAGCTGCCGCCGCGGCCGATCGAGACCTTGTTCGAGGGACATATCGAGCTGTTGAAATCGACCGTGCTCGGGCTGCTCGACCCCGGACCGGCCGAGCGGGTCCGGACCTTCATCCTTGTGATCTGTGCGCGCATGAACCGGCCGGGTGCGGTCCTGGCTCATCTGTCCGAGATGGCCTGGCCGAACCGGCTCACCGATCAAGACCGGATCATGGGCGAGATCGAAGGCGATCTGGTCGCCAACCTGGTCAACCGGGCGCGCGGCCTCAACCGCGCCGGCGCGACCAAGCCGGGGCCGGAGGCGGTGCGCCGGGCCCGCGATCTGGTCGAGGGGTTGGCGTCGGTGCGCGACATCGTGATGCGACGCAACGACCCGGCGGTGATCGGGGCGGTTGCCGAGGCCGAGACCGAGGTCCGGCACTTCTTGATGGACTCGGTGCTCGGGCCGACCGACGAGACGGTCCGCCATCTGCTTGGTCGGGCGATGAAGCACGGCGGCGGCGCCTCGGACGCCGCGGCCGAGGAGACCGCCGAAACCTTTGCCTTGTCGCTGCGCCACTGTGCCCAGATCGGCCGGGCGATCGGGGTCGAGCGCGAGGTCGCAGCCAAGCTCGCGGCGGTATGCACTGAGCTTGAGCATCATGCGCTCGACAGCGGGCCGTCGGCCGAGGACCGGGCGCGCCGGCTGGTCACCTCGGTCCGGATGATCGAGTTGATCCAGGGTCCGGACCAGGCCGAGGTGTTGTTGCGCCGCGGCCTCGAACGGCTGGACGGCTCAGCATGACGCCGGCGTTTTTTTGGGCGTCCGCTTCGCCGCCGGGTTTTGCTATACCTCACCGCACGGCGACGACCGGGATCTTTTCGGAGCGACGGTGCGCGAGCTGATACTGTCTTGGGATGAATTCCACCGCGACGTGCGCGCGCTCGCGGCGCGGCTCCGGCGCCTCGGACGCTTCGTCGGCGTGATCGGGGTCAGCCGCGGCGGCCTGATCCCGGCGACCATCGTGGCGCGCGAACTCGAGATCCGCCTGGTCGATACCGTGTGCATCTCGCTCTACGACCACCAGACCAAGCGCGCGGGCGAGGTCTTAAAGCGGCTCGACCATGACGGCAACGGCTGGCTGGTGATCGACGATCTGGTCGACACCGGCGCGACCGGCCGCTTGGTCCGCGACCTGGTGCCGCGCGCCCATTTCGCCACCGTCTACGCCAAGCCGGCCGGCCAGCCGGTGGTCGACACCTTCGAGGTCGAGATCGCTCAGGAGGTGTGGATCCATTTCCCCTGGGACACCGGCCGCGCCTTCACGCCGCCGCTTGCGCAAAACCGCGACGCCGGGACCTGAGCGGCCGTCGCGACGGATCTCGCGCGCACGCGCCAATCGCATGGAACCGTACCGGCATCTGCATTGCCGCTCGTTGCGGCCCGTCTTCGCGTCCCGGTGTCGGACCGTGACGCCCGGCCCGGCAGCTTTCTATCGGACCGACAGCAGATCGTCGAGCCGGTCACCGTTCGCCAAGCGCTCGACCCAAGCTTCCAGCTGCTCAGCCGTTGCGTCCTCGACGTGGCGCACCACCGGTGCCGGCAGCGCCTCGAACCGGGCCCGCAACAGCCGCAATAGCAAGGTAGAAAGGGTTTCTTTGCGGCCCTTTTGAACAAGCTCCTTTTTCCACTGTTCCACTCGTTCTGCCAGCATCGGTCGCATCTCCATGAGGGTCTCCGGCACGACCAATTCTCCGACCAATTCTCCATCCAACGTCTCGATCGCCGCCTTCGCGACCTCGGCGAACAGTGCCTGGAGCTCTTCGAGCGCCGGATGGGTTTGGAACCATGCCGCGATCGCATCCAGGGCGTGCTTGAGTTGGTCCGCGTCCTGCGGGTGCTCGAGCCGGAACAACAGCGAGGCGAGATTGTCCGCCGGCAAAGGACCGGCCGCCGTGAGCGTCCCCTTGTCGAGCAGATGGTACCCGCCGCGCGGCTGCCAACGCCACAGCGGCGAGTCTGCCGGCAGGGCGATCAAGTCCTCGGTCGCGGTCGGGGCCGTCCAACTGGTGGCGCCGTTGTAGAGCACCACCGGCACCACCGCGGGCAGCCGATCCTCGCGGGTCAGGCGCTCGTACGCGATGATGCCCTGGCGGTGCAGGCCGGTGTAGACGTCGGTGCGCACCGGCATCCACCAGTACATCTTGGACTGGAATTCGATCATCAGATGCAGGTAGAGGCTGCCGGCGCCGCCGACGAGCGGGATGCGCCAGATCACGTCGCCGTCGCGCCGGGCCCCGCCGCGGCCGTAGTACTTGGCGGGCAACGGCGCCATGCCGTCGAAATCAAGGCCCAGCGTCAGCGCCTCGGGCAGGTAGCCTCGGACCAGATGGACCACCATCAGCGGATGCGAGAACAGCCGGTGGTAGACCGAGTCCGAACCGCCGACGCGGCCCCAGCGGTACTTTCGTTGCCTCGGCATGGCGCAACCTCGGTAGGGCTCTCGGTGAGCACCTCCATCAGGATGGGGCGGTATCTCCTCCCGGGCGACCAACTGTGTCAAGACAGCCCGGGCGGTATCGGCGCCCCACTTGCCTAGACCCGATAGGGATCGGCGACCCAGCCGCGGATCAGGGCGGCGTCGCGGGTCGGGAGATAGGCGTCCTGCTCCGACAAGTCGAGATCGACAGTGAGCGCGACCTCGTGCGGCACGCCCTGGTTGGCGACCAGGGCGAAGTACCAGGCCATCGGGTAGCCCGCCGCCTTATCGTATGCCTGCAGACGTCGCCACAGCGCCGTATGGCGGCCGTGGTCGTCGCGCGGGATCGCCGGGTGGTCGATGCGTGCCGCCGGGCGCGGCCGCGCCTCCAAGAGATGGTCGCCGAACCGGTCGGTGTAGGGGATCAGGGTCAAGACCCAGCGGTGACTGAACCGGTCGGCGCGGCCGGCACTGCTGGCGTCCCAGTCGGCAAGAAAGCGCACCACCCGGCGGCCGCTCTGGCTCTGCCCGGCCAGCACCGGCGCGAGCCGGGCAATGTCGGTGATCCGGCGATACCGATAGCGCGCCACGCCGATCGGCGGCGCGCCCGGTGCGCACGGCGGGGTCGGCGAGGGGTCGCGGATCTCGTCGATCGTCTCGGGCAACGGCCCGGGCGGCAGCAGCGGTCGTTCGATCACCTCCTGCAGGCGCTCGATCTCCAGTTGGACGAAGTCGCGTGCCGCCGCGCCGGTCGGTGCGACCAGGATCAAGGTCTCGCCGACCAGCCGGGTGATCTGGAGCCCGGCGTCGCCGACCCGGCCGGCCAGCACCCCGACGTCGCCGCCGCTCGCCGCGTCGAGCCACGGGTCGAGATGGTCGGCGACCCGGGCGCCGTCCGGGCCGACCACGCCGCCCGGGCGATGCCAGCCGCGCCGGGTCGAGACATGGGTGAACGCAAGCGGTGCCGGCGCCATGGCGTTGACCGCAGCGACCAGCGCCGAGGCATCAAGCGCAGGGTCGGTGTCGTGGCACGCCGCGGCGAGCCGCGCGGCCAACCGGTCGTCGCCGAACGCCCCGGGGCCCGAGGTCATGCCGGCGCGCCCTCCGCCGCCGCCATCGCCTTGGCCAGCCAGCGCGGGGGAGCGGTCTCGAGCCGGACTCGCAGCCGTTCCACCATCTCGGCCGCCGCGACCGGGTGGGGCACCCGCACCGGATGGACGTCGCGGCGCACCACCTTGGCCGCCGCCGGCCCGCCGATCGCCGAGACACAGACCACGCGGCAATCCCGGATCAGATCGGCCCGGTGGACGTTCTTTTCCGCCGCCGCCTCCGCCGCCGGATCGACCGTGCGGACCTCGACCAACTCCGCCCGCGCCCGCGACACCCGGTAGATCAGGAACCGGTCGCACGACCCGAAATGGCCGTCGATCAGCGCGCCGGTTTCGGTGGCGCAGGCAACCAGGATCGACCCGGCGTCCGAGGCTGCGGGGGAAATCGGTTGGGTCATCGCGGGACAGGTCCTTGAAATGCGCGTGAAGAAAAAAGCGTTGGGGTGTTCACCCCAACGGCCACGGCCCGGCGTCGGTTGGGATGAACACCCCAACGGGAGCGGCGGTCACGCCGCCAGCGGCACGATGCAGTCGTCGACCGCACAGGCGAGGATGCACTGCGGCGCATCGCGATCCTCGCACTCGTTGCAGCTCTCGGCCTTGATCACATAGAGGCCCTTGCGCTTGACCACCGAGCTGGTCGGGCACTCGGGCTCGCAGTCGCCGCACTGGGTGCACAGTTCGTTGTCGATCTTCATCGCCATCGGATCAACCTCCAGTCTTGAACACGCGGGTCAGGTCACAGTCGCCGGCAGCGCACGGTGGTCGGAAACCGGGGCGGCGGGCTGATCGGCTCGACGTAGAACCGCGAGCCGTCGGCCAGCGCGACCTCGCCGCCCCACGCGCCCTCAGTGTCGGTCTCGACCGACACCACGGTCTCCTCCAGGTCCTTCTTCGCGACGTAGAAGGTCAGCGCCCCGGTGTCGGTCCGGCGGATCATCACGGTGGGCATCATCCGTCCCCTTTAGCGGACCAGGTCATAGGCGTAGTCGGTGACGCCCATTTCCATGGTCTCGTCGTCGAGCCGCTCGAGCACCGCGTTGACCAGGGTGGTCAGGATCGTCATCGCGCCCTCGTAGCCGAGCGTGCTGCCGCGATGCAGATGGTGGCGGTCGAAGATCGGGAAGCCGATCCGGATCAACGGCACCTCGTGTTCCGGCCCCTTGCGCCGGGTGTCGCGCTGGATGAACTTGCCGTAAGAGTTGCCGATCATGAAGTTCGGCTTGTCGGTGAAGCACAAGGACCGCATGTGCCACAAATCCTTGCCGAGGTGAACGGTCGCGCTCGCCCCATAGGGACTTCCGGCCAACAGTGCCTCGACCTCTTTCTTCCAGCGTTTGTTGGCGTGGTTGCACAAGATGTGCTTGGGCTCGGCGCCGAGTTCCAACAAGAACCGCACCATGCCGTAGACGAAGTCGGCGTCACCCCACAAAGCAAAGCTCTTGCCGTGCAGCCAGGTGTGGCTGTCGGTCATCATATCGACCAGACGGCCGCGTTCCTTGGTCAGCGCGTCCGGCACCGGCGTGCCGGTCAGCTCCGAGACCGCCATCAGGAATTCGTCGGTGCCGTCGAGACCCATCGGAATCTTGATCGGGCGGCAGGCGTGCTTCCAGGTGTCGGTGGCGAATTTGCGGGTCTTGGTCGCCTGCCAGGGCTGCAGGAACAGGGTGTCGATCGCGTTCGGCGCGTCGCGCACCTCGTCCATGCTGGTGCCGTCGGCGTACATCCGGTAGGTGCCGTCGCACGGGGTGTCGAGCACCTCGGTCGGGTCGCTGATCATCGTGTAGGCGACCCCCATCTGGTCGAGCAGATGCCGGATGCCGCGGTAGTTGCCGAGATAGGTCTCGAACCCGGGCACGATGTTGATCCGACCGTTCGAGCCGACCTGTTTGCCCTCCATCTCGTTCAGCGTGAAGTAGCGCAGGATGCCCTCGCACATGTTGTCCCAGCCGGTGGTGTGGCTGCCGACGAAGCTGGGGGTGTGGGCGAACGGCACCGGATAGTCTTCGGCGATGTGACCTTCCTTGCGCGCGTTGCCGATGAACGCGTTCAGGTCGTCACCGATCACTTCGGCCATACAGGTGGTCGACACCGCGACCATCTCCGGCTTATAGACCGTGATCGCGTTGTTCAGGCCGTCGAAGATGTTCTTGTGACCGCCGAACACCGCGGCGTCTTCGATCATCGAATCGGAGACGCAGGCGATCGGCTCCTTGAAGTGGCGGTTGAAGTAGGTGCGGAAATAGGCGACGCAGCCCTGCGAGCCGTGGACATAGGGCAGCGTGTTGCGAAAGCCGAGCGCGCACAACACCGCGCCGAGCGGCTGGCACGCCTTGGCCGGGTTGATCGTCAAAGCCTCGCGGCCGAAGTTGAGCGCCTGGTACTCCGGTGTGGTCGTCCAGTCGAACACCTGGTCGATCTTGGCGCGGTCGTGGACTTCTTCGGATACCGCGCGCTTGCGCGCCAGCACCTCGCGGTACTCGTCCTCCCCGAACAGGGGGTAGCATGCCTTGATGTCTTCTGCGGTCTGCGTCATCGTCGGTCTCCGCCCGCGCCACCCATTCGTGGACCCGACGGGCAAAAACAAGGAAGAAAGGTACGAGATCAGGCCGCGGCGGCCGGGCGCTGCCAGGGCGCGGTCAGCTTCGACCAGCACGGGTTGTTGATCGTCATGTCCATGTCGCGGGCAAAGATCGCAAAGCCGTCATAACCGTGATACGGCCCCGAATAGTCCCACGAGTGCATCTGGCGGAACGGGATGCCCATCTTCTGGAAGATGTACTTCTCCTTGATCCCGGAACCGATCAGATCCGGCCGTAGCCGCTCGGCAAAACGCTCGAACTCATACCCGGTGACGTCGTCATAGATCAGGGTCGTCGAGCCGAGCTCCGAGATCGTGCGGTCATAGTCGTCGTTGTGCGCGAACTCGTAGCCGGTGCCGACCACCTCCATGCCGAGGTCCTCGTACGCCCCGATCACGTGGCGCGGGCGCAGGCCGCCGACATAAAGCATGACCCGCCGGCCCTCGAGCCGGGGCCGGTACTTGGCGATCACCGCGTCGCACATCGGCTGGTAGCGCGCGATCACCCGCTCGGCGTTCTCCTTGATCGTGTCGTCGAACCGCTCGGCGATCCGGCGCAGACTCTCGGCGATCTTGGTCGGACCGAAGAAATTGTACTCAAGCCATGGAATGCCGTACTTCTCTTCCATGTGACGCGAGATGTAATTCATCGAGCGATAGCAATGGAGCAGGTTGAGCTTGACCTTCGAGGTCAGCTCCATCTCCGACAGGGTGCCGTCGCCCGACCATTGCGCGACCACCCTAAGCCCCATCTCCTCGAGCAGGATGCGCGACGCCCAGGCGTCGCCGCCGATGTTGTAGTCGCCGATGATCGCGACGTCGTAGGGCGTGGTCTCGAAGCTGGTGTCGCCGTCGCGGTTGCTCAAAACCCAGTCGCGCAGGGTGTCGTTGGCGATGTGGTGGCCGAGCGATTGGGAGACGCCGCGGAAGCCCTCGCAGCGCACCGGCACCACCGGTTTGCCGAGTTGCTTGGCCTTCTTCTTGGACACCGCTTCGATGTCGTCGCCGATCAGGCCGATCGGGCACTCCGACTGCACCGAAATGCCCTTGGCGAGCGGGAACAGGGTGTTGATCTCGTCGAGGATCTTGTCGAGCTTCTTGTCGCCGCCGAACACGACATCACGCTCTTGGAAGTCCGAGGTGAAGTTCATCGTGCCGAAGACATTGACCCCAGTGTCGCCGGTGTAATAGTTGCGCCGGCCTGCGCGCGAGTACTGGCCACAGCCGACCGGGCCGTGGGAGATGTGGATCATGTCCTTGACCGGACCCCAGACCACGCCCTTCGAGCCGGCGTAGGCGCAGCCGCGGATCGTCATCATCCCCGGCACCGACTTGCGGTTGGCGGTCACGCACTTCTTCGATTGCTCGGCATCGGGGTCGCCGACCGCCAGATGTTTGGCGCGATCCTTCTTGGCCTTGGCCGGGTAGACCTCGAGCACCTCGTCGATCAGGGCCTTGGTATCGTCACGTGTCATCGCGATTGCCCCCGCGGCAGAGGAGGGGTGGGGCCGCCCGAACGGGCGGCGCGACGTTTTGGGTTCCGAAACGGACGGGGATTGCGCCCCCGAGCCGATCACGCCGTGGCGGCGGCGGCGGCGCGGCGCTCGTCGGCGGCGGTGCGGCCGATGATGCTGGTGTCCTCTTCCTCCAGCACACCGAACTCGAGCAACAGGTCCTCGAGCTCGTCCATGGTCAGCGGCGTCGGGATCACCAGCTTCTTGTTGTCGATGATCTTCTGCGCCAACGTCCGGTACTCGTCGGCCTGTTTGGCCGCCGGGTCGTACTCGATCACGGTCATGCGGCGAATCTCGGCGCGCTGAACGACGTTGTCGCGCGGGACGAAATGGATCATCTGGGTCCCGAGGCGGGCCGCCAATGCCTCGATCAGCTCGTCCTCGCGATCGGTGTTGCGCGAGTTGCAGATCAGACCGGCCAGCCGCACCGAGCCCGACGAGGCATATTTCACGATACCCTTGGCGATGTTGTTGGCGGCGTACATCGCCATCATCTCGCCCGAGACCACGATGTAGATCTCCTGGGCCTTGTTCTCCCGGATCGGCATCGCAAAGCCGCCGCACACGACGTCGCCGAGCACGTCATAGAACACGAAGTCGAGATCCTCTTCGTAGGCGCCTTCTTCCTCAAGGAAGTTGATCGCGGTGATGACGCCGCGCCCGGCGCAGCCGACCCCAGGCTCCGGGCCGCCGGATTCGACGCAGCGCACGCCCGAGTAGCCGACCTTCAAGACCTCGTCGAGTTCGAGATCCTCGACGCTGCCGGCGTCGGCGGCCATCTGCATGATCGTGGTCTGGGCCTTGGCGTGGAGCATCAGCCGGGTCGAATCCGCCTTGGGATCGCAGCCGACGATCATCACCTTTTGGTTCGCTTCGGCAAGTGCGGCGACCAGATTCTGAGTGGTGGTCGATTTGCCGATGCCACCTTTGCCGTAGATGGCGCACTGGCGAATGGTCATGGGGGCTCTCCTAGCATCGCACCGCAAAGGCGGGGTGCCGGGGCCGCAGCAAGGGTCATGCCACCGGTGCCGGACCGCCGGACTTGCCCGGGAGTCCGGGGGGTGTCCGGGCCGACCGCCGGATCGGGCCCGGGGGACCGGCCGTCACCAAGCCGACAACGGCGCATCGCCGGTTGTCCCCTTACCGACACGGGCCGGACCCCCGGGCCCGATCCGGCGGTCGGCCCGGACACCCCCCGGACTCCCGGGCAAGTCCGGCGGTCCGGCACCGGTGGCA
>JANQHG010000048.1 GCA_028277115.1 Azospirillaceae bacterium
GCCGACCGGCGACGCACCGAAGGCCAATTGCACCACCTGCCACATGGGCGTGTACAAGCCGTTGTACGGCGCGCCGATGCTGGCGGAGTTCCCGTCGCTGGCCGGTAACTAAAGCCGGTTCGCGCCTGGACATCTCGACGTTTCCATCCTGCCGGACCGCGGTCCGCCCCCGTCAAAGGGCGGGGCCGGTCCGGCGGGGGAACGCCGGGACCGACAGAGACCAAGGGGATGCGTTTGGTCGGCTCACCCGGACCGGGTGGGGCCGGCTTTTTTTTGCCCCTTGCCTCGCCATCAGTGCCCTCGCCATCAGTGCCGATGTCGCCTGTCGGCCGTGCGGGGGGCGGCCCCCCCTGACCTTGGGGGCGCCGGCTCAGGGATCGGCCGGTTATCCACGCCTGAGGGAGCTGTTCACCGATCCTGTCGGGGCGCGGGCCCGGGACAGGGTGCTCCCGATCGACCAGGGGCGGCCCGCGCCCCGACCGACCGGCGGTGCTCCGGCCAAACGGAACGGTTCAACCGGATTTCGCATGAGGTATACTGCAGGTCCGGCAACCCCGGTCGTCCGCACGCGGACCCAAAGCGCTCAGAGGTTGTTGAGGAAGGCCAACAGGACCGCCCGGTCTGCCGCGGGCAGGTGGACGAACCGGTCGCGTGCCGCGGCGGCCTCGCCACCGTGCCAGAGGATCGCCTGTTCTACGGTTACGGCGCGTCCGTCGTGGAGATAGCCGGCGTCCGGATTGACCCGCCGGGTTTGTCCCAACCCCCGCAAGGGCGCGGTGCGCCATTCGGCGGCGGCGATGCTTCCTTGGCGACGCCTGTCGGCCAAGCCGGGACCGAGATCGTGGAGCAGCAGGTCGGTGAACGGCGGGGCCGGCCCGTCGCCCTGGTCGGCCGCGTGGCGGTGGCAGGCGGCGCAGCCGATCCGGTCGAACCACGCGATCCCGGCATCGTACACCTCGGCATCCCCGGTAAACCGCGGTGCCGCGAACCCCCGGGTGAACCCGACCAAGAGGTCGAAGACCGTCTGGTCCATCGCCGCCGTCGGTGTGGATGCGGGATCGCCGGCGAAGGCGGTCGCCCGAAAGCAGTCCCGCCCGCTCGCGGCCGGGGCCGGCGGGCAATCGCCCGTGTCGGTGCGGATCAAGGGGTTTGACAGCCCCATGTCGGTGGCAAGCGCATTGGCAATCTGGTCTTCCAGGGTCGGCGCGGTCGCCTTCCAGCCGAATCGACCGATCTGCAGGCGGTGGGTCTTAAGGCTGAAGGTCCAGCGCACCCGCCCGGACACCCCGTCACCGTCGACATCGTCGGGGTCGGCCCATGCGAGGATCTGCGATTGCGGAACCGCCGCGATCGCCGATGCGGTCCAGATCTGCGGGGCTATCCGCGGGGCGAACGCGCCCTCCTGGGCGGCTGCGTGATCGCGCGCAGCGTCGGTCGGTCGATGAAGCAGGACCGAGCTTTCGTCCGGATAGGTAAAGACGGTGGTTTCGATGGCCGGTTCGCGGCCTAGCGCAGGCGTGACCGGGGCCAGGACGGTGATGGCGTCGCTGCGGCCACCGCCACCGTGACACGACGCACAGGCGCGCCCGGCGGGGGGGCCGGCCAATGGCCGCTCGAACAGCGCCGAGCCACGGGCGAATGCCGCCCGGGCGATCGACGCCGGCTGTACCGCCGACAGCGCATCGCGAGGGGACGCGACGGCACCCGTACCGCACAACAGGCCGACCGTAGCGGCGCCCAGACCGGCGACCAGCCGCAGCACGGTGCTTGACCGCGAGACGAAGGTGGGTCTGTGTTCATTCATTTTCGGAACCGCGTTAGGGAGGGTGCGCATCTCGCGCCGCCGCCCGGGGCCGGCAAGACGCCGCCCCACCGAGAGCGGCGCCCGTTTTTGCCAAATCCGGCCGATCGACGCCGGACGCGGTCCTACATGACAAGGCCGCGCAACGCGGTCGAGAGGTCCAAGAGCCGGTTCATCGCGGACTGTACCAACCGATTGCCGGCCGGATTGTCCGCCGCGATCAGGGTGTCGAACGGCGCCCCGGTCTCGGCACACTCGGTGATCGCGATCAAGCTCTCGTAGGCGGCCGCCAGAGCGTGTTTCGCCGCCGAGGCATCGGTGTACAGGTCGAGCACGCGCGTGCCCCCCTTCAGCACGTGACGCCGCCGCCGTTCTGCGAGCGCCTCCGGCAACAGACCTTCGGAGATGTGATAGGCGCCAAGGAACAACGAACGGACCCCGTCAAACCCATAGTACAACGACCGGTGGGTCTGATCGCTATAGCGGTCGCTCTCTCGGTCCGGGTCGTTCCGGGACAAGGCGGCACCGATGCGTGCACCCGCCAGGTCGTCCTCAAGGAAGGCCGCGGTCCCGGTCAACAATCGCTCGATGAATGCATGGGCGTCGCCACCAAGGCTGGTGGTGGTGATATCGGCGGCCGGCTGCCAACGCGCCACCATGTCTTCAAGGTCGGCGACCAGCCGCTCGGAAACCAGTTCCAGGAACGCCCGCCGCCGGTCGCAGTGGCCATGGGTACAGGTTTCCGGGTCCAGGGTGAAATCCGTCCACGGCCGGTCACCGGCACCCGGCGCGGTGGTCCGGCGGTCCGGACCCCAGAGCATGAACTCGATCGCATGGTATCCGGTGATCACGGTCCGGTCCGACGCCGATCCGCGGTCCGCGTCACCGAGCGCGGCCGGAAGCCCGCGGCTGTCCGCGACCGCGCCGTCGATCGCAAGGTCGGTCGTCGCGATCAGGGTCGCCGCGGCGCGCGAACTGCCTTGGTCGTCCGCGAGGTCGGCACCGTAATCGATCCGGTCATCGCTGAGCGGCCAACCGCTGACCTGGCGCGCCCACCGGGCGACCTCGGGGCTGATGTAGCGGAAGACCTCGGTGCGCAGATAGGGTGTCCGCGCCACCGTCCAGGCGCGCCGCGCCTCCGCCAGGGTGGCCGGGCCGGGTGCGCCGAGGAACGCATCGATCGCCGCGTCCAGGTGCCGGGCCGCAAGCAGGGCGTCTTCGAAATAGCCCCGGCCCAGCCGCCATGCGGCCGCCATGACGCCGAGCGCCTCGAAATCGAACCCGGCGTCGTAGCCGACCTCGACCTCCACTTCGACGGCAACACCGGTGCCGGCGTCCTCCGCCGCGCCGGCCGTCGGGGGCGAGACCGCCGTCAGAAACGCGATCATAGGCGCTGCCAACAGCGTGCGGGAACTTCTCATCGTCGATGGCTCCAAGGTCGGTCGCAACGAGGGCGGCTGAGAGACAATTTCCACCGTAACAAACTGAGATGACGAAGAAATGACATCCGGTGCGCCGCGGACCGGCTCGCGCTCGAGCTCGTCAATGGCCACCTGCCGGGCAGCGACCCCCGACCTCCGGGCCATCGCAGTCCCGCCTCCCCGCCCAGCCGATCGTCGCGACCAGCGTTTGAGGTATCTTGACGGCGCGCCGCGCCGCCGCAAACCGTGATCACCGGCGGGGTCCGGGGCGGCGGGACGCCAGCGCACCGTTGCCGGGTGCGCTGGCGCGGTCAGCTTGATATAACCCCGTCGCCCGGTCGCACCGAGAGAGCACGGGTGCGCCGCCGGGGACCCGCGCCGGCAGACGGGGAGACGCCGCGTGAGCCACCGGCTGGAGCAGTTCCGCCGTCGAGCCGCCTCGGTGATGGACGACGTGCCGCTGGCGGTTGCCCCCACCACGCCGTGTCGCGAGGTGGTCGCGGCGATGACCGCGCGCGGGGCCGGCTGCGCCCTGATCGTCGCCGAGGATGGCGCGCTCGCCGGCATCGTCACCGACCAGGACGTCACCCGCCGGCTGGCGTACCAGACCCCGCCCGACACCCCGATCGCCGCGGTGATGACCACGCCGGTGGTCACGATCGCCCGCGACGACCCCCTGTTTCGCGGCGTTGCGATGATGCACCGTCGCGGCATCCGCCACCTGCCGGTGGTCGAGGCCGACGGCCGGCCGGTCGGTCTGGTCGATCGGCTCGCCGCGACCGCGGCGATCGCCGCCCCGCTGCTCGACCGGATCGGCCGGCTCGGCGGCGACGACAGCCTGGACGGCCTGCGCACGGTCCGGGCAACCGCGGTCGCGCTCGCCGCCGATCTGATCGACGACGGCGTCGCCGCGATCGAGGTCCAACGGCTGCTCGCCGATCTCAACCGCGACCTCTATCGTCGGGTGGTCGCGGGCGCGGTCGCGGCGATGGCCGCCGCCGGCCGCGGGCGGCCGCCGGTCCGGTTCGACGTCCTGGGCATGGGCTCGGGCGGCCGCGGCGAGACCTTTCTTAGCCCCGACCAGGACAACGGCATGATCCTCGCCGACTACCCCGACGAGGATCATGCCGAGATCGATGCCTGGTTCATTGAGCTGGCCGAGCGGATGACCCGCACCCTCGACGCGATCGGCATGCCGTTGTGCCGCGGCAACGTCATGGCGACCAACCCGCTGTGGCGCAAGACGCTCGGCCAATGGTGCGCCCAGACCGCGGCGTGGTCGCGCCGGCGCAGCTTTCTGGCCGCAAGGCTGGTCGGGATCGTGCTCGACTTCCAGGCGGCCGCCGGCGAGGGCCGGCTGACCGCGGCGCTGCGCGACCACATCGCCCGGCAGGTCGGCCGGTCGCGCGGCTTCCTGCGCGAGCTCTATCTCAGCGAGACCGACGCCGCCCCGGCGCTTGGCTGGTTCAACCGTCTGTTGGTCGAGACCGACGACCCCGACCACCGCGGCGAGATCAACCTTAAATACCGGGGCACCCTGCCGATGGTCGATGCGGTGCGCCTCTTGGCACTCCAAGCCGGGGTCACCGCGACCTCGACGCTGGGGCGGCTCGCCGGGCTGAAGGCGTCGGGGGTGATGACCGACGCCCAGCACGACGAGCTCGCCCGCGCCTTTGCCTTGATCACCGAGCGTCTGTTGAAAAGCCAGATCACCGCCCACCGCGCCGGACGGCCGCCGAGTGCCTTTGTCGACCCGCGCCGGCTGAGCCTGCGCGAGCGCCGGGCCCTCGTTCAGGCGCTCGCCGCGGTCGACCGGCTGCGCGCCCGGCTGCGTGCGGAGTTTTCGGCCGATGTCTTCTGACCGCACGCCCCCTCCCCTGCCCCCGGCGCTCGCCGCGGTCGCCTGGCCGCGGGCGCGTCTCGGCGAAGCGGTGCACCGGCTCGCGGTCGCCGCCGGGTTCGCGGCGGCGCCGAGCCGGCTCACGCCGCTCGGCGCGGCGCGGCACGACGCCGCCGCGATCGGCGGCCCGACCGCGGCGAGCCCGCCGGCGGTCGATCGCTGGCTCGCCGCGACCGCACCCGGCCAGGGGGTCGAGATCACCCCGACCGACGCCGCCGACGACGAGCTTGAGAGCTTTCTGGCCGCCGGCGGGCCGGCGCTGGTTCACCTGCCCGGCAGCGACGGCGCGGTGCTCGCCATGGTCGCCGGCGGCCGGCGTCGGCTGACCTGCATCGCCCCCTCGGGCGGCCTGGTCGCGCTCGACCGCGACCTGGTGCTGGCCCGGATCGCCCCGGCACACGTGCGGCGGGACGATCCGGCGCTCGCCCGCGTGCTCGCCGAGGCCGGGCTGCCGCCCGGCCGACGCGTGGCCGCGCTGGCGGCGCTCGCCGAGCTCGGGCGCGCCCAGCGGGCGGCGCGGGTCGGCTGGCTGGTCCGCCCGGCCGCCGACGCCCCGGTGGCGGCGCACGCCCGCGACGCGCGCCTGTGGGTGCCGGCGCTCGGCGCGATCGCGGCCCAGGTCACGGCCCAGGCGCTGGTGATCACCAGCTGGTTTACGATCGGCGCGGTCAGCCTGACCGGCCGGTTCGAGTGGGGCTGGATCGACGCCTGGACCCTCTTGTTGGTCTGCCTGCCGCCCGTCCAGGCGCTCGCGCTGCGGTGCGAGGGCGTGCTCAACCTGCGCCTCGGCGCCCTGTTCAAACGCCGTCTGTTGGTCGGGGTCTTGCGGCTGTCGCCCGAGGAGGTGCGCAGCCGCGGCGCCGGCCAGTTCATGGGCATGGCGATGGAGGCCGATGTTCTGGAGCTGGTCAGCCTGGCCGGCGTGCTGGTCACCCTGGTGTCGGTGGTCCGGCTCGCCGCCGCCCTGGTGATGCTCGCGATCGGCAGCGGCGGGGTGGTCGCCGCGGTGTTCCTGCTCGCCTGGTTGGTCGCCGCGGTCTTGACCGGCCGTGCGGTCTGGCGGCGCGCCGAGGCGTGGGCGGTCGGCTATCGCGACCTCACCAACGACCTGGTCGAGCGGATGACCGGTCACCGCACCCGGCTCGCCCAGGAGGACCCCGAGCGCTGGCACGACCGCGAGGACGCGCTGCTCGCGCGCTATTGGCACGCCGGCCGCGCGCTCGACCGCATGGTCTGGCCGGTCCAGGGCGGGCTCGCGCGCGGCTGGATGGCGCTCGGCCTGATCGGCCTTGCGGTGCCGCTCGCGCTCGGCACGGTCGATCAGGTGGCGCTGGCGTTCGCGGTGCTGGGCGTCCTGTTCGCCTACCAGGCGTTCGTCCTGATCGGCCATGTCGTGCCCAATCTGGTGCAGCTCGTGGTCGCTTGGCGCGAGCTCACGCCCCTGGTCGCCGCCGCCCGCCGGGCCGAGGACGCCGGCGCCGACCCGGCGGCCGCCGACCGGGCCGCGGCCGCGGCCGACCACGACGCGACGCCGGCGCTCGAGGCCGCGCATGTCAGCTACAGTTACCCGGGCCGCACGCGCGACGTGTTGGCCGATTGCGCGCTGACCCTGGCGCCGCGGGCCCGGCTGTTGCTCGAGGGACCGTCGGGCGGCGGCAAATCGACCCTGGCCGCGGTGCTCTCGGGCCTGCGCGAGCCGACCGGCGGCTTGGTCCTGCTGCACGGCGTCGATGCCGCGGCGCTCGGGGTCCGCGCGTGGCGCCGCCGGGTGGTCGCGGTGCCGCAGTTCCACGAAAACCACGTGCTCGCCGGCACCTTTGCGTTCAATCTCCTGATCGGCCGCGGCTGGCCGCCGACCCGCGACGATCTGAAGGCGGCCCAGGCGGTGTGCCAGGCGCTCGACCTCGGGCCCCTGCTCGCGCGGATGCCCGCGGGGTTTCAGCAAACGGTCGGCGACAGCGGCTGGCAGCTGTCGCACGGCGAACGCAGCCGCCTGTTCATCGCCCGCGCCCTGCTCCAGGACCCGGCGGTGATGATCCTCGACGAGAGCTTCGGCGCGCTCGACCCCGAGACCCTGGCCGATGCGCTCACAACGGTGCTCGACCGAGCGCCGGCGTTGATCGTGATCGCGCACCCGTAAGGTCCGCCGGCCAATGGCGGCACGATCCTCACGCTGATCGCCGGTTGGGGTTCGCACCCCAACGGTTACGAAATCGTTGGGGTGCAAACCCCAACATGGCCAGTACCCGGCTGGCGGGGTGATGAAGGGATTGTTTCACCGCGGGATCGGAACCTCTTACACTGTCCAAATGACGCGCCGGCGCCCGGACCAACGCTCGAGGACAAGGCCATGGCCCTCTCCGTCCCGACCCAAACCCTTTATGACCAACTCTGCGCGCTGCCGGACACGGTGACCGGAGAGATTTTGGACGGGGAGCTGATCGCGAACCCGCGCCCGATGATGGGCCATGCCGTGGTCTTGAGAAATCTTCTTTTCTTGCTTCAACCATATTACCAGGCGCGGCGAGATAACGGCCCCTCAGACTGGATCATTCTATCCGAAGTCGAACTGCATCTCGGGGCCGATGTGATCGTCCCCGATCTTTCGGGGTGGCGACGGGCCCGGATGCCGGCGCCGGCGCTCGACCGGCAGAGCACGCTGTGCCCGGACTGGGTTTGCGAGATCCATTCGCCGGCCACCCGGTCGCGCGATCTCGGGGTCAAGCGCCGGCTCTACCGGCAGCACGGCGTCGCATGGTACTGGATGGTGGATCCGGCCGCGCGGTCCCTCACCTGCCAGGCCGCAGATGCGACCGAGTGGCGGGAGGTGGTCGCCCTGACCGAGGACGCGCGCGGCCTGGTGCCGCCGTTCGACGACCGGCCGCTCGCGCTCGGCGCCCTGTGGGACGTGTAGCCGGCCGCGATCGGCCTTGCATGTCGGCCGGCCGTGGTCGATACCGGGCGGATCAGCCGCGGCAGGGCGACCGGCCCCGTCGCCCTCGCCCCCGTCTTTAAGATCCGGCGGCCGATGCGCCTTGTCTGGTATATCTTCCGCAGCTTGCTGGTCGCGACGCTGTTCGCCACCGTGGTCGCAACCGCCGCGATCTGGGTCACCCAGGCGTTGCGCCTGATCGACTTCGTGATCAAGGCCGGCGCGCCCTTGGCGATGTTCCTGCAGATGATGGTCATGACCATCCCGACCTTCATCGGGGTGATCCTGCCGATCGCGCTCGCCGCCGCAGTGATGTTCATCTACAACAAGATGACCACCGACAGCGAGCTGGTGGTGATGTGGTCGGCCGGCGTCGGCAACGGTCGCCTCGCGCTGCCGGCGGTGGGGCTCGGCGCCCTGGTGATGGCGCTGGTGTTGGCCGTCAACCTCTATCTCAGCCCCTACGCCAACCGCGAGCTGGTACGGCTCAAGTATGTCGTGCGCAACGACTATGCCGCGGTCCTGGTGTCGGAAGGCGCGTTCAACCAACTCGGCGACGCGCTGACGATCTATGTCCGGGCCCGCTCCGACACCGGCGAGATGCGCGGGATCATGGTCCATGACGAGCGGCTGCCGGGCAGCGAGGTGATCGTGTTCGCCCGCCGCGGCCTGATGGCCGAAAGCAGCGGCACCATCCGCCTGGTGCTCGAGGACGGCCTGCGCCAGGAGCTGAAACCCGCGACCGGCGATTTTTCCGAACTCCACTTCGACCGCTATGTCGTCGAGCTCGATCTGGCCGAGGGCACCGGCGCCGACCGCTTCCCCGATGTCCGCGAACGCTCGGTCGATGAGTTGGTGTCGCCGCCCGAGCGGGTCGCCAACAACGCCGATCGGCTGCGCCAGTTCGCGGCCGAGTTGCACATGCGGCTTGCGACGCCGCTGATCCCGCTCGCCTTTGCCCTGGTCGCGGTCGCGAGCCTGTTGTCCGGCGACTACAGCCGGCGCGGTCAGGGGCGACGGATGGCGCTCGCCGCGGTGATCATCCTGGTGATCCAAAGTTCGGCGATCGGGCTCGCCGGGCTCGCCAGCAAGGACGCCACCTTCATTCCGGTGATGTATCTGGCGTTCGGTCTGCCGATCCCGGTCGCCGGCTGGGCGCTGTTGCGCCGCTGACCCCTCGCGGCGGGGCTTGGTCGGCGCCGACCCGCGCGACCAGGGCGGCGAGCGGCGCGGTCAGCTGCTCGATCAGCGTGGGCGCACCCTCGACCTCGGCGAGCGCGATCGCCGCGGCCTCGAGCGTCGACACCGCGGGGCGTCGCGGCTCGCGCCGGATCGCGGTGTAAAGCGCGCGCGCCGGCGGGTTCAAGATCACCCGGTGGGTCTTCAACAGCCACGGGTTGCGCCACCACAGGGTCTTGGCCTGGCTCCAGGTGCCGTCGAGCAGGATCAGCCCCTCGAGCGCGGCGAGCGCGGTGCGGCGCGCCGACGCCTCGAGCGGCCGGCCGCGGCGGTCGAGCACGTTCACCGTCCCGTCCGGTGCCGCCGGAAACTCGCGCGCGGCCCCAAGGTACAGGGTCGCCCACCGCCACGGCGCGGCCGGCCGGCCGAGCGCGGCAGCCAGGTTCGGCCACGACAGGCCGACCGCGATCCGCGCGCGCGCCAGCCGGCGCGCCGCCAGCACCCCGGTGCCGAGCGCCTCGCGACGCTCTTGCGGATGCTGGAGGATCACAACCTCGAGCCGGGTGTCGATCGGGGCCAGGTCAGGGCACCGGCAGCGGTCGTCCGGTTCGGCGCACAGCGGACAGGTCATGATCCGTCGGGGTAGCGACCGCCCCCCGTCCCTGCAAGGGCCCGATCGGTCGGCGCGCGCGCGACCGCGCTGATCGGCGCTTGCGCGATCCCGCGGCCGGCAAGCCCGGCGAGCCACCGCCCCAGCGCCGCAACGGTGAGCCGGTGGGGATGACCGATCGCGACCGCGGTGCCGTGGCGCCGGGCGATCCGTGCGGTCTGCGCCAGCGCGGCCGCGATCGCCTGACGCGACAGCACGACGTCGAGGAAGACGTCGCGGCGCGCCGACCGGATACCGAGCCGCGCGGCGATCGGGCCGACCGCCGAGCGCGCGCTGGTCAACGAGTCGAGAAACACCAGGCCGCGCCGCGCCACCTCGGCCAGAATCGGAGCCAGTGCGGCGGCGTCGGCGGTAAAGCGGCTGCCCATATGGTTGTTGAGGCCGACATAGCCGTCGAACGCCGCGAGCGCCTGGTCGAGCCG
>JANQHG010000196.1 GCA_028277115.1 Azospirillaceae bacterium
CACCGGGTCGGGCGCGCGCTCGGCGACTTTGCCCTGGGCGCCGAGCGCGCGTTCCGGCGCTACGGCGATGCGGCCCGCGATGCCTCGTCCGATGCCGAGACCATGTTCGGCCGCGCCTTGACCACGATGGAAGACCAGCTGGTCGGGTTCGTGCTGACCGGCGCGTTCGAATGGCGCCGGATGGTCGATGCGATGGTCGCGGACGTCTCGCGGCTGGTGATCCGGCAGACCATCACCGCCCCCCTGGCGGGCGCGGTCGCGAGCGGGATCGGCAGCCTGTTCCACGGCGGCGGATTGGTCGGCGTCACACCGGTTCCGGCGCGGCCGGTGCTGCCGGAGCTGTTCGCCACCGCGCCGCGGTTCCATCACGGCACGCCGATGCCGGCCGACACCCCGCCGGTCGCGCACTATTCGGTCAGCGTCGACGCCCGCGGCGCCGACGACCCGGCCGAGGTCGAGCGCCGGGTCGAGCGCGCGGTCGATGCCGCGCTCGCGCAGCGGCTGCCCGGGGCGATCCGGGTCGCGGCCGAGACCGCGCACCGGCGGGTGGTCGACGACCACCGCCGGCGCGGGGGCAGGTTCGGATGACCGACACCGTCTGGCCGCTCACCTGTCAGCCCCGGTCGATGGAGTTCTACATCCAGACCCTCACGGCCGTGTTCACCAACCCGTACACCCGGGTTCAACAGGTGTTGGAACGCGCCGGGCAGCGCTGGGTGTGCCGGATGGAGATCGAGCGCGGCGACCCGGTCGCGAGCGAGATCGACGCGCTGCTGGCGTCGATCCGGGGGCCGGCCGGGACCGTGTTGGTGCCCGATTTCCGCCGTTTGTGGGCGCGCGGCGATCCGGGATCGGCGCAGCTGACCGGGGGGGCGGGGCGGTCGCTGACCGTCACCGGGCTCGCGGGGCAGCTGTTGCCGGGCGACCTGGTCCAGACCTCGACCGGGCGGATGCACATCGTCACCGCGGCGGCCGGGCCCGGCAGCGCGACCGTCGCGATCGAGCCGCCGCTGCGCGAAACGGTCACGGTCGGCGCCCTGGTCACCGACGCCGTGCGCTGCCGGATGCGCCTGCAAACGGACGACGCCGGGCGCAACCCGACCCGGGCGCCGCGGTTTTCCCGCTACAGCCTCGCGTTCGCGGAGGTGTTGGATGAGTGAGTGGCCGGCCGCCGTGCGCGCGACCGAGCTGGCGCTGTTCGTCGAGACGCTGACCGGGCGGTTCGATGCGCCGCTGTCGGCGGCCGCGCAGGTGTTGACCCGGCCGGCCGACCCGGCCGGGGCGCGGCTGGCCGCGATCGTGGGGATCGAGGGGGTGTTGCGCCAGGCCGACCGCTGGGCGGCGGTGGTCACGTGCGATCTCGAACCCGCGGACGCGGCGACGCTCGACGGGTTTTTGGCCGGAGTGCGCGGGCCGGCCGGGACGGTCGATCTGCCGCTGTGGACGGCGCGGCTGGCCGGGTCGTTGGCCAGCTTCGACGACCATGCCGCCGCGGTCGGCGAGACCGATTGGGACGCCGACGCCTGGGATGACGGGACCCGGTTCTTTGAAGGGGCCGGGACGCCGCGGGTGCGCGGCGGGCGCGGGCATCGCCTCACGCTCGACGGGGTCCGGCCGGGGGCGAGCGGCGTCGTGCGCACGGGCGACCTGATTTCGGGCGGGACCGGCCGGGTCTATCGGGTCACGGCCGACGCCAAGGCGGCGGACCACAATGGATTCGTCACGGCATGGGTCGGGCCGACCGTGCGCGCCGACACCGGGACGGCGGCGCTGGCGATCGCGGACACCGTGGCGATGCGGCCGCAAACGGACGACAGCGCGCGCAACCCGACCCGGGCGCCGGCGCGCGGACGGTACACCATAGAGCTGGGCGAGGTGGTGTGATGGCGGTGCAAAATCCGCGGGTGCCGGGCTGGCCGGAACGATTGGCCGCGGTGATCGAGGCGGCGCGCACCCGGCCGTTCGCGTGGGGGCAGCATGATTGCTGTCTGTTCGCGGCCGATTGCATCAAAGCGATGACGTCGCTCGATCTTGCGCACCTTTGGCGCGGGACGTACCGGGACGAGGACGGTGCGTCGGCGCAATTGCGCCGACACGGGTACCGGTCGATCCGGCACCTCGTCGGGTTTCAATTGGCCGTGCACGGCTTTCGACGCATTCATCCGGTTCTCGCCCACCGCGGGGACGTGGTGGCGATGGCCTGGCAGACGGTCGGGGTCATGGACGGCGCGCGGGTGCTGGCTCCCGGCAAGGACGGACTGGCCGGTCTCAGCATCCGGCTCGCCAGGCACGCCTGGGCGATCGGGCGATGACGGAACGGCTGCCCCAGGCGCTCGCCGACCAGACCGCGGCCGCGGTGGCGCGGCCGGTGTTGCTCGCCTTGTTCGACTTCGGCGGCGGCGCCGTGCGGGTGTGGTCGGGGGTCGGGACCCTCTCGTGGGACAGCCAGGCCTGGACCGGGGTCGGCACGCTGGGCGAGGTCTCGGCGGTCGAGGAGACCGTCGAGGTGCGCGCGACCGGGGCGGCCTTTCGCCTGTCGGGCGTGCCGCCGGATCTGTTGACCGAGGTCATCGGCACGCCGATTCAAGGCCGCACCGCCAGGCTGTGGCTCGGCTTCATGACCGAGGGCTGGATGCTGATCGCCGATCCGGTGGCGATCTTCGCCGGCCGCATGGACACCGTGGAAATCCTGGACGGTGCCGAGACCGCGGTGATCACCCTGCGCGCGGAAAACCGCCTGCGCGACCTGGAGCGCCCGCGCATCCGCCGCTACACCACCGAAGACCAGGTCGCCGAATATGCCGGCGATCTCGGCTTTCAATATGTCCCGGACCTGCAAGAGGCGGAGATCGCGTGGGGAGTCCCGGCCTGATGGCGGCCGCGGCGATCGCTGCCGGCGCCTTGTGGCGCCGATCGCGGCGGCAAGATGCCGCCGCTACGTACCGCCGTCGAGCCGAGAGTCGAAACCATGATCCTGCATAGAGTCCCCGACTGGCGCGAGCGCCTCGCGCACGTCGTCGAAGTTGCGCGCCGGCGCGAATTCCGGCTCGGTGCGCACGACTGCTGCCTGTTCGCGGCCGATTGCATCGATGCCGTCACCGGGATCGACCCGGCGCTCGACTGGCGCCGCACGTACCGCGATCAGGACAGTCTGCTCGACCTCATGGCCGAGCGCGGCCTCACCTCGGTCGGCGCCGTGGTCGAGACCACCATGATCGCCTGGGGGTGCGCCGAGATCCCGCCGACCTACGCCGCCGACGGCGACGTCGCGGTCGTGCCGATCGTCGGTCTCGGCGATGTCCTGGCCGGCGATGTCCTGGTCGGCGTCGTCTCTGGGCCCGGCGTCCTGGTCGCCGATCGCTCGGGCCTCGCGCGTCTCAAGCTGCGCCGCGCCTGCCGCGCCTGGCGGATCGGCTGATGGCGGCCGCGGTGATCGCGGTCGGCGCGGTGGTCGCCGGGGCGGCGGCCTCGAGCGCGGTCGGCGCCGTCGTCGGCGCCGGCCTCGTCGGCGCCGCCGCCGCCGCCGTTGCCGGGGCGGCGGTCACCGTCGGCATCTCCTATCTGGGCCAGGCGATCGTCGGGGGGCCGTCGCCGCCGGGCGGGCGCCACGCCCCGGCAGACGCGATGCGCGCCGGGCGCACCCGCATGGTGATCCAGCCGATCACCGATCACCGGATCGTCTACGGCCAGGTTCGGGTCGGCGGGCCCCTGGTCTTCTTCCATGTCCGGGTGCCCGCCGGCGGGTCGACCCGCGATCTGTTGCATCTGGTCGTCGTCCACGCCGCTCATGAATGCCACGAGATCGGCGAGATCTACCTCAACGACGACGCGCTCGGCGCCCTCGACGGCAACGGCTACGCCACCGGTGCCGCCTGGGTTCGCGACAGCACCTCTTTGGTGCGGGCGATCAAGCATCCGGGCACGGCCGACCAGGCCGCCGACGGCGTCCTGGTCGCCAACAGCGGCGGGCGCTGGACCTCGGCGCACCGCCTGCGCGGCCGCGCCTACAGCCATCTTGAACTGCGCTATCACGAAGAGGTCTTCGCCAGCGGTGTGCCCAACATCTCGGCGGTGGTCAAGGGGCGCAAGGTCTACGATCCGCGCTCTACCACCACGGCTTGGTCGGACAACGCGGCCTTGGCGATCTTGGACTATCTGGTGTCGGACTTCGGGCTCGGCGCCGATCTGGCGACCGAGATCGACCATGACAGCTTCATCGCCGCCGCCAACGTCTGCGACGAACAGGTCGCCAAGATTTCCGGCACCGAGGCGCGCTACACCTGCAACGGCACCGTCGACCTTGGCGGGCGGCCGATCGACATTCTGGAAAGCCTGCTCTCCAGCTGCGCCGGGCGGCTCGTTTTCACCGCCGGGCGGTGGCGGCTCCATCCGGGGGTCTATTCTCCACCGATCCTGTCGGTGACCGAGAGCTTCGCGCGCGCCCCGGTGCTGTTCAAGCCGCGCCGGGGCGCGCGCGATCTGGTCAACACGGTGCGCGGCGCCTTCACCTCGCCCGATCATGCCTGGCAGCCGAGCGAGTATCCGCCGGTCGCGGTCGCCGGCTATGTCACGGCCGACGGCGGCGAGGCGCCGCTGACCCTCGATCTGCCGTTCACCACCTCGCACACCATGGCGCAGCGGATCGCCCGGATCGCGCTTGAGCAGAACCGGCGCGAGGCGCAGATCGCGATTCCCGCCAATCTGGCCGGTTTGCGCGTCGCGGCCGGCGACACCGTGACGGTGTCGCTCGAGCGGTTCGGCCTGGTCGAGCGGCCGTTCACGGTCGCGGCGTGGCGGCTGTCGGAGGACGGCGGGGTGGACCTGTCGCTGACCGAAGAGTCGGCGGACGTCTACGCGCATTCGGCCGGCCTGTTGAAAGACATGACATGAGGGACGGGCGCTTGACCGCGGCCGGGGTGCGCGCCGCCTTGGCCAGTCGCGCGGCCGCGGCGCACGGCCACGACGCCGCCGACCTGACCGGCGGCACGGTCGCGCTGGCCCGGCTGCCGGTCGCGGCCGACGGCGTGTCGTCGGCGACCGACGTGGTCCGGGCCGACGACGGCCGGCTGAGCGACGCGCGGGCGCCGACCGGCCACGGCCACGCGATCGCCGACGTCAGCGGCCTTCAGAGCGCGCTGGACGATCGCACGGTCGCGACCGCGTTCGTGGAGCCGTCGTCGGGCGGCACGGTCGATCTCGATCTTGGTGCCGACGTCTATCTGGTGTCGGCCTACGGCGGCGCGACCACGGCGCGGTTGCCGGCGGCGGCCAGCCACGCGGGCCGGGTCGTCACGATCAAGCGCACCAACACCAATGGCAATGCCGTGTCGGTCTCGGTCGTCAACAACGGTTACATCGACGAGGTCACCTACGCGATCCCGCTCAACAGCGTCGGCGGCTTCCTGACCCTGGTCAGCAACGGCGCCCAGTGGTGGATCATCTCGCGGTATGGGGTCTGACGACATGGCCGCGATCGACGACATTTTGGTCAACGGCGCGAACGTCTCGAAGCTGGCGCTGCGCCGATATCTGGCGGGGCGCGAGATCGCGAGCGCGCACGACCACGGCGCGGTCGGCGACGGCGTGGTCGACGACGGCCCCGCGATCAACGCCGCGCTGGCGGCCGCCGGCGCGGTGATGCTGCCGGCCGGGACCTGGCGGATCGCGACACCGGTCGAGGTGCCGAGCGGCGGGTCGCTGCTCGGCGTCGGCTACGCCACCGCGCTGATCGGCGACGGCATGAGCGCGCCGGTGGTGACCGTGGTCGGTCGCGACGCCGTGGTCCGGGGGCTGCGCGTGGTCAACGGCTCGGCCGCGATCAAGCTGTCGCCGCGCGACGACCACAACTGGCATTGCCGGGTCGAGGAGATCTTTTGCGAGGACAACAATATCGGCATCTTCCTGGATGGCCACAGCACCGGCGGCTACCGGTGTTATTGGAACCATTTCCAGTCGATCCTGGTGTTGCGGCCGCGCCAACACGGCATCCTGCTCGACAAGACCGCGGGCGGCACCGACGACGACACCCCCAACGCCAACAAGTTCCGCGACGTTAACGTGTTCTCGAACGGCCAGCCCCTGTCGGGCGGCCACGGCATCTATCTGAAACAAGCCAACTTCATGAATTCGTTTGTCGATTGCGAGGCCAACGTCCACACCGACGCCGGCGCGTGCGTGCGGGTCGGCGACAATACCCAGACCAACGCCTTCGTCAACCTCTACACCGAAAGCCAGGCGGAGATCGCCAACGTGCAACTGGATCCGGGCTCGAGCGACACCCGGATCGTCAACCTGTTCGCGGCGTCGGCCGGGCCGGCGATCCACGATTTGAGCGGCGGGTCCTATGACGCGCTCGGCGCCGGCTGGCCGGACCGGTCGACCTTGCGCCGGACCCGCCTGCGCGAAGCCGTGGTCGAACGGCTGGAATACCAGGTCGCGTTCGTCGAGACCTCGGGCGTCGTGGTGATCGACGCCTCCAAGACCTTTTACGTCGTGTCGGGGTGGCTTGGCGCCACCGACATCGAGCTGCCGCACCCCAACGACGCCGCCGGCGCGGTGGTGACGGTGAAGAAAAGCGACAGCTCCGCCAACCCCGTCCGGGTCAAGGGCCAGGACATCCACGGGCTGCACCCGGACGGCAACATCGTCAGCCTGACCGCGCAATACGACCATCTGACCGTCGTCAGCCACGGCGGCGGCTGGAGCATCGTCACCAAGGGGTTCCCGACACCGCTCGCCGGCTGGACCACACCGGGCGCGTCGTTCACCCGCGAGTTCAATGCCGACATCGCGTCGTTCGAAGACGTCCGCGGCGCGCTCAACGCGTTGCTGCTCGATCTCAAGACCTTGCGGGTCCTGGCCGACCCGGTGAGCTGAGGCGCGTCACCTCCGGCAGCGAGGACGGGACGATCCGGCTGTGGGACCCGGAGACGGGGGTGGAGATCACCCGTCTCGAGGTCGACGCGCCGGTCGCGTGCCTGGCGATACTGCCCGACGGCCGCCTGCGTGCCGGCGACGAACTCGGCCGGATCCATTGGTTGGAGTTGGTCGATGACACATGACCATGGGCGCGCCGGCCTTGGGACGACACCCGCGCGGCGTGGCGCATCCGTCCTTTTCGCCAGCCGCCGGGCGACCCAAGACCGGTCCGTCGGTCTCAGGGGGCCGCCCCGAACAGGGGCGCCAACGCGCGTTGGTGGGCCGGGATCAGCTGGTCGGGCTGACCCGCGAGCACCGCCTGGAGGACATACTGAAAGGCCACGATCGCGCCGCCGTGGGGCGGGCGTTCGCCGGCTTCCCAGCGGCGAACCGTGCGGCCGGCGTTGTCGCCGGCCAGGCCGAGCAGGCGGCCGACCTCCTCTTGGCTCAGATACCAGCTGCCCGCGCGCAGAAAATCGCGCGCCGCCCGCAGGTCTGCCGCGGTCCACGCGGCCGGCGGCTTGGCGATCAGACCCGCGACCCGCTCGGGGTCGGTGCGCACCGGCGCCATCGCCTCGGTCTCCCTCGTGGCCATGCGGGTCGGCCCCGACCCGCCCGGCGATCTTACCGCGCCGCCGACCGGGGCGACCACGAACCCTCCCAAAAAAAATGGACGGCCCCGGTCGGGACCGCCCGGTCAGGGTCGCGGGGTCGCCGCGGTCACGCGGTTTTCAGCTGCGCCATTTCCTCGGCCAGACGCCACAGCGCGCGATTGAGCCGCACGTTTTCCGTGACCCCGGTGACCGCGCGCGTGGTCGTACGCCGATTGCCGGTGGTGCGGCCGGCAAGACCGCCGGTGAAGATGTTCCTGGACCACATTGAAGGTGGTCCACAGATCCTCGCGCCGATCGGCCTGCCGGCGCGGCGCCACCAGCTGGCGCGGCTCGACCGGCCGCCGGTCGCGCTCCCACTTGAGCTCGGACGCCGCATCGGCAAACACCGCGCGCTCGCGCGCCGACAGCCCGATCCGCTTCCAATCGCCGACCTGCCCGATGATCTGCGTACACCTGCCCAACACCCGATACGACCCCTCGATCACCTGATCGACCACATTCTTGTTGTGCCGCACCGAGACATCCTCGTCGACCCGACCGGAGATCAGCCCATTGGAACACACCATCCGGAACACCCCGCTGATCAACTTGTAAGCGCTGGTCCCATCATGCGAGTTGAGCAACACGATCTCCGGGAGCTCGCTTTCCCCGCCGCCGACCTCGACCGCGCGGTGCCGCAACCGCAGCATATGCTTGGTAAACGCCCGCTTGCCCTGATCGCGGCACCGGGTCTGCCTGACCTCGAACGGCTCGAACCCTTCCTGCCGCAACCCGTCCAACACGACCGAAGTCGGCAAGAACCCATACCGCTCCGACCGACTTTCATGCGCATGCCTCGCAAACACACTCGGCGCCACCCGACAAATCACATCATCCTCGATCGGCTGGCTGCTCCGAAACTCCGCCATATTGGACGCCCGCATAAACCGATACATAGCCCGTCTCCCAAGGCCAAGGAGGGCCCCCAGGGCCCGACCCCTCACAGATAGGGCCTTATGCCCTATCTGTCACCCTCCAGAGACAACTTTTCTCGGTGCCAAACCGCGCGTCGTTTGGTGCCAAACCGAACGCCGGGCTACAGTGGCGCGGCGCGACCCGGCGACCGCGCTGACCCGGCTGATCCCGTTCTCGCCGCGCTCGGTGCTGTCGGGCGCGGTCGATCTTGCGCTGCGCGACCGGGATCTCGTGCGGATTCTCGCGGTGTCGGAGGTGTCGGACCTGATCGTGGGCGCCGAGACCGCGACCCGGGCGGACGACCCGGCGCGCGCCGCCGCTGCCGACCCGCGGCCGGAGCCGCCGGCCCCGGTCGACCGCGCGACACCGTCCGCGGGCCCGGGTGGTGGCCCGGGCGAACCGATCGACCGGCGGACCCTCGCCGCGTTGGCGGCGGCGCAGGCGGCGACCCTGGTCGGGGCGGTGCTGCGGCCGGGCCGCTATCCGCTGGCGCGGGCCGAGCCGCTGGCGGCGGTGCTGACGGCGGCGGGCGGGGCGAGCCGGCGGGCCGACCGTGGCCGGGTCGCGATCCTGCGTGGCCGGCCCGGCGGCCCGTTCGACGGGCGCGAGCGGATCGACCTCGACCGGCCGCGCGACCGCCCAATCCTGGTCCGACCCGGCGACACCGTCCAGGTCCACGCCCGGCCGGACCGACTCCAGCCCGGCCTGGTCACCGTGGTCGGCGAGGTCATGAGCCCGGGGCGGTTTGCGCTGCGCCGGGGCGAGACCTTGTTTTCGGTGCTGGCGCGCGCGGGCGGGCTGACCACCTCGGCGTTCCCCGAAGGCGCGGTGTTGAGCCGGGCACGGGCGCGCCGGCGCGAGGCCGCGTTGTTCCGCGACACCGCGCGCGCGCTCGAGCGCGCGCTCGCGACCGAGCTGTTGCGCGGCGGCGAGGCCGATGCCGAGCGGCTGCGCGCCGCGCGGGCCCTGATCGCCGAGCTCGACCATGTCGAGCCGGTCGGCCGGGTGGTGGTCGAGGCCGACCCGGCGCGCCTGTTCGCCGACCGCTCGCGCGACCTGTTGCTCGAGGCGGACGACTGGCTGGTGATCCCGAAACGCCCGTCGACGGTCGCGGTGATCGGCGAGGTCCAGGCGCCGGTCGAGTTGCCGTACCGCCCGGGCCGAACGGCGGCCGACTATCTGGCCGAGGCCGGCGGGCCGACCCGGCGGGCCGACGACCGCCGGATGTATGTGGTCCTGCCCGACGGGCGGGCCCGCGAGGTCGGCCGGTCGTTCTGGACCGGCGACAACCCGACCGCGATCCCGCTCGGCGCGACCATCGTGGTGCCGCGCGACCCGAAACCGTTCGATTTGCTCGAGGTCACCGAGAGTGTCAGCACCATCCTCAGTCGGCTTGCGATCACGGCGGCCTCGTTCGCGGTGCTCGGGCTGCCCTGACCTGGTGGCCGTGCCGCGACCCCCGTCACCGCCGCCGCCGGTGGCCGTGCCGGTGCCGACGCCGCGGTTCGCCGTGATCACCGTGACCCGCGACGCTCTGCCCGGTCTGATCGCGACCCACCGGAGCCTGGCGGTGCAGACCTGGCCCGGGCTCATGTGGATCGTGATCGACGGCGGCTCGCGCGACGGCACGGTGCCGTGGCTGGCCGGCGGGCCGGCGCGGTGCGTGTTGTGGCGCTCTGCACCGGACGACGGGCCCTACGCGGCGATGAACGACGGTCTGGAGGCCGCCCTGTCGGCCGCCGCGGGCGGGCCGGGGGCGGCCGACTATGTCCTGTTTTTGAACGCCGGCGATCGGCTGGCCGGTCCGACCGTGCTGGCGCGGATCGCGGCTGCGATTGAGGCGGCGGGCTGGCCGTCCCTGGTGTTCGGCGACACGCTGGAGCCGGTCGGTGCGGGGGTGCTGCGCTACAAGCCGGCGCGGTCGCCGCGTCGGGCGTGGTACGGCATGTTCACCCATCATCAGGCGATCGTCTATCGCGCCCGGGCGCTCGCCGGTCTCAGGTTCGACCCCCGGTATCGGCTCGCCGCCGACTATGGCATCACCTTGGCGGTGTTGGCGCGCGCCGGCCCGGCGGTCGGGCTCGGGTTTGCGGTTGCGGCGATGGCGCCGGCCGGTCTGTCGGCCCGCGACCCGCGGGCCGGGCGGCGCGAGCAGCGGCGGATCCGGGCCCGCGCGCTCGGCCATGGCCTTTTGACCGGGGCGGCGATCACCGGGGTGCAGATCGCGGCCGCGATGCTGCGCCGGTGCCTGCCGATCCTGTGGCGCCGGCTGCGCTGCCGGCCGCTTGCGGCCGATCGTGGCCGCGTCACCACAGTCCCGCGGCTGCCACCGCGGCTCGGCCTCGAGATGCTTTTGCAATCTAAGCGTCTTGCGCTACTGAAGAGTCTGGCGGCGAGGCTGTGACAGGATTGGTTTTGGGATGAACAGCATCGATACACGGTTGCCGACCGCGCACACGCTGTCCCGTCGCGGCGAGGGGCCGAACCCGATCGATATCCATGTCGGGGCCCGTTTGCGGCTGCGCCGTACCTTGTTGGGGTTGAGCCAGGAAAAGCTTGGCGAGGCGGTCGGTATTACCTTTCAGCAACTCCAGAAGTATGAACGGGGTGCCAACCGGATTAGCGCAAGCCGCCTGTTCAACTTGTCCCGGGTCCTGGGCGTGCCGGTGTCGTACTTCTTCGAGGACCTGCCCGAGCCCGACCCCGACGACGGCGACGACTTGCTGCCGGCGACCCCGATCGGACCGGACGACGACGGCGACGACCCCGACGGTGGCCCGGACTCGCTGGCGCGGCGAGAAACCTTGGAGCTGGTGCGCGCGTACTACCGTATCCCCGACCCGTCGCTGCGCCGGCGCACCTTCGATTTGATCCGGGCCTTGGCCAGCGGCGGCGCCGGCGTGGAAGCGCCGTAACGCGCCCGGGTCCCCGACCCTCAAGCGTCGAGGCGCAGCGTCACCTTGCTGTCCGCCTGGAACATCGGCGTGACCGTCAGCGGTGCCCGGCCCAGCGTCCCGGCCAGCGCGGCGGGCGGGGTGAAGACGCCGATGCACCACATCGTGCGCTCGCCGGCCGGCCCGGCATCGATCACGATGCCCCGCGCCAGCTCGACCCGGACCCAGACCGCGATTGCGGTGCACGGGCAGCCCGACGGTACCGCGGGGAAGGTCCAGGAGGCGGGCAAACGGTTGGTTGCGGTGCCGTCGAAATCGGCCAGCACCACCGGGGCGTGACACAGGCTGATCGTGGCCGGGTCGGTCTCGCGGTAACAGGTGAACTCGGATGCGGCGTAGTCCACCAGCGGCCGCTGCGGCTCCAGCAGTTCGGGCAATTCCGACGACGAGTGCCAGCGACAGAGCGCGCCGTGGACGGTGACCCGAACGGGACAAAGCCGCGCCGCCGGTTTGGCGTTGTTTCGACAAAACGCCGGCAGGGTCTCGGACATGCCCTCGTCGTCACCAAAGGTGCCGACGATGTCCGAGACCACCAGATCGACCTTCTCCCCCAGCGTCAATGATTTGGCGTCGCCCGCGATGTAGTCGATGTCGGCACCGGGGTGGTAGATCGCGCCCAGATACCGCGCGACATCCAGGGACCGTTCGCTGACGTCGATCATGTAGACCTTGGCCGCGCCTTGATCCAGGCATAGCCGGCCGAGCAGACCCGAGCCGCAGCCGACGTCGGCCACGACATCGCCGGGCCTGACCAGGGCCGCGACCGCCGCCTTGTACCGGTCAATTCTGGTGAGGTCCGAGAGCATTTTAAGCTGAAAAATCTCGGTGTTGCAGAGCAGGGCATATCGTTTTGGAATATGCACGATGTCCTCCGACGCCTACGACAGTCGATTACCAAGCTCGCGAAACCGTGGTCTGTCCCTGGGTTCTCCAGAGGAAGGACACCCTGTTTCAATGAAGCCGCGGCATTTCTGCCGCGGAGAACTGGTCGCCCGAGTTGGGCCTGTTCGTCGCGATCAACGAGTTTCAATGAAGCCGCGGCATTTCTGCCGCGGAGAACACGCGTTGCACGTGACACGCGTGCCATGTGCCACTGAGTTTCAATGAAGCCGCGGCATTTCTGCCGCGGAGAACTTGCCAAGCTCAAGATGACGATCCGGCCCGGTGGCGTGTTTCAATGAAGCCGCGGCATTTCTGCCGCGGAGAACGCCGAAGCCTCGCGGCCTGCAAGAAGCAGTTGATCGCCGCGTTTCAATGAAGCCGCGGCATTTCTGCCGCGGAGAACGTGTTTACGCGCTCGCAGATGCAGCGAACGACTTCAGGTTTCAATGAAGCCGCGGCATTTCTGCCGCGGAGAACGGCGGAAGCGATCAAGTTGACCGAGAAAGAGAACGTGTTTCAATGAAGCCGCGGCATTTCTGCCGCGGAGAACGATCCAATGTCTTCATCCGATCGCCTGTCATGAGTTGTTTCAATGAAGCCGCGGCATTTCTGCCGCGGAGAACTCGGATCAAACTCGAGCTTCGGATCGTTTATTCAGGGTTTCAATGAAGCCGCGGCATTTCTGCCGCGGAGAACTTATCACCGGACACACGATACACAAAGCTTTTATACACGTTTCAATGAAGCCGCGGCATTTCTGCCGCGGAGAACCAAGCGACAGGTTATCAATTCCAGCTGCAATAATTGGTTTCAATGAAGCCGCGGCATTTCTGCCGCGGAGAACGATCGAGCAAGCGATTAATCGCGCGATCGACCGTGCCGTTTCAATGAAGCCGCGGCATTTCTGCCGCGGAGAACGGACCGCCACGCGGCGATCGTCATGCCGTTCACGAAGGTTTCAATGAAGCCGCGGCATTTCTGCCGCGGAGAACTCGGATCCCCACGAGGATCCCGCGCCCGCATTTTTTGGTTTCAATGAAGCCGCGGCATTTCTGCCGCGGAGAACCTGGCCAATTCACGAGTAAGAAACTCACTGCTAACAGTTTCAATGAAGCCGCGGCATTTCTGCCGCGGAGAACCGCCGCGTTCAAGCGCGCCGACGATCGATCGTGAAGCGGTTTCAATGAAGCCGCGGCATTTCTGCCGCGGAGAACCACGCGTGTGCACCAAAAACACTGCGCAATGTCTGGAGGTTTCAATGAAGCCGCGGCATTTCTGCCGCGGAGAACTACGTGTTCTTCGTTGGCGAGCGTCGGTTGGCCGTGTGGTTTCAATGAAGCCGCGGCATTTCTGCCGCGGAGAACCACGAGGTGAGTATCACCGTTATCCATGGAGAGATTAGTTTCAATGAAGCCGCGGCATTTCTGCCGCGGAGAACATCGTGTGGGTAAATGGCAAGTTAAGATTAAGGGTGTTTCAATGAAGCCGCGGCATTTCTGCCGCGGAGAACCCACATTTCAATCAATGCAGCACGCGCTGAAGAGTAGTGTTTCAATGAAGCCGCGGCATTTCTGCCGCGGAGAACTTTTCTGACCGGAGCCGCAGCGTACGGTATCGATTTAGTTTCAATGAAGCCGCGGCATTTCTGCCGCGGAGAACACCGCGGGAGGGCAAGCAGAATACAGAATTCGGCAACGGTTTCAATGAAGCCGCGGCATTTCTGCCGCGGAGAACGGGTTTTCGCAGGAAGACGCGAAGACTGTAATCGTGGTTTCAATGAAGCCGCGGCATTTCTGCCGCGGAGAACAGCCCCCCTTGGAAGCCAAATGATCATAGCGGGTTGCCCTGTGGATTGCGAGCCCTCTTTCGCAAAACCCGTCCACGGCCCGGGCGGGGCGGGGCGGAGGTCGCGTAGCGCAACGCAACGCGCTGATCCGGCAGGGAAAAAGGTCTTGCGAGGGCTCCCCCGAGTCGCGGCGGAGCAAGAGCCCTCGCATCGACGGGCGGCGAACACCGAGGGGGCGCGCGGGCGGGTCACACGATCACCGGCTTGCGCTCGACCGCCGCAAAGGTCTTGCCGAGCGAGGTTACCTTCGGCGTCACGCTCGCCGCCGGGCCAAGGTCCAAGATCACCACATGGTCGTGGCGGTGGTGAATGATCCGCTCCAGCGCGTCCTGAAGCTCGACCCGGCGGCGGCCCGACAGCCGGCACTGGAACACCGACAGCTGAAGCCACTCGCCATAGCCGTTCATCACCCGGAACAGCCGGCGCCACCGCCGCTGGTCGGAAATGTCGTAGGCGACCAGGTACAGACGGTCGTCGGTGTCCATCAGGCGATCTCCCGGCGCGGGTCTGCGGCCAACTCAGCGGGCGATGATGTGGTCGAACCTCGGCACCTCGCCGCTCAGGTACCGGGCCAGCAGGCGCGCCTGGATGTGCAGCGCCTGGCGCCACGTCACCGAGTAGCCGAAGGTCGGGTGGGTCATCTCCTGGGCGAGCCGGCGCTCGAACGCCGCAATCAGCGCCTTGCGCGCCGCCGGCGCCATCGCGACCGTGCCCGCCGCGCGCACGAACTGGTCCGGCTTGACCTCGCCGTTGTTGATCACCGTAAGCACCGCCGAGTCGGCGATCAACGGCCGGTACGGTTCCATCACGTCGAGCGCCAACGCCGGCCGGCCATAGCGCGGTTGGTGATAGAACCCGCGATACGGGTCGAGCCCGATCCCCGACAACTGCACCGTGAACAGGCGGAGCAATAACGCATAGGCGAACGACAACAAGGCGTTGACCGGGTCGGCCGGCGGGCGCCGGTTGCGCCGGGTGAAGTCGAACCCGAACCCGCCGTCGGCCACCGCGGTCGCGCCCACCGCCCCGGCAGGCGGTGCCGGCGGCCGGATCATCCGCGAAAAGGCGCCGAAATAGGCCGCCGCCGCCGTCCCCTCGACCCCCAACAGCGCCCCCAAATCCCGCGCGCCGCGCGTCTTGTCCGCCGCGGTCTTGAGCGCGGCAAGCGCCCGGTCGAGCGCGGCCTCGGCCATCCCGGCGGCACCGGCCTCTGGACCGGCCTCTGCGACGATCTCGGGCGCGTCGGCCGCCGCGCCCAAGGCGTCCGGGGTCGGCGGCGGGCCCCACTCGACGGCGTCCAGGCTGTCGCCGGCCTCGGTGCGGCCACCGACGCGCGCGTTGCGACGCAACAGCGTACGGCAGTTCCGGATCTTGGCGCACACCAGATCGCGGGCGAACTGGGTGCAAAACAATTGATCGAAACTGTGTCTATATTGTGCTGTCCTTAGTGCCACATTCTTATGGCCAATTCCGATCGTGTGTCCGAAAAACCAACCGCCGTGGCTGAGCCAGGTGATCGGGATCTCGCGCTGCATCAAGGTGGTCTGGCACGGCGTGGTGACATGAACATTGCCGAAGATCACCAGGTCCGACACGTCGATCAGCCGGACCTTGCGCGTCGGCTGGTCGTCGAGCGCGATCTCGAGCATCTCGCCCGATTTCGACACCTTGCCGCGGCCGGCCTGGAGATAGACCGGCATCGCCTCCAGCCGCGGCACCGCGACCGACCGCGGCGCCACCCCACGCCCGGTCAGCGCCCGCACCTCGTCCGGCAGGCAGATCCCGACCAACGCGCAGCGCGGGCATTTATGGGTCTCCGCCGTCGGCGGCGGGCAGCGGCCGCCCGCCACCATCAAGCGCACGCCGTGCACCGCGGCGCGGGTCAGCGCCTCCAGCGCCTCGTCGAACGGCACCCGCACCCGCTCGCGGCTCTCCCGAAAATACAAGGAACCCTCGTCGCAACGATAACCGTGCTCGCGCAGCAACAAGCCCTGCAGGCACAGCTGGACCCGCTCGGGGTCGTGGGCCCCGGCCGCGACATGGGGCCGGCGGCCGCGCTTGTAGTCGATCGGCACCACCGTGCCGTCCACCGCCTCGATCAGGTCGAGCTTGGCGATCACCCCGAGCGTCGCCGACGACAGGGTTACGGCACGGGCCTTGAGCAGGTCGTCCGCCTCGAGACCCTCGGCGTCCGGCAACGCGTCCGCGGTCGGCGCATCGATCCGGGCGTGGATGCGCCGGCCGTCCGCCGTGTCGGCGTTGTCCGCCCACTCGCCCTCGACCCACTCGAGCCAGGCCAGCCGCGGGCAGTACTGGAACTCGTTGACCATCCGCGCCGGTACCGGCGGCTGGTCCTCGGCAAGCGGCGGCGCCGGCAAGGTCAGCTCGCCCTGGATCCGGCGGACCGGTGCCGTAGGCGCGGGCGATGGTTCGATCGAGCTGGGCGACATCATCGCACCGGTGGTTGCGCCCGATCAGCGGGGTAGGCCGATCGATGGGCCTATTTGGATCGGTGTGGTCGTGCCGAGCCGGTTATCTTTGGTCGACTCGAAACAACCACGATCATGGCATGGGAATTTACCGGATCTCCGACGGAATGGAAACGGTGATCCGGCCGAGCCGTGACATTGATCGCTTGCGCCGGCGTTCGGTTGTCGGGACGGGGTGCAACAGAAGGTGCACGTCCGGCGCACCCCGCGGTCGAGCGGGACGCCGACGTTCCGGGCGCGGGCCGGGCGCGGGCCGGGCGCGGGCCGGGCGCGGGCCGGGCGGTCAGTCGCGGTCGAGCAACAGGCCCGAGGGCGAGGCGGTCTGCTCGTTCTGGACCCGCTCGCCATGCTGCGGGTCGGCCGCGATCTCTTGCAGCACCACAGGATAGCCCCACAGCTCGGCCAAGTGGCGCAACACCGGGCGGACGTCGGACGGGTCGAGCACCCGGCCATTGACCACCTCGTGGCGCAGCATCAAGCGGCGATCGCCGTCGAGATCGACGTCGACGATCTGGATCACCGGCTCGAGCCGGCTCAGATCATACTGGTGCGCCAGGCTGCGGCGCAGCTCGCGATAGCCGCGCTCGTTGTGGATCGACTGCACCACCAGATACGGCAGCTCGGCATCGTCGCGCACCTTGAACATCCGCATCTTGCGCATCAACGCCGGGCTTAAGAACTGCAGGATGAAACTCTCGTCGCGGTAATGGGCCCAGGCGTCGCGCAGGGTCTCGACCGGCGCATCGTTGCCGGCGATCTCCGGGAACCACTCGCGGTCCTCCGCGGTCGGCTCGGTGCAGATGCGCTGGATGTCGCACATCATGTTGAAGCCGAGCGCATAGGGGTTGAGCCCACCAAAGCGCTGATCGTCGAAGCCGGGCTGGAACACGACGCTGGTGTGTGAATGCAGAAACTCGAGCATCGCGCCGTCGTTGATTAGACCTTGTTCGTACAGCTTGTTCATGATGTAGTAATGGACCGTGGTGGCACAGCCCTCGTTCATCATCTTGGTCTGCTTTTGCGGATAGAAATACTGGGCCAGATGCCGGACGATCCGGATCACCTCGCGCTGCCACTGGCGCAGCCGTGGCGCCTTTTTCTCAAGGAAATAAAGGACGTTTTCCTCGGGCAGGTCGAGCAGGCGCCGCCGCTCGCTGATCGAGCGCGGCACCGTCTTGGTCCCGGACCCCTTGGGCACCGTGCGCCACAGGTCGTTGTAGACCTGTTCCTGATAGGCCTCGCGCTCGCGCTCGCGCTTTTGCTCGCGGCTCAAGTCCGGGACCCGGCGGCGCGGGAACCGGTGCACCCCCTGGTCCATCAGCGCATGGGCGGCGTCGAGCAGACGTTCGACCGCCGCCGCGCCGTGACGCTCCTCGCAGCTGGCAATATAGCCCTTGGCGAACTCGAGATAGTCGAGGATGCCGCGGGCGTCGGTCCATTGCTGGAACAAATGGTTGTTCTTGAAGAAGTGATTGTGGCCGAACGCGGCATGGGCCATGACCAGCGTCTGCATGGTCATGGTGTTTTCTTCCATCATATAGACGATGCACGGGCTCGAATTGATCACGATTTCATAGGCCAGCCCGCGCAGGCCGTGGCGGTACAACACCTCGTCATGGGCAAACCGTTTGCCGAACGACCAGTGCTTGTACATCAAGGGCATGCCGACCGAGGAATAGGCGTCGAGCATCTGCTCGGTGGTAATGATCTCAATCTGATTGGGGTAGAGGCTGAGGCCAAGCTCGCGGTCAGCGATCGCCTCGACGGCATCATATGTCCGTCTGATCGTGTCGAAATCCCAATCGGCCCCGTCGAACAGCAATCTGCTCATTCCGCCCAACCTCGACTGCTCGCCCATGATCCCGGTAACGCCCCCAACTGACATAGCCCCACTGACATAGGATGCCGACCGGACCTCGCGCAGGGGGTCGCGGCGCGGGACCCGGGGTCAGCCGGGCTGCGCGGCGGCGGCGACCAGCCCGTCGAGGTCGAGGTGATGCGCGACCGCCGCACCCAAGGCGTCGAGCGCGTCTTCGACCCCGCTCTCGTAGCCGGCCGCGGCGACCGCGGCGGCGGGCGCGCCCAGGGCGGCGAGCAGCCCGGCGCGAAACCGGTCGGCCGCGAACAGACCGTGGACATAGCTGCCGCGCACCAAGTGGTCGGGCGTCGACGCACCGTCGGGCCGCGCGCCCGAGCCGGCACCGGCGTCGGTGCCGGTGCCCTGGTCGTCGCCGTCGAGCATCAGGAACGGCCGCGCGGTATCCGGGCCGGTGGTCACGCCGAGATGCATTTCGTAGCCCGAAACCGGCGCATCAAGGTGGGGGCAGCGCCCGGACACCGCGGCCAGCCGCTTGTCGGGCGTCAGCACCGTGTCGACCGCGAGCAGCCCCAGGCCCGACACGGTGCCGGCCGGGCCCTCGATCCCCTCGGGGTCGGCGATCGTGCGCCCAAGCATCTGATAGCCGCCGCAAATCCCGATCACCGGCTTGCCCTGGCGGCGGTGCGCCAGGATGTCGATGTCCCAGCCCTCGGCGCGCAAGCCTGCAAGGTCGGCGACCGTCGCCTTGGTCCCGGGCAGCACGATCAGGTCGGCGCGCGCCGGCAACGGCCGCCCCGGCCCGACCAGGTCAACGGTGACGCCCGGGGTCGCGCGCAACGGGTCGAGATCGTCGACATTGGCGATCCGGGCCAGCCGCGGCACCGCGATCATGAGCGCCGGCGCGCCGTCCGGGCGCCTTGCTGCGGTCATCGCGCGGTCGAGCCCGGCCGAGTCCTCGGCCGGCAGCCGGGCGACACACGCCAGATGCGGCAGGATGCCGAACCCGGGCCAGCCGGTGTGCGCAGTGATTGCGGTGGTCCCGCCGTCGAACAGCGACACGTCGCCGCGGAACCGGTTGACCACGAAGCCGCGCACCCGCGCCCGCTCGGCCGGGGTCAGGACCGCGTGGGTGCCGACCAGGCTGGCGATCACGCCGCCGCGGTCGATGTCGCCGACCAGGACCACCGGCACGCCCGCGGCCTCGGCAAAGCCCATGTTGGCGATGTCGCCGACGCGCAGGTTGAGCTCGGCCGGGCTGCCCGCGCCCTCGACCAGCACCAGGTCGGTGTCGGCGGCCAGACGCCGGAAGCTTTCGAGCACCGCCGGCAACAGGATCGGCTTCAGGTCCTGATAGCCGCGGCCGCCGATCCGCCCGCGCACCCGGCCCTGGACCACCAGCTGGGCGGTGCCGTCGGACTCGGGCTTGAGCAGGACCGGGTTCATGTCCGCGTTCGGCGGCACGCCGCAGGCGCGCGCCTGCAACGCCTGGGCCCGGCCGATCTCGCCGCCCTCGGGGGTGACCGCGGCGTTGTTCGACATGTTCTGCGGCTTGAACGGGCGGACCGTCCAGCCGCGGCGGGCGAGCGCGCGGCCGAGCCCGGCGACCAGCACCGATTTGCCGACGTCGGAGCCGGTGCCCTGGATCATCAGCGCTCGGGCACGGGGGCCAGGCAGGGGTGTCATGCCGGCGATCCTATTTGCGATCGCGGTCGGCTGTCTCTATCAATCTCGATATCAATCTCGATCATGCCCGCGCGGGCGACGCCCGCCGACCGCCCCCGAACCGCCGCATTGCCCCTGGGCCCGTCCGTTGTTGTTTCATCCGCTCGCCGACCTTGGGATGATGGCGGCGTTTTCGACCCGTTTGGCACTGCCGCTGCCGGCGGCCTGGCATCGGCGGCCGCTCGGGGCCGCCCTGTGGGCGTGGCCGCTTGCCGGGGCCGGGCTCGGCGCGCTGGCCGCGGCGGCCTGGGCGGTCGCGCACACCGCCTGGGGGGCACCGGCGGTGGCGGCGCTGGTCGCGCTTGCGGTTTTGGTCGCGGTCGGCGGCGCGCTCCACGAAGACGGGCTGGCCGACAGCCTCGACGGCTTGGCGGGCGGCACCGCGGCGGAGCGGCTGGCGCTGATGCGCGACAGCCGGGTCGGCAGCTTCGGGGTGCTCGGGCTGGTGCTGACGCTCCGCTTGCGCTGGCAGGCGCTGGCGGCGCTCACGCCGGCGTCGGTGCCGGGGGCGGTGATCGGGGTCGCGGCGCTCAGCGGGGCGCCGGTGGTCGCGGCGATGGCGCTGGTGGCGTCGGCGCGCCCCGAGGGCCGCGCCGCCGACGCCGGGCGGCCGCCGGGGTGGGCGGCGATGGGCGCCGCGGCGGCGGCGCTCGCGGTTGCCGGGCCGCTGCTCGGGCCCGGGGCGGCCGCCGTGGCCGCGTTCGCGGCGGCGGCGGCGGTCGCGCTGGTGGTCCGGGCGGCGGTGCGCCGGGTCGGCGGGGTCACCGGCGACCTTTTGGGCGCGGCGCAGCAGGCGGCCGAGCTCGCGGGCCTGATTGCGCTGGTCGCCCGTGGCCCCTGACCGGCCCGGCCGATCGGCCGCACCGATCCCCGTCCCGCATTGTCGTCATCAAGGAGACGAACGTTAATGACCCGTCCATTCAAGCGCCCGACCGATCTTGCCGCCGTCGCGGCGCTCGCCCGGGCGCTGCCGGCCGGCGACCAGGTGACCGCGGCGGCGGCGGCGGCGCGCCAGCACCGTCTGACCAAGCCGCACGGCTCGCTCGGCCGGCTCGAGGAGATCGCGATCTGGCTCGCCCGGTGGCAGGGCCGCCAGCCGCCGACGCTCGACCGGGTCTTGACCGTGGTGTTTGCCGGCAACCATGGCGTCGCGGTCCACGGCATCTCGGCGTTCCCGATCGAGGTGACCCACCAGATGGTGGAGAATTTCGCGGTCGGCGGGGCGGCGATCAACCAGCTGACCCGGGCCGCCGGGTCGGAGCTGGTGGTGGTGCCGCTCGCGCTCGACCGGCCGACCCGGGATTTCACCGTCGCGTCGGCGATGGACGACGGCGAGCTGATGGAGGCGCTGCTGGCCGGCTGGGACAGCGTCACGGTGCCGCTCGACCTGTTGCTGGTCGGCGAGATGGGGATCGGCAACACCACGGCGGCGGCCGCTTTGTGCGCGGCGCTTTACGGTGGCGGCGGCGTTGCCTGGGCCGGCCCGGGCACCGGGGTCGATGCCGAGGGGGTGCGGCGCAAGGCGATGGTGATCGACGCGGCGTGCGAGCGCCACGGTGGCGCATTCTCCGACCCGCTCGCCTGTCTGGCCCGGGTCGGCGGGCGCGAGCTGGCGGCGATGGTCGGTGCGGTGCTGGCGGCGCGCCACCAGGGGGTGCCGGTGCTGCTGGACGGCTTTGTCACCACCGCGGCGGCGGCGGTCTTGCACCGGTTGTCGCCGGACGGGCTCGACCATTGCCTGGCCGCCCACGCCTCGGCCGAGCCGGCGCATGTCCGCTTGCTGGCCTCGCTCGGCCTCGACCCGCTCTTGCGGCTCGGCATGCGGCTTGGCGAGGCGTCGGGGGCGGCGGTCGCGCTCGCGGTCGCGCGCAGCGCGCTCGCGGCCCACACCGGCATGCAAAGCTTCGACGAGGCCCGGGTCGCGCCGCCGCACGGCGGGTGAGGGGGGCGGCTGCGCCGCCGGAATCGCGCCAGCGTCGGAGTGTTCTCCCAAAGACCACCAAGCAAGTAGGGCACGAAGAACACGAAGGTGCCAAGGCCAGTCCTTGCCGCCGGTGCCACAGTCCAAGGGGCGGTGTCGGCCGATCCGTATGGTCATCTGGAGCTCGGCGGCGCGACCGCCCGACCGTCTCCCGCCCGACAGGCAGACCGTGCCGGCCGATCGCCCCAACCTATAGGATCGGTGAACAGTTTCCTCAGGCGTGGATAACCGGAACCAAACAATCGGATTTGGCATGATCCTACCGGCGCGGCACCTTGCGCTGCCGGCGAACGACGGGGCGCCGCGCACGCCCCGGGATTTCACGGGGTGGTCGGGCGGGGCGCCGGCATCGAGTCGAACGGGGCCCGGATCAAGTATTCGAACCCACCGTCGCCCAATTGCTCCTGAAGTGTCTCCATGATCTTGCGAGTGCGTGCCGGCGTCTCGTTCGGTCCGTCGACGAAGAAAGGTCTGCCCTGACGGCCGAAGGTGAAGCTGTCCGGGCAGGCGTCGGCATCGATGGTGCCGAAGATTTGTTCGACTTCACGGAAATCCTTGGCCGGCGCGATGCCGAGGCCGTCGGCATAGGCGACGACGTCCCGGACCAGTTTGCGCGCCCACTGCGGCGTCACCTTGCGCAGCGTCTGGACCTCGGCCAACCGGTCAAGGTGTGCCTCGAGCTGTTCGGGCGAGGTCTCGGCGTAAAACGCGTCCTTCACGCCCAGGCAATAAACATCGATCAGAAAAAAAGCACAGCCGATTTGGCCGCCGGGCAGTGAGCGGCAGACGATCAGATGGCCGATGCCGCTGTCGAACAGCCATTCCGACGCCAGGCAACGCGCAATCGGGAAATGCGCCGCCCGTCGGATTTGAAAACTCTTCGAATTGTCCGCCTGATCGGCCCGTTTCTTTGCAGCAACGACGAGCTTTCGCCGTGCCGCCTTGGCCGCCCGGGCCCGTTGCCGCTGTGCGGGTGCTGCCATCACTGGTCCTCCTGGTCGGTGGGTCTCTTGACTGCCGCAGTCCATGTGCATCACCACCGTATCGTCAGACCTCATGGGTGGGAAGGGCAAATTTAGCGTTCGAGTGGCATCCGGTCCCAATATGTTGTTGGACCAGGGGGACGACCGCCGCCGCCGGCTCACTGCATCCGGGTCGCGAGGTCCGCGCACACCGCCTGGAGCCCTTGGTCGAGCGCGGCGATGAACGCCTCGATGCCGGTGTCGGCCGCCGGGCGGCCGAGCCGGTAGCGGCCCGAGACCAGGAGGGCCCGCGACCGGCGGTCGTAGATGTCGATGTCGAGCGCCAGGCGCGCGACCACCTGGTCGCCGGTCTGGTCTTGGACCAGCTCGCGCAGGTGGGCGACCAGCGAGACGTCGGCGTCGGCCGGCACGTCGGCGCGTAAGACCGCCGAATAGCGGCCGCCCGCGCGCAGGCAGTCGATCAGCCGCTCGGCGACCAGGTCGGCCGGCGGCTGGCGCCACAGCGCGTGGTCGTGATACGCGGTCTCGAGCGGCCGATCGGGCGGGTGATAGGCGATGTTGCGCGCGCCCGCCAGATGGCCGCTCGCCCGCACCGCCTCGAGCGCCAGCACCGGTCGCGCCGCCCGGGCGGTCGCCGCGGTGTCGTCGGCGACCGGGTCGTCGGCACCCGCGACCACCGCGTCGGCGTCCGCGGTCGGGGTGGGGGCGAGCGTCGGCAGGGCGTAGAGCCGGTCCGGCGGGATCGGGTCGCCGGCGCAGCCGGCCACCGCCGCCAGCCCAAGGATCAGCGCCGCCGCGGCGGCGGCCGTGCGCGCGGTCCGGCGGGGCGGTCTGGTCTCAGTTGCCGTCGCTGCGGCCGAACAGGATCGCATTGGGGGTCTGGCGCAGGTCCACCATAAAGCGGTCCAGAGTATAGGCAAGCTGCGCCAGGCCCGCGAGCAGGTTGGGCAAATCGGTGCCGAGTGTGGCAAGCACGCGCTCGGCGCGGTCGGACAGCGCGACCGCCCGCCCCTGGCTGGTGGTGATCAGCTCGGTCGCCGCGCGGATCGCGCCGGTCGCCTCGCCGCCCGCGGTCTCGGCGGTCGCGGCCAGCCGGGTCGCAGACGCCATCACCTGCGCGGCGCCGCCGAGCAG
>JANQHG010000142.1 GCA_028277115.1 Azospirillaceae bacterium
TGATCTGATAGTAGGAGTCGGTCGGATCACCGGCGCCGGCCTCGCCGTTGCCCGGCGTGGGCTGAGCCGGCGGCGGGGTCGCCGGGGCCGCGGCCGGGCGCGGCAGCGGCGCCGCGGCGGCCGGTTTCGTGGCCGGCGCCGGTGCCGGTGCCGGCTCGGATCGGGCCCCGGCGACCCCGCCGCCGGCTCAGCCCACGCCGGGCAACGGCGAGGCCGGCGCCGGTGATCCGACCGACTCCTACTATCAGATCAAGACCAGCGTCTTCGAAGCGCTGCTCGACGCCGTCGATCTCGCCCAACTCGGCCGGATGGATGCCCAGGCCAAGCGCGAAGAGTTGTCGGACATCTGCCGCGAGATCATCAACGTTAAAGGCCACGTCCTAAGCCCGAGCAAGGAAGAAAGCCTGATCATCGAGATCTGCGACGACCTGCTCGGGCTCGGTCCGCTTGAACCTTTGCTGGCGCGCGACGACATCGCCGACATTATGGTGAACGGCGCGGGCAAGGTCTATATCGAAACCGGCGGCCGGATCGAACTGACCCCGGTGCGGTTCCGCGACAATGCCCAGTTGATGAACATTTGCCAACGGATCGTCAGCGCGGTCGGCCGCCGGGTCGACGAGGCGAGCCCGATCTGCGACGCCCGCCTGCTCGACGGCAGCCGGGTCAACGTGATCGCGCCGCCGCTGGCGCTCGACGGCCCGACCCTGACGATCCGGAAGTTCAAGCGCGAGAAGCTGACGCTCGACGCCTTGATCGGGTTCGGCAGCCTTTCGTCGGCCTGCGCGGCGGTGATCCGGATTGCGTCGGCGGCGCGCTGCAACATCCTGATCTCGGGCGGCACCGGCAGCGGCAAGACCACCCTGCTCAATTGTCTGACCCGCTACATCGACGTCGGCGAGCGGGTGATCACTTGCGAGGACGCGGCGGAGCTGCAGCTCCAGCAGCCCCATGTCGTGCGGCTCGAGACCCGACCGAAGAACCTGGAAGGCGCCGGCGAGGTCACCATGCGCGATCTCGTGCGCAACTGTCTGCGGATGCGGCCGGAGCGGATCATCGTCGGCGAGGTGCGCGGGCCCGAGGCGTTCGATCTTTTACAGGCGATGAACACCGGCCACGACGGCTCGATGGGCACGCTGCACGCGAACTCGCCGCGCGAGGCGACGACGCGGCTTGAGAACATGATCGCGATGGGCGGCTTCAACCTGCCGGCCAAGGCGGTGCGCGAGCAGATCGCGGCCGCGATCGACGTGATCGTCCAGGCCGAGCGGCTGCGCGACGGCTCGCGCAAGATCACCTATGTCACCGAGGTCCTGGGCATGGAAGGCGACGTCATCGTCATGCAGGACCTGTTCAACTTCGAGTTCAGCGGCGAGGACGAACGCGGCAAGATCCAAGGCCGACACAAACCGACCGGGCTGCGCCCCCATTTCTATGACAAGGCGCGCTACTACGGCTTCGACCGCGAGTTGATGGACGCGATTGAGCAGGCGGCGTAGGTGCGCGCCTTTAAATCTTTTGCGTTGGGGCGCGGGCTGTATGGCATTTGATCGAGAGATCTGTCTCGAAGGCCCGTGCCCCAACATCGGCGGTGCCGCGAGCCGCACCGCTGCCGAGAGGCCGGCACCGGGGCGTGACCGCGTGCCGTTCGCCTGCAATGGGGCGCGCCGATGGACTTGATGCTGGTCGGCAGTCTGTTCGTGCTGGTGCTGGCGGCGCTGATCCCGCTGCTCCTGGTGGCTGAGGGCAAAGGCAGCCCGCGCAACCGCCTGCGCGTGCGCGCCGAGCGGATCGCCGCAACCGGTCAGGCCGGGGGCGAGGCGGAGGTGACCGACCAGAACAGCCGGCGTAAGCTGATCCAGCAAAAGCTGACCGAGCTCGAAAAACAGCGCCAGAAGAAAAACAAACAAAACCTAAGCTTGATGCTGCGTCAGGCCGGTCTCGAAGTCCCGGTCCGCAAGTTCATTCTCGGCTGCGTCGGTACTGCGGTTACAGTGTTTGTCCTGTTGTCGATCACCGGCTTTTCGCTTATCGTCGCCTGGGTCGGCGCAGTGGGTGCCGGCCTGTCGTTGCCGCGTTTTTTTCTGACCTTTCTTGCCGGCTCCCGGCAGAAGAAATTCACCGAGAATTTTGCGGAAGCGCTCGACGTTCTGGTCCGCGGCACCCGGTCGGGCCTGCCGGTCGGCGAATGCTTGAGGATCGTCGGCCGCGAGCTGCCCGACCCGGTCGGCTTCGAGTTCCGCATGCTGGTCGAGGGCCAGCGGGTCGGCATGACCTTGGAGCAGGCGCTCGACCGTGCGCTCGAACGGATGCCGACCACCGAGCTTAAGTTCTTTTCGATCGTCTTGATGATCCAGCAGCAGACCGGCGGCAACCTCGCCTCGACGCTCGCCAATCTTTCCTCGGTGTTGCGCGCGCGCCGGGGCTTGCGCGACAAGATCGAAGCGATGTCGTCCGAGGCCAAGGCCTCGGCCGCGATCATCGGGTCGTTGCCGTTCATCGTCTGCGGCATGATTGCCGCCGTCAGTTACGGCTTCATGGAGCCTTTGTTCACGACCCGGCTCGGCCACATCCTGCTCGCGATTGGGCTCGGCTGGATGGGGCTCGGCGTCTTGGTCATGCGCCAGATGATCAATTTCAAGATTTGACCACGCCCGCCCGGGGTCACCGATGCTGTTTGACGCCTTCGAAATCCTGTTCGACCCGGCGAGCGTGATCGTGATCGCCGCCGGGGCCGGGGTGTTCTTGACCCTGGTCGCGGCCGCCTTGCCCTATCTGCGCCCGGACCCGCTCGCCCAGCGGATGAAGGCGGCGGCGCGGCGACGCGACGAGCTCCGCACCCAGCAGATGGAGGCGTTGCAACGCCGCTCGCGCCTGCGCCGCGACAAGCCCAATGTCCTGCGCGACCTGGTCGAAACCCTGCAACTGCGCGAGTTGTTTGCCGGCGAGGGCATGCGGGTCAAGCTGATCCAGGCCAATTGGCGCGGCAGCAACGCGCTTGCGATCTATGCCGCCGCCCGCGCTGGCCTGCCGGTCCTGTTCGGCGCCGGGGCGGCGCTCTACGTGTTCGGGCTCGGCACCGTCAGCTGGGCGTTGCCGTCCAAGCTCACGGTCGTGTTCGGCGCGGTGGTCGCCGGGGTCTATGGCCCCAACCTGATGGTCACCAACGCGATCCAGAAACGCCAGGAGAAGATCCTGTTGGCGTTTCCCGACGCGCTCGACCTGTTGCTGATCTGCGTCGAGTCCGGTCTGTCGATCGAGGCGGCGTTCGGCCGGGTCGCCAACGAGCTCGGCGAGGCGGCCCCGGAGTTGGCGTCCGAGCTTGAGCTCACGACCGCCGAGCTGACCTATCTGCCCGAGCGGCGCCAAGCGCTGGAAAATCTGGTGATGCGCACCGGTTTGCCGACGGTCAAGGCGGTGGTGGTGACGATGATCCAGGCCGAACGTTACGGCACGCCGCTTGCGACCGCACTGCGCACGGCGGCCCAGGAGAACCGCGACCGTCGGATGGCCCTGGCGGAAAAGAAGGCGGCGGCGCTGCCGGCCCAGCTGACCGTGCCGATGATCTTGTTTTTCCTGCCGGTGTTGTTCCTGGCGATCTTGGGCCCGGTGATTATCAAGTTATCATCTAGTTGATGTCGTGATCGGCGCCGCATGCGGCCTGACGGCCGTTGTCAGGGGCGCTGCCCCCCCCCGCTTTGATCCCCACGAATTGGGGTCCAGGGGGCACCCCCTGGTCGGGGGGTGTCGGGGGGTGAAGCCCCCTGACCTGGGGGCGAAGCCCCCAAAACCGTTTCAGGTCAAAAGCAGTGTATCGTCATCGAGCGTCTCGCCGCGGGCGCGGCGGAACAGCCCGAGCAGGTCCGGCACGTCGAGCCCGGCGCGCTTGTCGTCCGCGACATCGAACACGATCCGCCCTTCATGCAGCATCAAGGTCCGGCCCCCATGGTCGAGCGCCTGGCGCATCGAGTGGGTGACCATCAACGTGGTCAGCCGCTGTTCCTCGACGATCTTCTCGGTCAGATCCATCACCAACTGCGCGGTGGCGGGGTCGAGCGCCGCGGTATGCTCGTCGAGCAGCAGGATCTTGCACGGCCGCAAGGTCGCCATCAGCAGGCTCACCGCCTGCCGCTGCCCGCCCGAGAGCAGCCCCATCCGGTCCGCCAGTCGGTTTTCGAGCCCGAGCCCGAGATGGGCCAGTCGTTCGCGGAAATGCTCGCGCCGGCTGCGGTCGATCGCCCGGCCGAGGCCGCGCCGGCGGCCCCGCGACTCGGCGAGCGCCAGATTCTCTTCGATGGTCAGCCGCTCGCAGGTACCGGCCATCGGGTCTTGGAACACCCGCGCGACCAAGCGCGCCCGCCGCGCCGCCCGCCAATTGGTGACGTCGAGCCCGTCGATCCAAATCTGTCCGCGGTCGAGCCGATGGTCGCCGGTCAACACGTTGAGCAAGGTCGATTTACCGGCGCCGTTGGAGCCGATCACGGTGACGAACTCGCCGGCCTCGAGCGCGAGGTCGAGGCCGGCGAGCGCGCGCGCCTCCATCGGCGTGCCCGGGTTGAAGTATTTGACGAGATCGCGCGCCTCGATCATCGCCGCCCTCCCGGACCTGCGGCGAGGCCGCGGCGCCGGCGCAGCCAGTTGCGCAGCGCCGCCCGCCGGTTGCCGAACACCAGCGCCAAAGCGACCAGCACTGCGGTCACCAGGTTGAGGTCGGCCGAGGTCAGGCCGAGGCTGTCGGCGTTGAGCGCCGCCGCGATCGCAAGGCGATAGACCACCGAGCCCGCGATGCAGCCGATCACCGCGAACACGACGCGCGGCGACGGGATCAGCGCCTCGCCGACGATCACCGCGGCGAGCCCGACCACGATCGTGCCGACCCCGATCGTGACGTCGGCAAAACCGTTGAGCTGGGCGAACAACGACCCGGCGAGCGCAACCAACGCGTTGCTGAGCGCCATGCCGGCGTAGGTGGTGCGCCGGGTGTCGACCCCCTGGGCGCGCGCCATCCGCGGGTTGGCGCCGGTCGCGCGCATGGCAAGCCCGATCTCGCTGGTCAGGAACGCCACGACCAGGGTCGCGACCACCCCGACCACCACTGCCAAAAACAGCGGCTTGACCACCATGTCGGGCAGCCCGTACAGCCCGGCCACCGGGTCGAAGACCGTCGGCTCCATCAACAGGGCGACATTGGGCCGACCCATGATCCGAAGGTTGATCGAATAGAGCGCGATCATCGTAAGGATGCTCGCGAGTAAATGCAAAATCTGGAAACGAATGTTGAGCAGTGCTGTGACCAACCCGGCGACCGCCCCGGCGCCGACCGCGGCGACGGTGGCGGTCACCGGATCATGGCCGGCGACGATCATCGCCGCCGACACCGCGGCGCCGAGCGGCAAGCTGCCGTCGACGGTCAGGTCAGGGAAATCGAGCACGCGGAACGACAGATAGACGCCGATGCCGACCAGCGAGAACAGAAGGCCGAGCTCAACGGCGCCCAACAGGGCGGGCCAACTCATGAATTGCCTTGAACGGGAGTGCCTTTGGGTGTCGGCCGGCCGTCGGCCCGCGCAACATAAACGTCAAAGCAATCCCCGGGACGCCCCACCTGCGTGGGACGTCCCGGGAACCACGTCAAGAAGCAGACCTTCTAGCAGGCACCTCCGACGGCCGCAACCGTCCCGGGTGCCGGACCGGTCACTCGACGATCGTGGTCGCCTCGTCCAGCATCTCGGCCGAGATGGTCACGCCCATCCGCTCGGCGATGCCGGGGTTCAAGAACAGCTCGACGATCTCGACCCCCTCGACCGGCATGCCGCCCGGGTCGGCGCCGTCAAGAATGCGCAAGACCATCGCGCCGGTCTGGCGGCCGACGTCGTAATAATTGAACCCGACCGCGGCCATGGCGCCGCGTTCAACCGAGTTGGTGTCGCCGGCATAGAACGGGATCTGGTTGTCGACCGCGACCTTGACGATCGCTTCGAGCGCCGAGACCACGGTGTTGTCGGTGCCGACATAAAAGGCATCGACCTTGCCGACCAGGCTCTGCGCCGCGGCCAGCACCGCCGCCGACTTCGGCGCCGCCGCGGTGACCACGGTGATGCCGTGCGCCGGCGCCAGCTCCTTCAAAAGGTCGATCAGGACCACCGCATTGGCCTCGCCCGGGTTGAAGATCGCGCCGAGCGTGGCGACGTCCGGGGTGATCCGCCGGATCAGGTCAAGATGCTTGTTCATCGGCGACAGATCGGTGACGCCGGTGACGTTGGCGCCGGGGGCCGCCGGGGCGACGACCAGGCGCGCCGCGACCGGGTCGGTGACCGCGGAGAACACGACCGGGATCTCCGAGGTCGCGGCGACCACCGCCTGGGCCGACGGGGTCGAGATCGGCACGATCACGTCGGGCGCATCACCGACGAACTTGCGCGCAATCTGGGCCGCGGTTGCCGGGTTGCCCTGGGCGCTCTCATAGCGCCAGGTCAGGGTTTCGCCCGCGACCAGGCCGGCCTCGGCCAGGGTGTCGCGGACGCCGGCGACCACGGCGTCGAGGGCAGGGTGCTCGACGATCGCGGTCACCGCGACCGAGGGTTGATCGGCGCGCGCGGCCCCGAGCGGCAGCGCGGCGGCCATCAGCGCCGCCGCGACCGCCGGCAGCACGGCGGCGCGGAACGAACCGAAGGACGTCATGGCGACTCTCCTAGAGCATGCCCCCGTCTTGGTCGATCGAAAGGGGCGGTGTTTCGTGGGAAGAGTGAGGGACTGGCAACGCGGCGGCGAGCATGACGCCGTTCGGCCGAAAGCGTCAAGGCGACCCGGCGGCGAGGGTTTGGGGGCGTCGCCCCCTGGCCCCCATTCGTTCCCGACCGGCCTCCGGCCACCCCGCCCTGGATGAAACGGCCCGGCCACCCCCGCCACCGGCGCCGCCGTATGCCCCCGTCCAGCCGCTTCGCGCGGCCACCCCCGCCGCATGGCCGTCAGGCAGGATTGGCTGCCGCTAGAAGTCGAGGTCCGCATAATGCCGCGGCGGCGGAACCCCCGGAATCACATCGGCAAGCAGCGGCCGGAAGGTCGGGCGCGACTTGATCCGGGCATACCAATCCTTGGCCTCCAGATGGTCGGTCCAAGGCACCGAGTCGATGTAGTCGACCGTCGATAACTGGGTGCCGGCGGCGATGTCGGCGAGCGAAAAAGCATCGCCGGCGAGCCAGGTCCGCCGCTCGGCCAGGAACGCAATATACTCCAGGTGGTAATGGATGTTGGCGAGCCCGGCGCGGATCGTCACGGCATGGGGGTGGCCCTGGCCGCTCAAGCGCTTGATCAGCTTTTCGCCGACCAGATTGTCGGTGACCTCGCGTTCGAACTTCTCGGCGAACCAGGCGACCAGGCGGCGGATCTCGGCGCGTTGGACCGCGGTGCCTTTGAGCAGCGCCGGCTCCGGATAAACCTCTTCCAGATACTCCAGCACCGCGGCGCCGGCGACGGTGGTGCCGTCGTCCTCGACCAACACCGGGACCTCGCCGGCCGGGTCCATGCGCAGCAGCCGCTCGGAGCGTTCCCACGGCTTTTCCAGCACCAACTCGAAAGGCAAGCCCTTCTCCGCCAGCGCCATCCGCACCCGGCGCGACGCCGAGGACACGTTGTAGTGATAAAGCGTCCGCATCGGTCCGACGGTCCCGCGTCCCGGCAACCTCGAGGAAGGCCACACGTCGGCGCCCGCGTCCGGGCGCGGCGGACCGCGGCCGACGCGACCCGTCGATCCACTAAAGTTTAACGTATGCCGCGACCGGTCAACAAGCGCGGCCGACCGTGCCGGCCCTCAAGGCTCGGCCGGCTCCCGGAAGATCGCGGCGCGGGCGGCGAGCTCGGCGATCGGTCCCGCGTCGGCAACCGTGCCGTCGGCCAGGATCACACCACAGTCGAGCGTGCGCGCGAGCGCCGGCCGGTGCACCACCCAGATCAGGCCGCGGCCCTGACACTGCTCGACAATCGCGGCGTGGAGCCGGCGCTGCTCCGCCGCATCGAGGCCCGCGGTCGCCTGGTCGAGCACCAGAAGGTCCGGCCGCTTCAAGAACGCCCGCGCCAGCCCGATCTTTTGACGCTGCGCCACCGTCAGCCTGCTGCCGCCGATCCCGACGTCGTGGGCAAGACCGAGACGGCGGATCGTGTCGGCCAGACCAAGCTGCTCGATCACCTGGTCGAGCACCGCGATCACCCGGGCCCGGCCCTGGGAGACGCCGTGGACCAGCTTGCCGCGCAGGATGTTGTCGAGCACCGAGGACGACGGGAAAAAATCATCCTCGTCGAACAACTCGAGCCCCCGCTCATCGCTCGCGGGCAGGCCGGCCAGGAACGCCCGGCGCGCCGCCAGCAGCCGACGCTCGGCCACCGCGTCCAGGCTCTCGAGCCCAAGCCGGGCCGGCACCGCGTGCAACGCCAGCCGCCACAGACGCGCCTGGTCCTCGGGTCCGAGCGTCGCCGCCCCTTGGTTGCGGCACCGGGTCAAGGTCGCCGTATAAGGCTGGACGTCCTCGTCGGTCAGGAACACGAACTGTTCGACCAACTCGTCGCCCGGGACGAGCGGGTCGGCGCGGCCGAAGATGCGCGCCGTCACCTCCTCGCCGATCCGCAACAGGTCACCTTCGGCCTCGGCCTCGGCAACGGCGGCCCGCACCGCCGGGGTGTCGAACAAGGCGGCGGTCGTAAGCGCCGGCGACACCGGGCTGCCGAACAACAGGTTCTCCGCGATCGTCGCGTTGCGGTTGAACCGGTCCGGGTCCCAGAACTCGAGATAGGGGTCAAGTGCGGCGTCGGCGGCCTCGACCCGGAACATTGCGCGCGCGGCCAGGATCTTAAGCGCGGTGTCGGGCTCCGCGCCGGGGTCGATCCGCCCGCTCAGGCCGAGGTGCATGACGTCGTCCTCAAGGTCGGCGAGCCGGATCACCGCGGCGAGCCGCGCCTCGAGCTTCGGGCCCGGTTCGGCGCCGACCAGCGGGTAGTTGATCCAGTCGGCGGCGATCGGCGCCGTGGTGTTGCCGGCAAGCTCGGCCTCGCGCTGGTCGTCGGCGCGTCGGCGCACCGTCTCCGCTTCGGCCGCCGCGCCGGGGTCGCGGCCCGGACGGTGCATCACCGGATAGACCAGATTGTCGCGGATCGAGCCGGCGGCCAAACAGACCGACGGCCCGACATAGGCGATCCGCCGGCCGACCAGGCTCTCCGGCAAGCTCGCGAAATCCTGGCCGCCGAGCGTGATCCGCCCGACCGTCGGCCGCGCCAGGCGCGCCGCCAGCTGCGCGAACTCGTGGCTGCCGCCGGTGCCGAGCACCGCGGTGTGGCGGTCGAGCGGGATCGCCACCGTGACATTTTCCAACAACTTGCGCCCGCCGTCCTCGGCGTAACCGACCGTGTTGAACGCGAGCTCGCCGACCATCCGCAGGTCGGCCGGTGCCTCGGCGTCGAGCAACCCGCGCTCCAGCAAATCGGGGCTTTCGAACTGTTCCACGATCTGCTCGTACTTGATCCGCATGTCCTCCTTCATCTGGTACCATTTGATCAGCTCTTTCCACGGCACGGCCAAATCCTTGTAAGCGGCCAGCACCGCGACCAGAGCGCCGAACGAAAGATTGCCTCGGATCACCAAATATCCGCCAATCGAATAGAAGAAGAATGGCACCAGCTGATTGATGAAGTTATTGGTGAATTTGATCAGGTATTTTCGATTGAAGATCGCGATCCGAATGCGCAGCACGGTGCCGAGGCGGTCGGCGAGGTCGGCCCGGTGCCACAGCGAGGTGTCGTTGGCGTGGATCGCCTCGACCCCGCGGACCGTGGCATCGATCCGGTCGGCGACTTGGCGCATCGTGCGCACCCGGTCTTTGCCGAGCTGGTTGACCTTGGTCTGCAATCGTCGGATCAGCCACCCCTGGAATGGGTAAAGCGCGATCGCGGCGACGCCCAAGAGCACGTCCTGGAGAAAGATGAACACAAGATAGACGAGCAGCGTGCCGCCTTGGAACACCGGCAGCGCGATCGAGTCGCCGATGAACCCGCCGAGCTGCTCGGCCTCGGTGGTGACCATCGGGATCAATTCGCCCGAGCTGGTGCGGCGGAACCGCGCCGGCGGAAACTGCAAGATCCGGGTGTAAAGCTCGTAGCGCAGGCGCCGCAACATCCGCTCGCCCAACTTGCCCTTGCGGATGTTGATGTTCATTTTGAATACGCCGTTGATCACCACCAACGTCAAAAATCCAAAAGATAACAGCATTAAATACTCGACCTGATCGAGCGACATCCCGAGCAAGTCGACCGGAAATTTACCATTGGTGAGTGCTTCGTTGACGATGATCTTGGGCAGTTCCAATGTGAAATAGAGAATCGGGAAAGAACAAACCGTCAGCAACAGGACCGTAATCTGTTCAAATTTGCTGTGTTTCCAGACAAATCTGAAAAATGTCTTCTCAAGCACTGTTTCGATCTCCGCCAGGGGCTCCGGCATTCACATTATCCCTTGGCCGTCGTCAATATCTGTCTTACTGCGACTCGCGATTCGACAGCCGGTTGGGGCGGTGGCGGGAGTCCTTGTTTACCGCAAGATCGGTGTGGGCGGGCAGGGGAGATCGCCGGACACCGCGGTCTCGACACCCGACATCTCGCTCGAGACACCTCGTCGAGGCATTGCGTTGCGAAGACGGCCGAGGTTTGCGCCGCGTGCGAGGCCGCGCCGCCGCGCGCGGGCGGCGGTCGTGCGCCGGCCGGGCGCGCGGGTCAGGTGGCGAGTGCGTCGTCCCTGGTCGGGACGATCGTCAGGATTCTCGCAAAGCCGCTGACGTCGAAGATCTCGCGGATGGTCGGCTGCATATGACACAGGACCAGTTCGCGCCCGGCTTTTTTCGCGGTTTTTGCCGCAAGCAAAATCACCCGCAACCCGGCGCTGCTGATGTAGCCGAGCTCGGACAGATCGAGCACCGTCCGGCCCGTCGCGTCGTTGACCACCTCGACCAGCACCGTTTCGAACGCCCCGGCATTGGCGCTGTCGATCCGCGGCCCGGTCTTGACCACCGAGATCCCGTTGATGTCTTCGTGCGTTGCGACCACGGCTGGTCCTCCATTTGCTTAAATCAGACGATCGGCCGGCGGCGCCGACGCCCCCCCAGGGCGATGACCATGTGGGGAGGGCGCAGCAGCGGCGTCTCGACCGCGAAAACCGTCGAAAGTCCATAGGGCCACGATGGCCGGTGAGTAAAGCACAACGCCGGGTCAGCCGCGAACGGTGGCCGGGAGCGCCCGGACCAGGGTCACCTCGTTGGTCGTGCCGTCGCGCCGGTAGGCGACGCTGGTCATCATCTGGCGGACGAAGAACAGGCCGAGCCCGCCGATCGACCGGTCCTCGAGGTCGCTGTCGACGTCGACCGCGGGCGCCTGTTCGGTCGGGTCGAACGGCCGACCGTCATCGCGCACCACAACGGTGATCCGGCGATCGTCGACGGTGACGGCCACCGCGATCTCATGCGCCCCGTCATCCGGATAGCCATAAGAGACGATGTTGGTAATCACCTCGTCGAGCACGAGATTGACGGCGTAGATATCTTCGGTCCCGACGCCCTTGGACCCGAGGAAGGAAGAGACCCGGTCGGCGAGCGGCGCCAGCTCATCGACACGATTGGCAATGATCAGCGCGAGTCGGTCGGTCACGGGCGCGTCCCTTTTTGTCGACCGGGCCATCGGCACGGCGCTCCAAACCGGTCTTCGACCGGGCATGACCGGCCGCATCGGCCCGATCACCGACCCGCGGTCCCGATCGTCGCCCGCGGCCTTTCGCCCAAAGCATGGACGGCATCGAGACGGTCGGCAAGGTCCGCCGCCGCCCGATCAGGGCAGCCCCCACACCCGCCGACCCGCACCGGTGGTTGCGGCACCGGCGGGTGCAGGTTCCCGAGTGTGCCGATACCGCCCGGTGGTGACAACCGGTCACGCAACGGTGTAAACTCTCTCGTGTGGGGCCCACCGTCCGACTTCAGCCTGATCAATGGCTTTCGAACCCTCGATAAATGAATTCTTGTCCCCCACCATTGAATGGCTGGCCTGATATGCTTCGTCTCGCGCTCGGTACAATGCCATTGTTTGCGGCGATCGTCGGCTTTGCGGTCGCGCTTGGCGCCTATATGACATACTCGAGCATAATGGTCAGCTATCGCAATGTCATTGAATCGCGTCTTACTGTTGTCGCAGAACAACTGGTGAGTGCGATCGAGACCGCACAATCTCTCGGCATCCCTTTGAGCGAGCAGGTCACGCTGCCACCGGTGCTGGCGGCCCAGGTCCGAAGCGATCCGATCTTGATGTCGATCGACTTGCACGCCCGCGACGGTCGCATTCTGTTCAGCAGCGACCCGGTGCGCACCGGCCGGGCGGTCGACCCGGTGGAGCCCGAGGGCGGCGTGCTGGTGCTGCGCCGCGACATTATCAACGACCTCGGGGTGACCGCGGGCGTTCTGTTGCTGCGGTACGACGAGGCCCCGATCGCGCACGAGACCCAGCGGATCGCGCGTGCAACCCGGGCGACCGCGCTGCCGGTCGCGGCGCTTGCCGTGGTTGTCGGCAGCGTCGGGGTGCTGGTGATCTTCGGTCTGATGCGCCGGCGCGCGCTCCGGCGCGGTGAGGCGTTGGCCGCCGGCACTGCCGAGCCGATCGCCGCGACCCGGGCACGACTGGAGGCGCTCGAGCGGTTGCTCGCCGATGGTTCGGCGGACGGGCCGTTCGCCCCGGCGCCGGCGGAGCCGGGGCGATGAGCCGGCTGCACTTTCGGCTTGCCGCGGTCCTGCTTGCAGTGCTGCTCGCCGGCCTGATCGCGATCACCTGGCGCGGCGCCGACCTTGCCGAGGGGGCGTTGCTGCCGGAAACCGTCCACAAGGCGGAGACGCTCGGACACTCGCTCGGCGAGTTGACCGAACGCGCGCTCGACTACGGCATCCCGCTGACCCGGCTGGTCGGCGTCGATGATCTGTACCGACGCACGCTCGAGGGCAATCCCGAACTCGCGTTCATCGCGCTCTACCGGCGCGACGACGGCGTGCTGTTGTTCGCCGCCGGCCCGGCACCGGCCGACGGCGGCGCGGTCGCGACCAGCGACACCGAGACCGTGGTCCTGCCGATCGGCGGGGAACGCGGCTGGGTCGCCCGGTTGGTGATCGGGCTCGATGCCGATTACGCGCGCCGTTTGGTGTTCGGGCTGTGGATCGATCTTGCGATCGTGCTGGCGGTGACCGCGCTGGTCGCGCTCGAGCTGATCTCGCTCACCTTCGGTGCCGGTGCCCACCACGCGTTCGAGGCGGTCGAGGCGCGGCTCGCGGCGCTGCGCCGCGGCGAGCTGCGTCTGTTTCCACCGGTTGCCGACACCGGCCGGTTCGGCCGGTTGGCCCAGCGGCTCGACGCCGCGGTCGGCGCGCTCGGGGAGCGCTTCGCCCGACTTGGCGACCGCGCGACCCGGGCCCGCGCGACCGGCCGGCTGCCGCCCGCGGCGGGCCGGGAGCTCGCCGCACTCGAAGCCCGGTTTGCGGTCGATGCGACCAAGGCGCCCGCCCCGGTGTCGGCGCTCAGCGTGCGGGCGGTGGTGTTCGTCTTCATGCTCGCCGAAGAGCTGACCCGGCCGTTCCTGCCCGCGTTCATCCGCGACCACGCGATGGCGCTGCCGGGGCTGTCGGCCGAGGTCGTGATCAGCCTGCCGTTGGTCTTGTTCTTGGCGATCGTCGCGCTCGCCCAGCCGTTCCTCGGCGGCATGACCAAGGCGGTCGGGCGCGGCCGCGCGCTCGGCGCCGGCTGCGCGCTCGGGATCGCCGGTCATCTCGGCATGTCGCTCGCCCCCGACTTCGTGGCGATCGTGGTGGCGCGCGCGATCACCGCCGCCGGGTTTGCTTTGGTGTTCGTCTCGGCCCAGGGCGTGATCATCGACACCACCTCCACGCAAACCCGCGGCCGTGCGCTTGCCGTGTTCATCGGCGCGATCCTGGTCGCCGGGCTGTGCGGGCCGCCGATCGGCGGCATCCTCGCCGACCAGTTCGGCACCCGCACGGCGTTCCTCGCAGCCGCCGCACTCGCCGCGCTGTCGCTCGGGATCACGTTGCGCACGGTGCCGCGGGGCGGCGGCCAGCGCAGCGGCGCGAGCGGGGTCGATTGGACGGTGTTCCGCGTGGTCGCGCGCAGCCCGGTGCTGATCGCCTTGTTCTTCGGCTGCGCGCTGCCGGCCAAGCTGATCCTGACCGCGGTCTGCTTCTTTTTGGTGCCGCTCCATCTCGCCGGGCTGGAATACGACCAGGCGGTGATCGGCCGGGTGATGATGCTCTATGCGCTGGCGATGGTCGTGCTGGTGCCGGTGTTCGCCAACCTGTCGGACCGGTTCGACCGCCGGGTCGAGTTCGTCGCCGCCGGCGGCATGCTTGCCGGCTTGACCGCGATTTACGCCTTGGCCGACACCGGCTCGGCGTGGGTGATGGCGGCCATGCTGCTCCAACTTGGGATCGCGCAGGCGCTCAGCATCGCGGCACAGTCGGCGCTGGTCGGCGTCTATGCCCACCGGCTGGGTGCGGGGGTTGACGAAACCGCGCTCTACGGCATGTTCCGGCTGATCGAACGCAGCGGCAGCGCGCTCGGCCCGGCGTTGGCGGGCGCGCTGCTCGGGTGGTACGGGTTCGATCTGGCGCTTGCGGTGATTGCCGGTTTGGCCGGGCTTGGCGCGCTTGGGTTCGCCGGCCTCACGCTCGGCCGCCGGGGCGGTTCCGGCGCGGTCGCGCCAGTGTCGACCGGAGCGGAGTGAGGGGGAGCGCGGCCGGCCGGGGGCGACCCGGACGGACGGTCCGCGCGGGAGGCGCCGTTGTTGGGAGTGGCCACGCCATGACAGACACCCCGCGCGCCGGGCGGCTCGGTCGCCGCCCGCTGCTCGGCCTGATCGGCCGGGCGGCGGCGTTGCCGTTCGCCGCATCGGTCGCCGGCGCCGCCCCGGCGGTGGCGGCCGACCGGCCGCCGTTTCGCATCTACCGCATCACCTATCGCGGCCGCACCGCGGTCGAAGAGGGGTTTGAGTCCTATCTCGCGGCCAACAACGTCCCGGTCACCTACATCGACCGCGACGCGGCGCGCGACCCGGCGCGGGTGCCGGGGTTCGTCGAGGAGATCCGGGAGTTGCGCCCCGACTTGGTCTACACCTGGGGCACCTCGGTCACCCTCGGGGTCGCCGGGCGCTACGACGGCCCGGACGACGGCCGCCACATCCGCGATTTGCCGATCGTGTTCGCCTTGGTTTCGGCGCCGGTGCGCTCGGGCATTGTGCCTGACCGGGCCGCGCCCGGGCGCAACGTCACCGGCGCGGTCCACGTGATCCCGCTCGACATCCAGCTGCGCGCGATGGCGGCCTACCGGCCGTTCACCCGGCTCGGCGTCCTCTACACCCCGACCGAGCCGAACTCGATCGCGCTGGTGGACCAGCTGCGCACGCTTCAGGCGAGCCTCGGCTTCACTCTGATCACCCGGGCGTTCGCGCTCGACGCCGACGGCCGCCCGACCGTCGAGGGCGCCGAGGCGCGGATCGCCGAGATCAAGGCCGCCGGTGCCGACTGGCTCTATCTGTTGCCCGACACCTTTCTCGGCACCCAGTACCATCGGGTGGTGCCGGCGGCGCTGGCCGAGGCGCTGCCGACCTTCGGCGCCGCCGAACTCGCGATCCGCAGGGGCGGGGCACTCGCCGCGTTGATCAGCCGCTACACCTCGGTCGGGCGGCTGGCGGCGTCGAAGGCGATGAGGATTTTGGTCGACCGCGCGCCGCCGCAGGAGCTCCCGATCGAGACGCTCAAGCGGTTTTCGATGATCGTCAATATGCCGGTCGCTCAGGCGCTCGAGATCTATCCGCCGATCGAGATGCTCAACTATGCCGAAGTGATCACCAAGTGAGCTACCGGCGGGCGCCGGCGGCACCTGGCGACCGGGCGCGGACGGGGACACGGTCGATGGCCGAGACGCCCGACCCGGCGCACGGGTCGTTGACCTGGTCCCCGCTGACCCCGGCCGATCTGCCGGCGATCGAGGCCCTGCACCGCACCGTGATCGCCGCGGTCGCGGCCGAGGGATTGGTCAAGCCCGAAGACCCATCGTTCTTCATCCGCATGGTCGGCGCCGACGGGGAGACCACCGGCGTGTTCGCCGGCCCCGACCTGGTCGCCTACGGCATCCTGCAATGGCGCCTGCCGGCGCAAGACGACCCGCGCGCCGTGTTCGGGCTTGCCCCCGACGCGCCGCTGGCCAAACTCGCCGGCACCTCGGTCCGGCCCGACTGGTGGGGTCACCGGCTGCACGGCGCGTTGGTCGACCGCCGGCTCGCGCGTGCCGCGGCGGCCGGCTTCGGCCACGCCTACGCGACCTCGGCGCCGGCCAACCAGCGCAGCTGGCGCACCTTGATCGACCACGGCTTCGCGATCCGCGCGATCGCCGAGCGCTACCATGGCCTGGTGCGCTTCCTGTTTCACCGGCCGCTCGGCACCGCCTCCACGGCGAAGACGGCGCCGTGCGCCGAGACCGAGTGTCCCGCCGACGATCTTGCGACGCTCGACCGGCACTTTGCCGCCGGCGCCCGCGCGATCGGCTGGCGGCGCGACCGCGAGGGCCGGATCCTGCTCCGGCTGACCGAGGGGGCATCGTGTTCGGCGGGCGCACCCCACCCATGACCGCGGCCGGGCTCACGCGGATCGACCGGGCGACCTTGTGGGTCGATCTGTCGGCGGTCAGGATCAACTACCGGCTGATGCGCCGCCGGGTGCCGCGGGCGACCTTCGGCGCGGTGGTCAAGGCCGACGCCTATGGCCTCGGCCTCGCCGCGGTCGCCGCGACCCTGGTCGACGAGGGGTGCCGACAGTTCTGGGTCAACACCGCGGACGAGGCCGACACCGTGCTCGACGTCGCGGCCGGGCGCGGTACCACCGCCACCGTGTTCACCCTGCAGGGGTTGCAGGGGCGCGCGCCGGCGGCCCGGCCCGGCGTGGTGCCGGTGCTCGCCGCGCTCGAGGAGGTCGATCGCGCCGCCGCCGCCGCCGCGTCGGCCGACCGCCGGGTCGCGGTCGCGATCCAACTCGACACCGGGCTCGGCCGGATCGGCCTGACCGAGACCGAGATGACCACGCTCGCCGCCGACCCGACGCGGCTCGCCGGCCTCGCCGTCGTGGTGTGGATGTCGCAGACGGTCAACTATCACCGGCCGACCGACCCCGTGAACGCGTGCCAGCGCGCCCGGCTCGAGGCGTGGACCCGCGGACTGCCGGCGGCGCCGCTCAGCCTGTTGACCTCGGCGGGCTGCGAGGTTTTGCCGCCCGAGGCCCAGCTTGACGCGGTGCGGGTCGGCAGCGCGCTCTATGGCGTGCGCACCACCGAGGAGGCGCGGGTCGCGCTCGCGCCGGTGGTCCGGGTGGCGGCGCCGATCCTGCGGCTGTCCGATCACTCGGCCGGGGCGACGATCGGCTACGGCGGGGTGACCCGGCTGGCCCGCGCGTCGCGGATCGCGACGATCGGCGCCGGCTACGGCGACGGTCTGGCGCCGTCGCTCGGCGACGGCGGCCGCGCGGTGATCGCCGGGTGCGAGGTGCCGCTGGTCGGCGGCCTGTCGATGAGCCTGGTGATGGCCGACGTCAGCGCGCTGCCGGCAGCGGCGGTGCGGCCGGGGATGGTCGCCCACCTGATCGGCGGGCCGCTGTCGATCAATCGGGTCGCCGAGCAGATCGGCTGGACACCGAACGCCCTTTTGCTGCACCTCGGCAAAGGCGCGCGCCGGTGCCACACCGATCGCGCCGCGCCGCCCGTGATCGACGACGACAGGGTCGCCAATCGATGACCTTCACCGAGCGTTTGACCTGGCTGTTGACCCCGCTGGTGGTCGCGGCGTTGATGTTGACCGCGGCGTCGCTCTACCGGGCGCTCGACCGCCTGACGCTCCAGCACACCCGTGCCGCGGTCGATATCCGGCTGACCGACATTCGGGCGACGCTTGAGGGCAACCTCGCGCTCGGGCTGCCGCTCGCCAAGATCACCGCGGCCCAGACCCTGATCGAGCGCGAGCGCGCCGGTGCGCCCGACATCCTGGCGATCGACGTGTTCGATGCCGGCGGCACCGTGGTGTTCAGCACCGACCGCGGTCTGGTCGGCGAGCCGGTGCCCGAACCCTGGCAGGACGCCCGGCGGCGGCAGGACGGCGCGGTGTGGCTGGACGATGCGCCCGAGTGGGTGGTGGTCGGCACGCCGCTGTTCAACGATCTCGACCAGGAGGTCGGCGGGGTCGCGATCGTGGTTGCGACCGCTCGCCGCGCCGCCCAGAGCACACGGATGATCGGCACGCTCGGCCGCACCCTGGTCTGGCTGGTGCCGGTGGTGCTGGTGGTGTGGGTGGTCGGGCTACGGCTGATCGGGCGGGCGGCCGGGCGACCGTTCGCCGCCGCCGCCGCAGTGATCGACCCCGACCGAGCCGCGCCGGAGTGGGCCACCGCCGACGCCGGCGACCCCGGCAATCTCGACCCCCTGGTCGGTGCGGCGGTCGCCGCCCGCGCCGCCGCCGACCGGGCCTGTGCCCGGCTCGGCGCGGCGGTGTGCGAGATCGCCGCGCTTGACGACGACGGCGCGCCCCCGCCCGCGCTCGGCCCCGAAAAAAAGACCGACCGGACCGGGATCGACCTCACCAACGGCGCCGGGCCGCCGGACCGCGCGCCCGATCCCGCCCCCGACCACCCGGCACGGGAGACCGGCGATGCCTGAGACCGGTGCGCCGCGCGCCCCGCGGCCCCCCCGGACGACCGCGATGTTGTGCGCGGCGCTGACCGCGCTGCTGGTCACCGGAGGTGCGGTGATCCTGACCGCCGCTGCGCTCGGCCAGATCGACGCCGAGCTCGAGGTCGCGGCGGACGAAACCGCCCACGCGCTCGGCCGGACCCTCGCCGCCCAGGTCGGGCGCGCGGTCGGCTACGGCATCCCGCTCGACAAGCTGTACGACGTCACCGGTTATCTTGAGCGCTTCGTCGACGCCTACCCCGAGGTCCGGCGGGTCGCGATCCGTGCCCCCGACGGCCGTGAGCTGTTCGCCACCGGCGCTCCGGCAACCCCCGACCTCAGCGTCGCCATGGTCCCTGTGGTCGATCGGTTTGCGCGGGTCTGCCCGGGCGGCACTGAGCCGGGCTGCGCCGACGGCCGGTCCACCCTCGCGACGATCACGGTCGCGACCCGGCCGGTGCTCGCCGGCGTCTCGGTCGGGCGGCTGGGGGTCACGCTGCTGGTGGTGATCGTAGCCGCCGCCGGCGCCGCCGGGGTGGTCGGGTTCGCGATCGCCCGCACCGCGGTCGAACGACCGCGCGTGCGGCTGATCGACTTTTTGCGCACGATCGGCGCGGGCGATTACCGCACCGCCGCGCCACCGGCCGGCACCGACCGGATCGGTGCCGCCGCCGAGGCGGCCGGCCGGCTCGCCGAGCGGGTGCGCGCCGGCTATGTCGCGGTGCGCGGCACCCTGCGCACGGTCCAGGCGATCGATTTCGACGGCTCGCTGACCGCCAAGCTCCAGCCGATCCACGACCGGATCGCCGCGCACTACCGGTTTTCGGCGACCGTCGGCGACCCGGCCGCCACCGGCATCGCGGACGGCGATGACCGGGCGAGCGGCGGCGCGTGGCCGATCCTGCTCGGATTGGCCGCCTGGGCGATCGTCCAGCCGTTCCTGCCCAATTTCGCGGTCGATCGCGGCAGTTGGACCCTGCCGCCCGCGGCGCTGCCGGCGTTGCCGCTCGCGATCGAGGCCGGCGCCATGCTGGTCGGGCTTGTTTTCGGCAGCCGGCTTGGCCGCGGTCGGTCGCCCAAGACGATCGCGTTCGGCGCGGCGGCCGCGCTGGCGCTCGCCGGGGTCGCGACCGCCGCCGTGTTCGGCTGCCGCGAGATCGGGCTGTTCTTCCAGTTGCGCCTGTTGACCGGGCTCGGCAGCGGGTTTGCGCTCGGCCTCGCCACGGCGAGTGGGATCCGGCTGCCCGGGGCGTTGGTCTGGCTGTTCGCCGGCCTGGTGATCGGCCCCTTGCTCGGCGGGCTGTTCGGCGAGTTGGTCGGCCGGCGCAACAGCTTTCTGCTCGCCGGCATCGCGACGTTCCTGATCGCGGCCGCGATCGCCGGGTGGTGGCGGCCGCCGGGGGCCACCGCACCGCGGCCGGCCCCCCCGGCGGCGCGAGGCGCCGGGCTGGCCGGGGCGGCGTGGCCGTGGGCGTTGATCGGAGGACTCGGGATCGGCAGCGCACTGTTCACCATCCTGCCCGACCGGGTGTCGTTCGAGGACTATCTTTTGACCGGCTGTCTTGCCGGGCTTGCCGGCGCATGCGCGCTTGCCGGGGTTGCCGGGATCACCGCCCGGGCGGTCGCGGTCCGGGCGACCGGGCGCGCGACCGCCACCCCGGCGGTCGGCGCCGGGCTGCTCGCGCTCGGCATCGTCCTGGTTGCGCCCGGGATCGCGGTGGTGCCGCCCGGCGGCACCGCGGCGCTCGCGGTCGCGTTCGCGCTGTTCGGGGTCGGGATCGGTCTGTGCTTCGGCACCGCGTCGGCCGCCGCCGCGGTGCGCCACGGCGCCGACCCCCCGGACCTCGGCCGGCGCCCGGCGGTGATCGCCGGGACCGGGGTCGGCGCGCTGATGACCTTTGCCGCGACGCCGTTGGCGCTGCCGCCGGGCCTGCCGATCGCGGCGGCCGGAGTCCTGGTCGCGCTGGTCGCGCTGTTCGCCGCACGCCCGGGTGCGTCGAGGGAGGCGTGAGATGTCGCTGCGCAGCCGACTGATCGGCCTGTTCACCCTGGTCTTGGCGCTGCTTGCCGGGGCGTTGATCGCCGGCGGTGTGGTCTACCAACGCCTGACCCTGGCCCATCAGATCGAGGTGACCTCAAAGGGCCAGGCGGCGTTATGGCGCCGGCTGGTCGAGGACGAGGTCGACCGCCTGGCCGCGCTGCTGCCGGGGGTGGTCGAAAACCCCGAGCTGATCGACGCGGTCGCGGCCCAGGACCCCGGGGCGATCAACCGGGTCGCAGGGCCTCTGGCCGCGCGCGCGCTGGCGGCCGGGACCCTGACCGACCTGCAGATCCTCGATCCCGACGGCGACCCGTTGTTCGCCGCCTCGGTGACCCCGGAGCCGCCGCGGGTGCTCGACGCCGGATCGATCGACGCGGTGCTCGGCGGCACGCGGGCGAGTGGCCTGCGCCAGGTCTCGGCCGACCGGGTCGCGATCGCGGTCGCCGAGCCGATTCTGACCGACCGGCCGGTCGGCACGGTGACGCTCGCGACTTCGGCCGCCGGTGCGCTTTCGCGCTACGGCGCGCTGGTCGGGGCGGCGGCGTTCCTGCTCAGCGCGCGCGGCCGAATGGTCCACGGCACCGCGCCCGAGCTGTGGCGGGCGGCGGGCGCGCGGGTGCCGGCGCGGCGCAACAGCCTGACCGTCGCCGCGATCGGCGATCGGCTCTACTCGGTCAGCGGGGTGCCGCTGACCGATCTGATGCGGTCGTCCGGCGGCATCCTGGTCAGCTTGCGCGATGGCACCGAGGCGCTCCACGCCGCCAGCCGGATCGCCACCCTGTCGCTTGCCGGCGGGCTTGGCCTCGCATTGGCCTCCCTGGTGGCGCTCTACCTGATGATCGGTCGGTCATTTCGGCCGCTCGAGGGCGCGATCGCGGCGCTGCAGGCGATGGCGCGCGGGGAGCGCGCGGTGCCGCTGCCGGCCGCCGCCGCGGCCCGGGACGACGAGATCGGCCGGATCGCCGGCGCGGTGCGCGCCTATCGCAGCGTGGTCGAGGCGGTCGGCGAGGAACGCCGCCAGCGCGAGTTGCAGCGCCGGCGCCAGGAACGGTTCATCCGCAACGAGATGGCGACGCTGGCGGCCTCGCTCGACGACGAGGCGCGCCGCCAAGTGCTCGCCGGCCTCAAGCGCGCCGAGGCGGCGCACGGCCGCGGCCACGGCCAGACGCACGACGGTCCGGATGGTCAATCGGGCGGCGCCGACGGCGACGACCAGCTCGGCCTGCTCGCGACTGTGCTCGGCCAGCTGTCGACCCGGATCGTGACCCAGCATCGCCTGTTGAAGGAGATGATCGAACGCCTGCGCGAGGCCTTGGTGCGCGAAACCAAGCTCGCGGGGCTGGAAAAGGAGCTGGCGCTTGCGCGCAAGCTTCAACGCGACATCCTGCCGGCCGACCAGCACCACGACCCTCGCTTTCAGGTCCAGTGCCGGATGGAACCGGCCAAGGAGGTCGGCGGCGACTTTTTCGACCATTTCACGCTGCCCGGCGGCCGGTTCGGGGTGGTGGTCGCCGATGTTTCCGGCAAAAGTGTGCCGGCCGCCTTCTACATGGCGATTTGCCGGACCCTGGTGCGTTCGCTCGCGGCCAACTACGCCGATCTCGGCGCCTGCTTCACCGAGGTCAACCGCTGGTTGTCAGAGCACAATCCTGACCAATTCTTCGTGACCGCGTTCTATGGTGCCTACGACCCGTCGACCGCGGTGCTCCATTACATCAATGCCGGGCATAACCCGCCAGCGCTGATCCGCGACGGCGCGGCGTCGCTGATCGAGATCACAGGCGATCTCGCGCTCGGCCTGCTCGACGACTTCGAGTACCGGGAACATGCGATGACGCTGCAGCCCGGTGACTGCCTGGTGCTCTACACCGACGGCGTCACCGAGGCGGCCAACCCGCGCGAAGAGATGTTCGAAGACGAGCGCCTGCTCGCGTTCCTGACCGAGGCCGCCGCCGCGGCGCTGCCACCCGACCAGATGGTGGCCCGCCTGTTCGAGGCGCTCGAGGCGTTCGCCAACGGCGCCGAGCAGGCCGACGACATCACCTATCTGTCGCTGACCATCACCAACGGCGCGGATGACGCGCGCACGACAGCCTGATGCGGTGCGCGGTCGAGATCGGCACGGCGGATCGCGCCGCCCGGCGTCAAACGAAGAAGGCCTTCAAGACCAAGCTGAAGACGCCGGCGATCACCAGCCCGAGCATCCAACGGATCAGCTTGATGTCGCCCCGCAACGCCGTGACCTCTCGATCGATCTTTGCGTTAACCGTCGCGAAGTTCTGATCGATCTTCGCGTTGAGCGTCGTGGCGGTGTGTTCGATCTTTGCGTTGTGCGTCGTGGCGGTGTGTTCGATCTTTGCGTTGTGCGTCGTGGCGGTTTGTTCGATCATCGCGTTGAGCGTCGCGGTGGTTTGGTCGATCTTCGCGTTGAGCGTCGTGGCGGTTTGATCGATCTTCGCGTTGAGCGTCGCGGCGGTTTGATCGATCTTCGCGTTGAGCGTCGCGGCGGTGTGTTCGATCTTTGCGTTGTGCGCGGCGTCAGAATGCTCGATTTTCGCCTCGAGTTGGTCGATCCTGGCTTCGAGCCTCTCGAAACCGGCGGCCATCAAAGTGCCGAGCCGCTCCTGTTTCCTCTCGATGTCGCCGATGCGGGTTTCGTGAGCCGCAATCACCTCGGCGGCCTTGCGCGCCTTGTCTTCCGGCGTGCCGCTCGCGACAAAGGCGTCATAGAGTTCGGTGGTCATGATCGTCATGATCGGCCCGATGCCCCTCAGGTGATCCGCCGTCCGAAAACCCCCACGGCCGGCGCGGCCAGGGTTGGGGACACACGCCCCATACGCTGGCCGCCCACGCTTACGGCGACCGGTCGTGACATCGACGCCCGCGTTTGCTTGGCTGGTCTTGCGGGTGCCGATCGGTGTCCGCCACTGCATTCACTGTGACGCCTCCGGTGCCGACCGTCAAGGCACCGGCGGCACACGATCCGATGCAGCCGACGCAGCGGCGGACCGGGGGGCAGCGCATTCGGCGCATCAGCGCCTTAAGCTCCCCTCTCTGCCGCGCGAGCTCCAGGTGATTGCGGACCCGGGCGCGCTCCGGGGGCACCTGCAGCGCGGGGCGGCAGACCGGGTCGCCTTGCCGCATCAGCCCGAGCGCCCGCGCAAAGGTGACCGGCTCGTGGCGACGGCGATCGGACGGCATCCTGGCTGCGACATACCGGACGAACACGTCGATGAAGCCGCTGCCGGGCAAGCTGTCCTCGAGATTGATCGTGGTCGAGAAATCGTTGAACAGCCAGGTGATCTCGGCCGACGCCACCAAGGTCGCCGACGGGCCGGCGACGAACGCCAGCCAGACCGAAGTCGTGTCACATGGATATTTTTTATCATCTTAAAATTTCTTAACTACAGCAAGATAATAATAAGACCAAAGCTGTGCCCACCGCCATACCGGTCGTGGGGTTCGGCCGGGCGGGCAAGGATTATTGGGTTCCGTGCACCGTCCGGAACACGGCTGGTGTTTTCACATCGTTCATGGTGTCGCACAATCAGGTCACCAAGAGTTTACCTCGGCTCGGCGACGTTCCGGGCGCAGGCATGACCCCAGGATTGATCGCGGTCGAGCCGGTCGCCCGCGTTCCCCCGCTTCGACCGTCTTGCGTCCGACGGGGACGGCGTTCGGGTTGATCGGGTGTCGGCGACGGTTTCGACCCTATCTTACTTAACGTTGGCGACCGATGATCGGCCGTCAGGTCGGATACGGACGCCCGGCCGGCAGGTCCGGCGAGCTAGACCATCACCGGGGGTGACGCAGACCGATGGCGACCGGACTGCGGTTTGGGATCGGGGCGGTGGCACTGTCGGCGCTGATCGTCGGGGTGGCCACCACGCTCGGATCGATCGTGGTGACCGAGACCGAGCGGACCTTCGTGCGCCAGGTCGAGTCGGACCTGCACGCCGAGTTGGCCACGGTCGCCGATACGGTCGGCGGGCGATTGGGGGTGCTGGCGGCGCTGGCGCGCGCCACCGCGGCGCACATGAGCGGTCTGGCCGAGATCGACGGCGCCGAGGCGGCGGTGCGCTTCCAAGACCTTGTCTCGGAAATCCGGCGCCAGGTGCCGGCGCTACGCACCATCTTGTTGATCGACCGGACCGGCACCGTGGTCGACGACATGCGCGACGGCAAGCCCGGGGTCGGCTTCGATGTTTCGGACCAGGCGTATGTCCGCGCTCACGTCGCGTCGGCGCATCTCGAGGTCCTGGTCCACGAGCCGGTGCTGAGACGGCTGGACACCACCTGGACCTGGGTGATGTCGACCGCGATTCGTCGTGACGACGGATCGCTGGTCGCTGTGATCGCCTTCTCCTTGGATCGGCGTTTCTTTGCGAACGTCATCGATGATCAACGCAAGACCGCCGGTCTGTCGTTCTTGATGGTGCACGGCGGCCGGCGGATCCTGGAAGCGAGCGGTCGGGCGGCGGGGTTCGTCGGCGCAGCGGTCCCGGCGGTCACGTGCCCCCAGCGATCGGCCGCCGCGGTCGCCAGCCGGGTCGTCGCGGTGCCATGGCACGCCGAGCGTGAGCGGGTGCTCTGTTACCGCCTTGCCCGTTGGCCGGTCGCGGTGGCCACGGCGATCGGGGACGATTACGTGCGCAACCAGAGCTCGATCTACGGCCGTCATGTGCGGGTCTGGGTCGGCGCGGCGGTGATCGGCGTGATCATCATTCTGCATCTGGTCGTGTTGGTGGCCTGGCAGACCGTCAAATGGCATCGGGCGGACGTCGACCGCCGACGGTCGGAAATCGAAAGCAAAATGAAGTCGCAGTTCATCGCTTCGGTCAGTCATGACTTGCGTACGCCGCTCAGTGCAATCATCGGGTACAGCGAGCTCTTGCGTGAAAGCGAACGCGACGGCGCGCGGCGGCGCAATCTTGAGGTGATCTTCCGCTCAGGGCAGCGGTTGAGCGAGCTGATCAACGACATGATCGATCTGTCCAGGATCGAGGCCGGACGGTTCCCCCTCGAAGGTGAGCTGTTCTCGGTGGCAAGCGAGATCGACGAGATCGCGTTTCTCGTGGGCGACCGGATCACCGAGAAAGGACTGACGCTTGCGATCGACTGCCGGTTGGGCGGCGAGGGCGCGGTGATCGGCGACGCCCGGGCCTATCGGCGCATCCTGACCAACCTCGTCGAAAACGCGATCAAGTATACCGAGACCGGAGGGATCACAATCACGGTGACCGCGACGGCCTCGGTTGCTGACGCTTCCGCCACCCTGATTTCGACCACGGTCGCCGACACCGGCATCGGGATCGCCGAGGCCGACCACGACCGCGTCTTCGAGCCGTTCGCGCGCGCCGGCGATGGCGAGGCCGGCGGCGCGCCGGGGGTCGGCCTCGGTCTTGCGATCTGTCGGCGGCTGGCCGGGTTGATGGGCGGCGAGATCAGGTTGGTGTCCGCGCCCGGCGCGGGCGCCGTCTTCACCTTCACCTTCAGCTGTCGCTTCGCGGCCGCCGTGGCGGCGTCCGCCGTGCCCGACCGGCGGGGCAGGACGGCGGTCACGGTCGATGCCGCCGAAGCGGCGGCGTGACCGGTCAGCCGTGCCGGCGACCGGCCGGCCGACCGGTGCCGGACGGAGGCGGTGCGGCGGCGGACGCCCGGTCGTCGGGCATCGGCGTGGCGAGCGCCGCCGCGAGCCGCTGCCAAGCCGCCGCATCCCCGGGTAAGCCGAACCGGAGCAACCCGGGCCGATCGTCGAAGGCGCGCACCCAAACCCCGGCGTGGGCGAGCGCGGCAAAGCGTTTCGGCGCGTCCGGGCTGTGCGCGAGGC
>JANQHG010000242.1 GCA_028277115.1 Azospirillaceae bacterium
CCCCACAGCCCCGAGCCCCGCCGTCCGGGCAGAGTTCCGCAAAAAGGTCGGCATAATCCGGTACTCGGCATAATGGGCGTTATGCCGATATCGGCATAATGCCCATCTAATTCGCAAGGCCGTGGCATTGGAGGTGGGATTCTTCCGCGTCGGTTCCGCCTTCGGACGCGATCTCGCGAACGATTTGCGCACCCTTATACACGCCGTGGCGGAAGGCGGCAGCGATGGCCGTATCCAGCGCCTGATGAAACGTATTAAGTGGTCCTGCCAATGTAATAAATGGGACGGAGAGGAGAAGGTGCGGGCGCTTGCCCGCGAAATCCTAAACGATTGGGACGCCGTCATGGCGTTCGTTGAAAACCCATCGCTGCCGCCGACCAATAATGACGCCGAACGTGCGCTTCGGCATGCCGTGCTCGCCCGTGCCATCTCGTTCGGCACCCGTACCGATGAAGGCAGCCGCTTCTATGCTGCGGCCCTCAGCGTCATCGACACCTGCCGCAAGCGCGGCGCCGATCCGTGGACCTTCGCTGCCAAGATGATCGCCGCCGCAAGAACCGGGGCACTCACCCCGGCGCCCCACACTCCCAGCCAATGCGCCGCTGCTTGATCAGGGGTGTGAACGGTTACCTTTGGCATATGTTTTTCAGGGTTGACAAACCTGTGCAACGCCGCGAGTTCATCCTCGCGATCGGAAAAGTGGGCGCCGGAGTGCCGACGCCAACCGTCAATCGCGTTGTGTCTGTCTTCTGCGCGCTTAACGTCGTGAATCGGGGGTAGATAAATGACCTTCCCGATCACTTCATTGAGTGGTTGGTACAGACGATAGAGCCAGTTGGTTTGCTCCGGCTTCATGGCGGTGATTTCGACCTTACCCTCGTACAGTGTCCGCAATAACACCAGGAGCGGATCCTCCGAGCTCGACGGCAACCGGTCGATTGTTGATTTCAAACTTTCCGGATCACGAAAATACTCAAAAAATATGTTTTTCCGCGCTTCGAACGTCAGGCGTTGTACGGCGTTGTCTCCACTGGTTGGAACGCACTGTGGCATAAGGATTTGATCCAAATGGGCCGCTTCGGCGGCGGTGAGTCCCCCCGGGATGATCGCCGAGGGATTGAACTGACTGAGCACCGCCGCGGCCGGCAAGACCATCCGAACAAGCTCATCTGGCGTGCCAACGCCCGTCACCCGTCGATTCCTGTCTCTTGAAGGGGTCGGGCGGCATCCAACCGTCGCGATGGGGCCGATCCGGCCGTGCTTTGGCCGCCGCCCAAAAGCTCATTCGTAATAATCTCGCTGGCTCTGCGCAGCCGTTGTCGCTGTGGCTGTTGTTCTATCTGCGGCCAATGGGTGTCTAAGAACCTCTCAATCTTGCCGTCGTCAAGTGACCATCCGTCGTGGGTCGTCGCGCGACGTAGGAAATGCTGGATCGACTCACGGTTGATTTCGCGCAATAGGTCAACAAAGATACTTCGGGCACCTGGAAGCTTAATCTGATTATCTGTAATGATCACCAAAGTTAGGCATGGAATGTCACGGGATCGCCCGGCCAGATGAGACAGAAACTCGAAGCCGGCGTCACTCAGCCGTTCCCGTTCTACGTCATCTATAACAAACCAAAGCGGCTCGATGATATCAGCATAACCGGGTCGATTAAGCACATGCACCAATGCATCAACGAAATTAATTGCAGCCCTTGTCGGTTGCACGCCAATGTTCTTTTTCGCTATTCCTTTGTCTGTGGTAGTAGGCAGCCCCGCTTCTTGCAGATGGTGTAACAGCGCGGAAAAAAGGGCTCGCGGCTCATCGTTATCATGCGCCACCAGATCGGGTAGTGAGACACGTATCACCTTGTCATTTCGGTCTGCCAATAAGTGCTTGAGAAGATGAGCGGTAAAGGTCCGCCCACTCCCGCTGCCGCCGGTGATCAGAATCGGCGGTTTCGCCTTAGACTGCAATTTATCCCGCAACTCGACCACGTGCCTGACAAATCGAGCACGATCGATGACGGGGAGCACCCGATTGTCGACATTTGCTTTAAATACGTGCTGCTTGATGTCGCGCACCGCCGGCAGCGTACTTGATACGTTGGGTACCAATGAGCTACCACGCGATTGGCGCAAACCGGGATCGTGCGGGTTCAAAGGAAACCGTTCACTCAGACCATCGTGTCCAAGATGTCGCCAAATTTGCGCAAAGCTCAAGCCGTATCCCCGATAGTATTGCTCGGTGTACGCAACCGACCGACGGCCACAGTGAATCCCAATCGACTGAAATGTGTCACCGGAAAGGATCAATGACCCGGAAACGCCCTCCTCGGTCAAAGCCTGGTAGTAAACGCGACCGCACGCGTCAAAACCGGCGAAGTCGGCCTGCATTTCGGAGAATGCACCGTCCTCCCGGTACCCGAGCAGGGTCAAATGGCGATCGCGATCGGAGAGCAACTCGACAAATCTCTCGATCCCAAGCCACCCCACCTTTTGCGAGTCGTACCCCGGTAACTCGACCTCGCCGATCGAGTGCTCCAACTCGATGATGATAAAGTCCAACTCCTTCGATGCCGAAACCGGACGTGTGTTCCGCAAGGTTTTGACCCGAGCCGTGTCGACGTGTTGTTGGTCGGGATTTCCGGGCGCATAGAGCGTGAATTGCGCATAGATGTCACTTCCCGCACGCAGATCGCCGTTTTCCTCAAGAAAGGACTTAAGGCAGTGGAAACACGTCAACAACAAGTTCGGCGCAACCAGGACACCGGTTCCGATCGCCCGTGACTCGCCATAGATGCGGCAAATCCAGCTATACAACTGACGCCGATGCCGAGTCTGGCGAGCATCCGCAGTCTCAGGTTTCCTTGGTATCTGGCGGAGGCTAATTGCGTCGTTTCCGGCTCCCAAGTTGTGCATCGTGAAGCCGAAGTACTCAATAACCCTATGTCTTAATCTTTCGTGCTCGACGATCTGCGGTGAATATATATCTGAATTAATTGGAGAGAACAACATTATCATCAGAAACTGATCCAAAAATCCCGCGCGCTCTAGTTGAATAAGCAACTGGAGATGCTCCAGCTGACCCTTTAATGTCAAAAGATAATCCCTACTAATCTCGATAGATTTACACATATGCTGCAGCTTTTCTCGATCAGGATCTTTGGAAAACAGATCAGCCAGAAGAACTATGTCCGAATCGTGCAAACTGATCATTTTACTACCCGGGCAGTATCGGTCGGCTGCCTTGGCGACCATGACCTGTATCGTATATCACGCTGTTGCGGCAGTGAATTGTTCCGATTGCTATCTTTCCAAAGCGATCTCATCGCATGAGAGCGTCTACCATGCAGATCGCTTGATGGCAACCATCAAAGCAGCCTCACACAAAACCGTGTTTCCAAGCCGGGCGGTCCCGAGATTTCGCCCCTGCGCCCACAGGTATCACCCCAATTGAGGTCCGCTGGTTCCACAAGAGTCGGGTGACTGTCCGACGCTCTAAAAAAAACACCGTCTAACCGACACTGTTCTCTTTCCAAACCAGTCTATAAACGACTCGCGCACGAACGATTGGATCGCCGCGGTCGTTTAACATCACCAAGCTCCTGGGTGAGCTTCAGTAGAACCAATGGGCCATAAGACTGGTGCCCCGAACAGGCCAAACGAGGGTCCAAAGGACAGCAAGGGCGTTCAGTCCAACGAAATCCACCTCCAAAGACCGAGCCGGGAGCGTAACCGAGGCATCTGCGTTGCCGCCGCCCTCAGCCGTCGCCCAGGCGCGCCAGCGCCTCGGCCAGCTTGTCGCGCAGGGCCACGTGGTCGGCGCGGCGGTCGCGGTTTTCGGCGACCACCTCTTCCGGCGCCTTGGCCAGGAAGTCGGCGTTGCCGAGCCGGCGGTCGATCCGGGCGATCTCGTCGTCGGCCTTGGCCATCTCCTTGGCCAGGCGCGCGCGCTCCTGGTCGAGGTCGACCACGCCGGCCAGCGGCAGCACCAACACCGCGTCCTCGATCACCGCCTGTGCCGCGCCGGCCGGCACCGGGCCGTCGAGCGGGCCGAGCTCGGACAAGCGCGCCAGGCGCAGGATCAGGTCGCGGTGGGTTGCGACATGGCCGAGCGCCGCCGGTGTCGCGTCCTTCAACAAAAGCGCGATCTGCGCCGACGCCGGCACGTTCATCTCAGACCGCACGGTCCGGACCATCGAGATCAGCCGCACCACCCAGTCCATCTCCGCCGCCGCCGCGGCGTCGATCAGCGCCGGGTCGGGCTCCGGCCAGCGGGTCGCGATCAGCGGGCGGTTGTCGCCCGGGCCGATCTGTTCCCACAACTCTTCCGAGATGAACGGCATCACCGGGTGCAAATGGTGGAGCAGGCGCACCATCACCCAGGCGGTGGTCGCCCGGGTCTCGGCCGCGGCGGCCGCGTCGTCGCCGGCCAGGATCGGCTTGGTGAACTCGAGATACCAGTCGCACAAGGTGCCCCAGGTGAAGTGGTAGAGCGCCGAGGCCGCCTCGTTGAACCGATAGCTCTCGAGCGCGGTCGCCACCGCCTCGCCGAGCCGGACCGCCGCGCCGATCATCCAGCGGTTGACCGTCAGCCGCACCGACGCCGGATCGAACCCGGGGTCGAACCGGCAGCCGCTCATTTCGGTATAGCGCGCGGCGTTCCACAGCTTGGTCGCGAAGTTGCGGTTGCCCTCGACCCGCGCCGGCGCCAGCTTGATGTCGCGGCCCTGCGCCGCCATCGCGACCAAGGTGAAACGCAACGCGTCGGCGCCAAAGCGGTCGATCATCTCCAAGGGATCGATCACGTTGCCCTTGGTCTTCGACATCTTCTGGCCGTGCTCGTCGCGCACCAGGGCGTGGATGTAGACGGTGCGGAACGGCACCTCGCCCATGAAGTGCAGGCCCATCATCATCATCCGGGCGACCCAGAAAAAAATGATGTCGAAGCCGGTGATCAGGACGTCGCCGGGATAGTAGCGCCCGACCTCGGGCGTGCGCTCCGGCCAGCCGAGGGTCGAAAACGGCCACAGCGCCGAGGAGAACCAGGTGTCGAGCACGTCGGTCTCGCGGACGAGTTCGACGCCCTCACCGAACTGGGCGGCCGCGGCCTCGCGCGCTTCGTCTTCGGTCTCGGCGACGAAGATCGCGCCGTCCGGGCCGTACCACGCCGGGATCTGGTGGCCCCACCACAGCTGGCGGCTGATGCACCACGGCTGGATGTTGCGCATCCACTCGAAATAGGTGTTCTCCCACTGGCGCGGCACGAACACGGTGCGGCCGTCCTCGACCGCGGCGATCGCGGCGGTCGCCAGCGACTTGGCGTCGCAATACCACTGGTCGGTCAGGAACGGCTCGATCGGCACGCCCGAGCGGTCGCCGTGCGGCACCGAGTGGACGTGGTCCAAGATCTCGGCGACGAGACCGAGCGCCTCGAGATCGGCGACCACCTTGGCCCGCGCCTCGAACCGGTCGAGGCCGCGATAGGCCTCGGGCACCGCCTCGTTCATGCAGCCGTGGCGGTCCATCACGTTGATCATCTCGAGCCCGTGGCGCCGCCCGACCTCGAAGTCGTTGAAGTCGTGCGCCGGCGTGATCTTGACCGCGCCCGAGCCGGTCTCGGGGTCGGCGTGGTCGTCGGCGACGATCGGGATGCGCCGGCCGACCAGGGGCAACCGGACCTCATGGCCGATCAGCTCGCGGTAGCGCGGGTCGTCCGGGTGCACCGCGACCGCGGTGTCGCCGAGCATGGTCTCGGGCCGGGTGGTCGCGACCGTGATCATGCGCTCCGGATCGTCGGCGAGCGGGTAGCGGAGGTGCCACAGCTTGCCCTTGACCTCGCGCGTCTCGACCTCAAGGTCGGAGACCGCGGTGTCGAGCTTGGGGTCCCAGTTGACCAGGCGCTTGTCCTTGTAGATCAGGCCCTGGCGGTACAGGTCGACGAACACCCGGCGCACCGCGCGGTTCAAGCCCTCGTCCATCGTGAAGCGCTCGCGCGCCCAGTCCGGCGAGGCGCCGAGCCGGCGCAGCTGGCCGATGATCGTGCCGCCCGACTCCTCCTTCCACGCCCACACCTGGTCGATGAACGCCTCGCGGCTGAAGTCGAGCCGGCACTGGCCCTTGGCCGCAAGCGCGCGCTCGACCACCATCTGGGTCGCGATCCCGGCGTGGTCGGTCCCGGGCTGCCACAGCGCGTCGCGGCCCTGCAGCCGGTGATAGCGGGTCAGCACGTCCTGCAACGTCATGTTGAGGGCGTGGCCCATGTGCAGGCTGCCGGTGACGTTGGGCGGCGGCATCATGATCGCGTAAGCGCTGGCGTCCGAGCTCGGATCGGCGGCGAACGCGCCTGACTCCTCCCAGCGCCGATAGATTTTCGCCTCGACCTCGTGCGGGCGGTAGGTCTTGTCCAGCATCCTTGCGACCTCTTGAAAGTCCGTCCCGTGCCGCCGGGCCCGGGGCCGCGGCGCCCCCGCGGTCACCGGCCGGTCGGCGCGGTGTCAACGCGTCAGTATTCCCGTTCGTGGGCCCGCCGGATCATCTTATCGATTTCTCGTTTGACCATATGCTCGACGATGTCCGGCAGATGTTCGTCGAGCCATTCACGCAACAGCGGCCGCAACAGATCGCGGATCACATCCTCGACCGTCCGCCCGCCCGGGCTGATGTGCATCGACCCGATCGAGCGTTCGACCCCGGCGACGCTGGTCGCAAGACGCGAGAACGCATCGGTCGCGAGCTCCCGGGGCTCCGGCGAGATCAGCTCGTCGTCGACCTCGCGCGGCGGCGGGCGCCGACGCGGCGGCGGCGGCGGCTCGTCGTCCAGGTCGAGCACGCTGCCGTCGTCCTGAACCATCTGGGTCAGCTCGAGGACATCCACCTCGGGCGCCTCGGGCTCCGGTTCCGGCTCGGGCTCCGGTTCCGGCTCGAACATCACCGGCTCGGGTTCCGGTTCCGGCTCGGGCTCCGGTTCCGGTTCGGGTTCCGGCTCGGGTGGCGGCGGTGGCGGCGGGGGAGGCGGCGGTGGTGGTGGCGACGATGGTGGCGGCGGCGGCTCCTCCGCCTCGGCCTCGACCGGCTTCGGTGGCGTCTCCCCGTCTTCTGAAATGATTCGCCGGATGGAGGCGAGAATCTCCTCCATCGACGGTTCTTGTTGGCTCTTGGGATCGCTCATCGAACCCTGTCCCGGGGGGCCCCGGATCGTTGCGGCGGATCACGGTCGGTCGGGGGAGAGGGTACACCGAGTGATCCCGCGTGCGCAGTCCTTGACGACCGTTCGACGCGACCCGTCGGTGCACGGCCCCACGGGACGCCGAGCCCCCGGGCGCCCCCCGTGTCGACGCCCGGCCGCGGCGACACGGGGGTGGGGGTTGACGCGGGCTCAGTTGATATCGATCCCGAACCAGCGGTCGCGCACCCGGTTATAGTACGCCTCCGGACGATAGTGGGGCACGTCGAGGCCCAGACCCTGCGCATCGAGTTGGCCGATCGCCGACAGGACGGAGAACGCCGCGACGGTCTCGTCACGCTCCGCGCGCACCAGCTGGACCCGGGCGTCGAGCAACTCCTGTTCGGCGTCGAGCACGTCGAGCACGGTGCGCGAGCCGACCGTCGCTTCCTGGCGCACGCCCTCGAGCGCGATCTCGGCCGAGCGCACCTGGGCCTTGCGGGACTCGATACTGGCGCGCGCGGTCACCAGGGATTGCCAGGCCTGGATCGCCTGTTCCTGGGCCGACCGGCGTGCTTCGCTGACCTGGAGACGGCGTTGGTTGAGCTGTTGGCGCGCGCCGCGGGCCCGCGCCATCACCGCGCCGGACTGATAGAGCGGGATGCTCACCTGGGCCAGCACGGTGACGTCGTTCGAATAGCTGTCGTCGCCGAGCGAGGTTTCGAACGACCGCGATACCGAGGCGCTGAGGTCGGCCGACGGCCAGAACTCGCCGTCTACCTGGTCCACGGTGTCGCGTGCCGCCGCCTCGGTGTAGACCGCGGCAAGCACCGCCGGATTGTGGGCGCGTGCCAGCGCCACCGCCTCGTCCAGGCCCGACGGCAGGTCGAGCGCGACGGTCGGGCGGGTCAGCTCGCCCGGCACCGACCCGACCACCCGGGCATAGGTGGCACGCGAATTGGCAAGGAAGCCCTCGGCCTCGATCCGGTCGGCATTGGCGCGCGACAGCCGGCTTTCGGCTTGGCTGACGTCGGTCCGGGTGATCTCGCCGACCCGAAACCGGTCGCGGGTTGCCTCGAGCTGGCGTTCCAGCACCCGTTCGTTGTTCTTGGTCAGCTCGACCACCGCAAGGTCGCGCACGACATCGAAGTAAGCGGTCGCAGCGGCGAGCAACACCTGCTGTTCGGTGTCGTGCAGGCGCGCGCGTTGCGCCAGCACCCCGTTCTCCGCCACCCGGATGCCGGCGTCGATCCGGCCGCCGCGGTAGACCGGCTGGGTCGCCTCGATCCCGATCTGGCGCGGGTTGGTTCGCTGGAACGAGTCGCGGAGCGAGGTCTCGGACCAATCTGCGCCGGCCGAACCGGTGATCGACAAGGTCGGCCGGCGCGCCGACTTGGCCTCGGGCACCTGCTCGTCGACCACCCGCAGCTCGGCACGCGCCGCGACCAGCGTCGGGTTGGTCAGATAGGCCTCGGCCAGCGCCGCCGGCAACGACTCGGCGGCCGCCGGCGGCGGCAGCCCGACCGCGCCGGCGAGACCGGCGACCAGGGCGAGCGCACCGGCCAAGCGGTGCCGCCGGCGCGCGCCCGGCGGCGTTCCCCGACCCTCGACAAACGCTGCGAACGACATCAGTAGACCTCCATGGTCGGATCGATCCGGCGCGCCCAGGCATCGATGCCGCCGGCAAGATTGATCGCCCGGCTGAGACCGTTGCGGCGCAGCCATGCCACCGCATGGGCGCTGCGAATGCCGTGGTGGCACACCACCACCGGACCTGCGCCCGCCACGCGGGCGATCTGGTCAAGCCGCCCGGGCAGCTGGCCCAGCGGCACGCACACACTGTCGTCAAGGCGGCAGATCGCGGTCTCCCACGGCTCGCGCACATCGAGCACCGCCGGCGCCACCCCGGACCGGCGGAGCGCCGCAAACGCCTCGACCGAAAGATCGAACGGCGCGCGCCCGTGGTCGATCGCCGAGCGCGGATCGCCCTCGTGGGTCCCGGTCACCGCGCAGCTGTCGTCCATCCTCGGCCCCACCTGCCGCCCTACACCAACGCCGGTTCCGCGGCGAAGCCCGGCAAGACCGGCACCGCCGCGTCGAACCCTCGGCGCTTGGCGACCACCCCGGCCGCCCGCTGCCAGACATAGGCCCGCCCGACCCCCGGCCGCGACGCGGTCACCGCCACCAGTCGGCCACCCTCGGCCAACTGATCGAGGATCGCGGGCGGCACCCGCTCGACCGCGCCGTTGATCACGATCACCTGATACGGCGCCTGCGCCGGCCACCCGGCGGCCATCGGCCCGGCCACGGTGACCGCGGTGTCGATGCCGAGCTCGGCCAGCACCTCGGTCGCGCGGTCGAGCAACTCGACATCCTCGTCAAGCGCGACCACCGTGCTGGCCAGCCGCGCCAGCAGCGCGGTCGCATAGCCGGTGCCGCAGCCGATATCGAGCACGACGTCGCCCGGCTCGACCGCCGCCGCCTGAAGCAACCACGCGGTCACCAACGGCGCGAGAACGAACCGCCCGGTGCCGATCGGCACATGGTCGTCTACATAGCCGCGTGCGCGCACCGACTTCGGCACAAAGCGCTCGCGCGGCAGTTCGCGCAACGCCCGGATCAATCGATCGTCGGTGACCCGATGCGGCCGGATCTGGCCGTCGACCATGTTGGCCCGCGCCATCGCGTAGTTGGTCATCGCCGGTCGCCGTCATCTTGCCGCCACCCCGTGCCGGCCCGCTCAAGCCCACGGCGAGGGTCGCCCACTGCTCCGGCTATATATCGGTGGCACGCACCCCACACAACACGCCGCCCGGTCGACCGGCCCCGTCGTGGTGGTGTTCCGGCCACAACCGCGGCACTGGCGCAACGGTCTCGCCGACGCTGAAAAGATCATGTTTCATGATAAGGTACGCAGGCTTGGCGTTGGCTGTTCAGAGGATGACGGTTGCGATGGCCGCCGACCCCAATCCGACAGAGCTTCCGGCGCGCTATCCCGACCTGGTCGCCCTGCCTGAGGGACTGAATCGGCGACATCCCCGACGATGTGACCTGTGGCCGCCGGCGCCTTAAGCCGGGGTGGCGACGGGACGCCGAGCTTCCGGAAGAGAAGATCTTGACCGGACATTGCCGGTCGACCTAATCTTTTGTCCCTGCTGGCGCGGTGGCAGAGTGGTCATGCAGCGGACTGCAAATCCGCGTACGGCGGTTCGATTCCGCCCCGTGCCTCCAAGTCGGCGGCTCCCGCGGGGCGGGTATTGAAGCGCCCGCGCGAGCGGTTATATGAAGGCAGGGTTGCCGCAGACGTCGGTACCGGCTCTCTGATCCCCGGTAGCTCAGTCGGTAGAGCAGGTGGCTGTTAACCACCGGGTCGGCGGTTCGAGTCCGTCCCGGGGAGCCAATCAAAACTCACGGGGTCAGTTAGGACAGCCTGACTGACCCTTTTCGTTTCCGAGGGTTGCACCGGCGTCGCGGAGGCTTTGACCTCGCACCGTAAAACCGGGTAAGAGGCTGCGGCGGCGCATCGGCGCTCGGCCCATGCGCGTGGCGCCCGTCAACCGGGCACCGAGACCCCGAAACCCGGGCCTCAAGGCTGTTTCCCCGCCCATGGCCGTGCCATTCGACTATTCCGGTCCGATCACCATCCTGGTCGATGGGGTCCGACTGATCGCGCAGGCGCTGATCATCGGCGGGCTTGCGTTCCAAGTGTTGATCGCGCGCCGCCTGGCCGGCGTTCTCGGGCGCGACGGCGACCGGCTGATCGGTCGGCTGCGGTTCTTGTTGCTGACCGTCGCCCTGGTGTTCACCGCGCTCACCCTGGCCGACCTGGCGGTCCGACTCGGGATCGCGGCGCACGCGCTCGACGTCGCGCCGCGCGACCTGCTCGACACCCCTTATGCCTCCGCGGGCCTCGCGCTCGCGGCGATCGGGGTCGCGACCGCCTTGTTGTGCCTGCTCCGGGTCGATCAACACCAACCCCTGGTCAGTGTGATCCTGATCGGCGCGATCTCGCTGGTCGGGCCGCTGGTCAACCATGGGGCGCTCGGCACCAGCTTGCCGACGCCCTTGATGGTGCTGGTCGCGCTGCACCAGATCGGGATCGGGCTATGGATCGGCCGCCTGCCGTTCCTCACCACCGCCTACGCGGTGTGCCGCGACGGGCTCGCCCAGGACCGGCTGGCGCGCGGGTCGGCGCCGCTCGGCGCGCTCGGCATCACGCTCACGGTCGTCGGCGGGCTTGGGGCCACGGCGTTCGTCTATGCCCTGGACGGCCAGCCGCCCGATCTCTCGGTGGTGACGCCGTTTGGGGTCAAGCTCGCCGAAAAGCTGCTGCTGACCGTGGTGATCCTTTTGATCGGGCTCGCGACCGGCCGGCTCGCCCGCCATCTTGCGACCGACGCCGCGATCACGGTGATGCCGTTGCGCCGCGCGCTCACGGTGTCGTTCGGGCTGGGCGCGACCTTGATCCTGCTGTCGGCCGGGATCGGCCAGCAGCTGCCGACCGGCGACGACGCCGCGGCGGCGCGGGCCGGCACCCCGACAGCCGAGATTGCGACCGCCCTGGCGCCAACCTTGCCCGACCTTCGGGCGCCGGACGACCGCGGCGGCACCATCACGGTGCCGCGCAGCCATCCGACCGGCGATCGGCTTGAGGACGTCCAGGCGGCGTGGAACCTGTTCACCCGCCAATGGGTCGGCGTCCTGGTGCTGACGCTGGCCACCCTGATCGGGCTCGACCGGGCCCGACTGTTCGGGCTGGCCGGGCTGTGGCCATGGCTGCTGGTCGGGCTCGCCGGGTTCCTGGTCCATCAGTCGCCCGAGGGGTGGACGCCGATCCTGTCGCTGCTCGGCGCCGCCGGCGTGCCGTTGGCCGGCTTGGTGCCGCCCGGCCCCGCGGCTGCGCCCGGGCTCGACGGATCGGTCTGGCCGGACGGCACCACGGTGAGCGCGGGCTTGGTGCTGTTGATCGGCCTGGCCGAGGCGGCCGGCCGCGCGGCGATGATCGGACCGCGCACCGCCGGCACGCTCAGCCTGGTTGGGCTCGCCGGCGGTGCAAGCCTGGTGCTGGCCGGGATCGTCGGCACCGACGCGATCGCCGACCCGACCCGCCTGATCGCCCGTGACCCGGCGGCGTTGCTGCTGCTTGCGGCCGGCTGGTGCCGTTGGATCGATGCCGTGACCGGCACCGACGGTCGGCGCGGCGCGGGCGCGGTGGCGGCGCGTGCCGCCTGGCCGCTCCTGCTGGCAGCGGTCGGAACGGTGCTGCTTGTCGTCCCCGATGCCTGAGCCGACCCCGGACGCTGGCGACCCGGGCACGATCGCCGCGCCCCCTGACCGAGGCGACGCCGACGCCCCCGTCGCGGACACCGGCGCCGAGGCCAGGCGAGACCGCTCGAACGCGGGACCGGGCGACCAGGCCCCCGTCCCTGCGCATGCGCACGCCGCGACCAGCGGTCGCTTGGTCGCGCGGCTGTGCGTCGCCCTGGTCGAGGCCGGCCGGCGCTTCGCGTTTGCATTGATCGCGGCGGCGTTGGCGTTGAGCGCGCTGGCCGGCTGGGGGATCGTCGGCAACCTCGGGATGAACTCGGATTTGGGCGCGCTGTTGTCCGAAGACGTCCCGTGGCGCCAGCGCGAGGCGCGGTTCGACGCCGCGTTTCCGCAACTGACCGGCCTGTTGGTGATCGTGGTCGACGGCGTCACCGCCGATCTTGCCGACGACGCCGCGGCGGCGTTGACCGCACGTCTCGCGGCAACCGACGGCCTGTTCCACTCGGTGCACCGGCCGGACGGCGAGGCGTTCCTGCGCCGCCACGGCCTGCTCTATCTGTCGATCGACCGGCTGGAAACCCTCGTAGACGACATCATCGAGGCGCAGCCGTTCATCGGCTCGCTCGCCGCCGACCCGAGCCTGCGCGGGCTGTTCGGCACGCTCGCGCTTGGGGTCGAGGGGGTCGAGCGCGGCGCGGCGCGGTTCGAGCGGTTCGAGGACGCGGTGCGCGCGATCGCCGACACCGCCGCCGCGGTGCTCGACGGCCGGTTTCGGCCGCTGTCGTGGCAGCGGATGTTGACCGGGCAGCAGCCCTCGGCGGCCGAACGCCGGCGCTTGGTGATCGCGCGGCCGGTGCGCGACTTCGGCCGGCTCGACGCTGCCGGCGCGGCGATGCGGGCGGTGCGCGCCGCCGTCGCCGACCTGGCGCTGACCCCCGACAACGGGGTGCGGGTGCGCCTGACCGGCTCGGTCGCGATCGAAAAGGAAGAGCTGCAGACGCTCGCCGATGGCGCGGCGACCTCGCTGACCGCGTCGCTGACCTTGGTGACGTTGCTGCTGGTGATCGGGCTCGGCACGGCGCGCCTGATCGTGCCGATCGTGGTGACCTTGTTGGTCGGGCTCGTCCTGACGACGGGCTTTGCCACGCTGGCGGTCGGCGCGCTCAACCCGATCTCGGTCGCGTTCGCGGTCTTGTTCCTTGGGCTCGGCGTCGATTTCGGCATCCAGTTCGCGACCCGTTACCGCGACGAGCGCCACCGGCAAGACGACCCGACCCACGCGATCGGCGCCGCCGCGGCGGGGGTCGGCGGGTCGTTGTTGCTGGCGGCGGCGGCGACCGCGGCCGGCTTCTTCGCCTTTCTGCCGACCGCCTATGTCGGGGTGTCCGAGCTCGGGCTGATCGCCGGGGTCGGCATGATGATCGCGGTGGTGCTCAACCTGACCCTGCTGCCCGCTCTGTTGACGCTGGCGCGGCCGCGCGGCGAGCCGGCGCCGGTCGGCTTTGCCCGCCTCGCCCCGGCCGACCGCTGGCTCGCCCGCCACCGGCGCGCGGTCGCAGGCGTCGCGCTCGCGCTCGCGCTCGCCGGGCTCGCCGCGGTGCCGGCGCTCGACTTCGACTTCAACCCAATGAACCTGCGCGACCCGACCACCGAGTCGGTGGCAACCGCGCATGACCTGATGTCGGACCCGGCGACCACGCCGTTCACCATCGACATCCTGGCGCCGTCGCTCGACGCCGCGACGGCGCTGGCCGACCGCCTGGCCGCGCTGCCCGAGGTCGCGCGGGTGGTCACACTCGAAAGCTTCGTGCCGGCCGACCAGGACGACAAGCTCGCGATCATCGCCGACGCCGCCTTCTTCCTGGCACCGACCCTGACCCCGGCCGAGACCACGCCACCGCCGAGCCGGGCCGAGATCAGATCGTCGCTCGCCGACACCGCCGCCGCGCTCGCCCGCCTCGCCGACGAGCCGAGCGCGACGCGGCTCGCCCGCCTGCTCGAGCGCGCCGCGGTCGCGCCGGCCCATATCCTCGACGCCCTCGACACCGCGCTGTTGAGCGGCCTGCCGGCGCGCCTCGACAGCCTGCGGGTCGCGCTGTCGGCCGACCAGCCGGTCGACCTCGCCGCGCTGCCGCCCAACCTCGCGCGCGACTGGCGCACCGAGGACGGCGCGGCGCGCCTCCTGGTGTCGCCCGCGGGCGACGCCCGCGACAACCGGGTCCTGGTCCGCTTCGTCGAGGCGGTGCGCGCGATCGCACCCCAGGCGACCGGTACCGCGGTGACCATCCAGGCCTCGGCCGACACCATCGTCGGCGCCTTTCTTCAGGCCGGCGCGACCGCGATCGCGGTGATCGCGCTCTTGCTGTTCGCGACCCTGCGCCGCCTGGTCGATGTCGTCTTGGTGCTCGCCCCGATGGTGCTGGCCGCGGTGGTGACCACGCTGGTGTGCGTCGCGACCGGCCTTGCGCTCAATTTCGCCAACATCATTGCACTGCCGCTGCTGTTCGGCATCGGCGTTGCATTCAATATTTACATCCTGCTCGGCTGGCGCGCCGGGATCACCGGGGTCTTGCCGTCGCCGACCGCGCGCGCGGTCTTGTTCAGTGCGCTCACGACGCTGGTTGCGTTCGGCAGCCTGGCGTTGTCGCCCCACCCGGGCACCGCCTCGATGGGCGTGCTGTTGATGCTGTCGCTGACCTTGACCCTGATCGCGTCGCTGATCGCGCTGCCGGCCCTGCTCGGCCTGGTGCGGCCGATCGGCGACAAACGGCCGAGGTGATTGACCGATCGCAAGCCGGCGAAAACAATGAGGCAGACCGGGGTCGCTTGCGGCAGAAAGGCCGGTGTTGAACCCTTAAGGTGGGAGAGCCGGGGTATGGGGTGGATCCCGCGCGAGCCGATGACCGTGGACGGGTTCCTGCGCTGGCAGGAGACCCGGCCGGAGACCGAGCACTACGAACTCGTCAATGGCGAGGTGGTGGCGATGGCGCCCCAGACCGCCGCGCACGCCGAGGTCAAGGCCCGGCTCTGGGCGGCCTTGAACCGCGCCCTGACCGCGGCGAGCCTGCCGTGTCGGGCCTACCCGGACGGCATGACCGTGCGCATCGACGAGAACACGGCGTATGAGCCCGACGCGCTGGTGCATTGCGGCCCGCGCGTGAGGGCCGACTCGCTCGAGATTCCCGACCCGGTGATCGTTTGCGAAGTCCTCTCGCCGACCACGCGCGGACGCGATGCCGGGGTCAAGCTCGCTGATTATTTCCGGCTCCCGAGCATTGGGCACTACCTCATCGTGGAGGCGACCCTGGCGCGGGTCATTCATCACCGCCGCCGCCCCGACGGGGTCATCGAGACTGGGGTCGTCACCTCGGGCACGCTCGACCTCGATCCGCCCGGGCTTCGTTTGGAGATTGCCGATATTTACGCATCCGTGCTTGCCTGAGGTGAAACCGGAGAAACCGACGCCATCATGACCGGTACCCCATCGATCAACTGGTAGCGCCGGTCGGGCTCTCCGTCCCACGCCAGGAACGCGTCCAGGCTCATCCGCCGCCCAACCGTCGAGATCTCGGCCATCGCGCATCCTCAAAAAAAACCAAGGTGCGATCCACGCGCGGACGGTAACCGACGCGGCAACGAGGAACAATCCGAGGAACAATCGACCTCGATCGACCACGCACGGATCGACCATGGTGGTGCCGACCAGAACACGAAGGGGATCGGACGGGCGGCGCGGTGCGCGACGAAGTCGATTGGGCCGGCCCTGCCGAACGCCCCACGCGGAAAGCCAGGGCCGCGGCTTCATGGAGGTCGGCCGGGGCCGACGCCGATAATGGCGGGACAACAGCCTTGGCGTCCTGGCCCGGGCATCACGTCACAGATGTCCTGAGGCGATCGGGTGATTGGGCGTCCCTCACCGATGCCCGGCTCTCTCCGCTTCTTCGTATTTTGTCAACGCAAAGGAAAATGAATTATCCGCACACCCATCAGGTGCCCAAGCGACCACCGCAGCATCCGAATCCTTTCTCTTTCCATTAAGAACGAGGGCAGTCGACTTCGCTTTACGAACCACATCGTCAAACCCATCGGCCTGGGTGATCGCTTGCATAGAGATCGCAAACCCCACTTGGAGCCCCCGCGCTTCCAGCCTAAGCTGCTCGGATTCAAGGATTTTCGCAAATTTATTCCATATCCCTTCGGCGCCGTGGCTCTGATTCAGTGTTATTATAGCTGCAAATATCGTCTCCTCAAGCTTTCCAATTTGGTCGTAATTGCGAATCTCATTTCGAATCTTCAAAATGAACTCAATTTCCCACTGTTTGCAAAATAGCTTCTTAAGATCATCCCGGGACCCTACTGTCTCGATTAAGATCACGAAGGAAGCGCTGCCAGAAAAACGTCGCTGAATCGATTTTGCCCGATCAAATTGAATTGAAAGGAATCGCTTATTCCCCGACCCGATAACCGGGTCAAGTTGGGACAGCCATTCGACCGCTTCTCGAACGGAGGGAATTGAGATCGTATTTCCCTCGTTGATTTGCTGCGCACGACTGACGAGCCGGCAAAGCTCGTTTTGAAAATTCGCGACCTGTTTTTCTTGCTCGTCTGTTCGGTCGTCGAATGACGGGAGTACGTCTTCAAGGCGCGACATTATTAACACTCCCCGATTTGCGATAGATACCTTTCGTCAATCTTTTCTTACCTGTGGTGAAATGTGCTGAACCGGTAATATCGATTGCTATGTCAGCGTCTTTACTATTTGATAACAGAACGCTCAAGAGGAAAATATGCCTGCCTTTGCGGGGAAGGTTGATTTGCCAGAAGAACGGTGCCTGGTGTGTCATCGTAGCCCACCCCCCGGGGTGAGCCGGATTACCTAGTGGTCGCCCCGCAAAAGTCCTGACCCAGTTAAGCAGTCAAGGGCTTCCCTTGCCAGGTCCATCTGAATGGCTTGGCAAGGGTTTCGTTGAAGTATCTAATGAAGCTTTCAATCCGGGACCTAACTCAAGTTCGACAGTGATTTTTTGATAAAAGTTGTATATCAATGGGTTATGCATAGGAATATTGTCTTTGGCACTACACGTCTCATCCGTGAGTAGTG
>JANQHG010000092.1 GCA_028277115.1 Azospirillaceae bacterium
CAAGACCCAGTGGCCGCCCAGGCGGTGGATGTAGAGCGCCAGCTCCGGGGTGCCGTCGGCCAGGCGGTGCCAGCGCAGGGTGCCGTCGTCGAGCGCTGCGATCACCCGGCGGCCGTCGCCCGAGATGTTGACGCCCCAGACCGTGCCCGGCGTGGTCGCCTGCCAGCGCAGCCGGCCGTCGGCGCCGTAGGCGCGCAGCTGATAGTCGGTGCCGAGCACGAAGCCGTCCGCGTCCGGCGCGATCGCCAGGGAGCGGCTGAGCTCCTGGGGTTCAAGCGCGATCGGGGCGCCGTTGACGGTGGGGTGCGCGCTGTCCTGCCACGCCTCGACCACCAGTTGGGGCGAACGGGTGCGCGGGGGTGCCAGCGACGGGTCGTCCGCGGCGTCGGGCGCGAGCCGGCGGTCGGGGAGCGCGAAGGCGGCGAACTTGCCGCCCGAGGGGTCGTAGGCGACCCGGACGGTCAGGCCGTCGTGGGAGACCTTGAAGTGGTCGCCGAGCGCGCCGCGCAGATCGGGGGTGACGGCGGCGAAGTCGATCGCCGAGCGGCCGCTGGCGTCGAACGAGCCGAACGCCGGCCCGGCCGAGCCGAACACCACCCCGGTGGCGCCGAGCGCGCGGATGTCCATGATCGTGTTGGTGGCGGCCGGCAGGTCCTCGTGGCGGCCGCGGCCGGCGTCGGACCAGCGGCGGATCGGGTAGACGCCGGTGCCGTTGTTGCATCGGCCGGCGGCAAACAGGCTCTGGCCGTCGCCCGACCAGGCGACGCCGGCCAGGTCGCCGTCGGACAGGCCGCCGGTGTCCGGGGCATAGAGTTCCATCAGGCGGCCGGCGCCGATCACGCTGACCTTGGGCCCGTCGGCATAGCCGATCACAAGGCGGTCGCCGTCGGGCGCAAAGGCGATGCCGTAGGGTTGGGTGCCGTGTGGGGCAGGCCGCGCCGCGATCCGCCGGCCGGTCGGGTCGTAGAGCCGGATCAGGCCGTCGGTCGCGGTGGTCGCCAGCATGCCGGCGCGGTCGAAGGCGAGGCCGTAGCTGTCGCCGCCATAGTCTGGGTCGGCGAAGCCGTCGGCCCAGTCGGCGGTGCGCCAGCCCCGGATGCCGGCACCGCCGCCCAGGCTCGCCGCCAGGCTGCGGCCGTCGGGCGAAAAGGCGAGGTCGAGCACGACATTGCCGAGCCCGGTCAGGCGGCCGTGCATCTCTCCGGTTTCGGCGTCGAACAGGTAGATGCAGTGGGTGCCGTCCCAGGTCGCGCCGGTGGCGCCGGCCGCCGCGACCAGGGTGCCGTCGGGCGACAGCGCGACCGCGAAGATCTTGCCCTCGTCGCCGTCGCCGATCGGCGGGCGCAGGATCGCGATCAGGCGGGTTTCGGGGATTTGCCACACGCGGACGGTGCGGTCGTCGGAGCCGGTGACCAGGCGTTGCCCGGCGGCATCGACATCGACCCGTCGGATCGGCGCGACATGTTGGCCGGCCTCGATCCGCAGGATCGGGGTCGGGCTCGGGCCGGCCGGGTGCGCGGCCGCCGTGTCGGGGTCGCGTGGCGCGTGGGTCATGATGCGGGTCCGTCCTCCTCGCTGGTCGCCGCGTCGGGCTCAAAGTCCGTACTCGACGACCGCGGCGGCATGCAAGCCCGCAGGTGTTCGCCGTGGTGGCGCCGTCTGCGGCCTGACGGCCGTTGTCAGGGGCGCTGCCCCCGACGGGGACCCCCCCCCTAAAAGGGGTCCAGGGGGCCCCCCTGGTCGGGGGGTGTCGGGGGGTGAAACCCCCTGACCTTGGGGGCGCCAGCCCCCAAACCCGGCGCCGTGCCCCCATCCGGTCCAGCAGAGCGCCTTGCCGCAACGTCTGGTTGGGGTGACACCCCCAACATGGCCAATTACTCGTCAGACGTTAAACCGGAAATGGAAGATGTCGCCGTCCTGGACGACGTACTCCTTCCCCTCCTGGCGCATCCGTCCGGCATCCTTGCACGCCTGTTCGCCGCCGAGCGTGACATAGCTGTCATAGTCGATGGTTTCGGCGCGGATGAAGCCACGCTGGAAATCCGAGTGAATCGCGCCGGCCGCCTCGGGCGCGGTCGCGTTGCGGTGCACGGTCCAGGCGCGCGCCTCTTTGGGCCCGGCGGTGAAAAAGGTGATCAGGTCAAGCAATCGATAGCCTGCCGCGATCACCCGATTGAGCCCCGGTTCCTCGAGCCCGATCGCGTGCAGAAAATCGCGTTTTTCCTCGGGATCGGTCAGCTGGGCGACCTCGGCCTCGATCGCGGCCGAGATCACCACGGCGTCGGCGCCCTCGGCGCGCGCCGCCGCGGCGACCGTGTCGCTCAGCGCGTTGCCGGTCGCCGCCGACCCCTCATCGACATTGCAGACGTAAAGCACCGGCTTGGCGGTGAGCAGTTCGAGCTGGCGGACCCACCGCGCCTCGTCGGCCGAGGCGGGAAGGGTGCGCGCCGGCCGGCCGTCGGCGAGCGCGGCCGCCGCGCGCTCGATCGCCGCGGTCAGCGCGCGCGCCTCGGCGTCGCCGGTCTTGGCGCGCTTTTGAGTGGTGGCGAGCCGCCGCTCCAGGCTTTCGAGATCGGCGAGCATCAGCTCGGTGTTGACCGTCTCGGCGTCGCGCAACGGATTGACCGCGCCGTCGACATGGGTGACGTCGCCGGATTCAAAACAGCGCACGACATGGAGGACGGCGTCGGTCTCGCGGATGTTGGCGAGAAAGCGGTTGCCGAGCCCTTCGCCCTTGGACGCGCCTTTGATCAGGCCGGCGATGTCGACGATCTCGAGCTGGGTCGGGATCACCCGAGCCGATCCGGCGATTTCGGCGATCCGGTCCAGCCGCGGGTCCGGTACCCCGACCCGGCCGACGTTGGGGTCTTTGGTGCAGAACGGGAAGTTCGCCGCCTCGGCCGCTTCGGTCGCGGTCAGCGCGTTGAACAAGGTAGACTTGCCGACATTGGGCAGTCCGACAATGCCGCAATTGAAGCCCATGGCCTGCCCCCGGCCCTTCGAATTCAAGGTCACATGACGGGGCCGGCTTATCCCACGGCTGGCATCGGGCGCCAAGCCCCTTCGCGCTCGGGCGCCGGTCACCCGGCCGCGGCGAGGCGCGGCCGGCGTTCGCTGTCGGACTTGAGCTGACCGCAGGCAGCCAGGATGTCGCGGCCGCGCGGGGCGCGCACCGGGCTGGCATAGCCGGCCGCATTGACAATGTCGGCGAACGCATCAACCCGGGCCGGCGGCGAACATTGATAGGGCGCGCCCGGCCACGGGTTGAACGGGATCAGGTTGATCTTGGCAGGAATGCCGCGGACCAGCCGCACCAGGGCGCGGGCGTCCGCCGGGCTGTCGTTGATCCCGTCGAGCATGACATATTCGAACGTGATCCGCCGGGCGTTGCTGGCGCCCGGATAGCTGCGGCATGCCGCCAAGAGCGCCTCGATCGGATACTTCCTGTTGAGCGGCACCAGGACATCGCGCAACTCGTCGGTCACCGCGTGCAGGCTGACCGCGAGATTGACCCCGAGCTCGGCACCGCAACGCGCCATCATCGGCACCACGCCCGCGGTCGACAGCGTGATCCGCCGGCGCGACATCGCCAGCCCTTCGTTGTCCATGATCAGATGGAGCGCGGCCGCGACATTGTCATAATTGTACAGCGGTTCGCCCATACCCATCAGCACCAGATTGGTGATCAGCCGCCCGTCGGGCGGGGTCGGCCACTCGCCGAGCGCGTCGCGGGCGTGCAGAAGCTGGCCGACGATCTCCCCCGCCGTCAGGTTGCGCACCCAGCGCTGGGTCCCGGTATGGCAGAACCGGCAGGTCAGGGTGCAGCCGACCTGGGACGAGATGCACAGCGTGCCACGATCGTCTTCGGGGATATGGACCGCTTCGATCCGGTGGGCATCGGCAACGCCGAGCAACCATTTGGTGGTGCCGTCGTTCGACCGTTCGGCGCGCACCACCTCGGGCCGGCCGATCCGATAGCGTCGCGCCAGCGCCGCCCGCAGCGGCTTGGCGATCGTGGTCATCGCCGAGAAGTCGGTGACGCCGCGGCAGTAGACCCAGTGCCACAGCTGGCGGGCCCGGAACGCCGGCAGCCCGAGCGACGCCAAATCCGCCGCCAGCACCGCACGATCCATGCCGACCAGATCGATCGGGTCGGCCGGCTCGGCCGGGCCGGTGCATGGATCCGTCGCGACGTCCTCTGCCGCCGTGCGACCGGCCAAGTCGTCCACGCGCACCCTCTCCCCCCGGGACGGCACGGGTCGGAACCGCCGCGACGCCCCTGCCGTCCGGCGCACCGACCGTCGGGTCAAGAGATGGCGGTCAGTTGTCGACCCCGCAAGCGCGGTTGATCGCGTTGATTGCCGCGGTCGACCCGCGCAGGCTGTAAATGTCGGTGGTTTCGGTGCCGAACTCCGACACCCCCTCAACCACCATGGTCAACCCGGCCCGAATCGCCTGCACCAAACGGTTGTCGGTTTCTTCGTCGCGGGCCCAGGCGCCGTCGCCCTCGGTGAACAGGGAGAAGTTGCGGGTGCCGATCTTGACCGTGACTTCGCTGCCCGGCTTGTAATTGTAGCCGGCAATGAAGCTGACGACATTGGTGCTGTTTTTGGCCGGGCGGTGGGTGACCAGGGCATAGATCTTACCGCGCGGCCGGCCGCCGTGTCGTGCCTCTTTGGGTTGCGCGAGTGCGTAGCAGACCTTGTTGCCGTCTTCGAGGAAGGTGTACGCGCTCCAATCCTGGAATGAGCCCAGTGGATCAACCTGATCTGCCGCCAGGACGGTGTGTGCGCCGGCAGTGATGGCCAAGGCAGCGACCAGGGCGAGCGCAAGCGCGGTCGGACGTGAAGACATCAACGAATCCATCCCTTCCAAGCCACAACAATCGGGTTCGACGGGCGAGACCCTAGCTCACGTCGGCGGCCAATGCCAGAGGGCCGGCGGTGTCATTGCCGATCCGGTCGGCGCAGCGGTGCCGCGCCATGCGCCCGCTGCGGTGCACCGTTGCTGCCGGCCATTTCGAAAAAAACGAGCTCGAGGTGGTCCACCGGTTTGGGCGCTGCGTAACTACCCATAAAGAGGTAGAGATCGGGTCCCGCCCGACGGGCCGGTCGGATCGGTTGGTAAGTTTGGGAAGGATCGAGATTTGGCGTTTACCGACTGGCTCGGCAAGGTCGTCCGGGTTCGCGTGATGGGACGGTTTGCCAGTGGCGAAATATCGGCTTGAGCTTTGCGGGCCGGCACCGCCAAGTTGGGGCATGACCGACCGACCGACCGATCTGCCACCGGACACGCCGCCGCCTCACAACGATCTGATCCTGGCGGTCGCGCGGGATCGCGATCGGGTGGCGTTTGGCGCTCTGTTCGGGCATTTCGCGCCGCGCCTGAAGGCGTATCTGATGCGGCTCGGCGCCGACAGCGCCACCGCTGAGGAGTTGGTGCAGGAGGTTATGGTGATGGTGTGGCGCCGGGCAGAGACGTTCGATCCCGGCCAAGCCAATGCGAGTACCTGGATTTACACGATCGCGCGGAACAAGCGGATCGACAGTCTGCGCCGCCAGCGCCGACCGGAGATCGATCCCGACGACCCGGCGTTGGTCCCGGACGAGCCGGTCGCCGCCGATCGCACGGTCGAGTTGGCACAGCAAGGGGCCCGGCTCAGGGCGGCGCTGGCGCAGCTGCCCCCCGAGCAGGCAGACTTACTCCGATTGGCGTATTTCGAGGATTTGCCGCACAGCGCAATCGCAGCGAAACGCAACCTGCCGCTGGGCACCGTCAAGTCACGGTTGCGCCTGGCGATGGATCGACTGAGACGACTTCTAAAGGACGATGCGTTATGATGCCGCCGTGTCATCACCCCGACGAAGGCTTGTTGCTGGATTATGCCAGCGGACATTTGGCAGAACCGATTGCGCTGATCGTCGCGACCCATTTGGCGTTGTGCCCGAGATGCCGATCTCAAGTTGCGACGTTCGAGGCATTGGGCGGGGCCCTGTTGGAAGAAGCACCGCCCGAACCGGTTTCGGCGGATTGCCTGAAAAGCCTGTTTGCCCGGCTTGACGATCCGCGATGCGGTGCGGCGGAGACGCCGAGCGACAACGGCGCTGATGACGCGCGGTCGGCGACCATCACCGTTCCGGCGGGCTTCGCCGCGGCCGTCGGCGGGGCCGACACCGACACGATTATGGTGCCGCAGCCGCTGCGCAGCTATCTTGAAGCTCCTTTGGCCCGGCTCGACTGGCACAGCGTCTATCCCGGGATCGACGAGGTGCGGCTCGATGCCGGCGGCCAGGGTCCGTTCACCACCCGGCTGTTGCGCCTGCGCGGCGGCACCAAGACCCCGCGGCACAGCCACCGCGGCACCGAGATGACGCTGGTGCTCAATGGGGCCTATCTGGACGAGCTCGGACGATTCGCACGCGGCGACTTCGTCGGCTACGACGGCACGGTCGACCATCGACCGCATGCGGAGTCCGGGGGCGATTGCCTGTGCCTGACGGTGACGGATGCGCCGCTGCGGCTGACCGGCCGGATCGGGCGCCTGCTTGACCCGTTCATCCACTTTTAGGCTGCGGCCCGTGTCGGCACAGGTGGGGTTTACGCCCCACCTTGTTTTGGGGAATTGGGGTGTCTCCCACCGAGACGATGACCCGCGTGCCCTATGCCTGGCCCGATCGGGACACCGCCGCGGACGGGCGCCTGGCCTTGATCGGCGAGGCGCCGGGGGCCGAGGAGGCGCGGGTCGGGCGGCCGTTTGTCGGTCGCAGCGGCCAGTTGCTCGATCGCGGCTTGACGGCCGCCGGGATCGCGCGGGAAACCTGCCTCGTTGCCAACGTGTTTCGGGTGCGCCCGCCGGGCAACCGGGTCGCTCTGTTTTTCCTGTCGCGCCGCGCCGCCGCGGCAAGCGGGACTGCGATCTCCGAACACTATGGTCGCCTTGGCGGCAACTTTGTCCGGGCCGACCTGGCCGACGAACTCGTCGCGCTCGGTGCGGCGCTGGAAGCGTTTGCCCCGGCGGTCGTGGTGGCGCTCGGCCGCACCGCGCTGTGGGCGCTGACCGGCGAGGACCGGTTGGCCTCCTGCCGCGGCAGGTCGCTGGTCGCGCGGCTCGGGCCGCCGGTCCCGGTGGTCGCGACCTGGCACCCGAGCTTCCTGTTGCGCGGGCGTGCCGATCAGACGGCGGCGTTCACCGCCGACCTGGTGTCTGCGATGCGGCTGATCACGGGCTGACCCGGCGAACGGTGTGGCACCTGCGGCGCCGGAGTTCGGCCGCCTTGCGGCCGTGCGGGGGGCGCTGCCCCCTCGACCCCCGCAAGGGGGGGGGCGCCCCCCTTGACCCCCACGACTGAGGTCCACCAGGGGGCAGCCCTAGTGGATGGTGCCGCCGCCCGGGCTGGTGCGCGCCAACGCACGCACGGTATCATCGACCATCGGATCGGGGCCGCCGGTACGGTTCTGCTCGGCGAGCAGAACGCGGGTTGCCCCGACCGCGACATCGACCACATGGGCCCGAACCTGAGCCACCGCCAGTGCTTCGACCTGAGCGATCCGGTCGATCGCCTGGGTCTCGCGGCGCTTGATCGTCGCCTGAATGTCGGCGGCGGCCTGCTCGCGGATGCGGTCGGCCTCCTCGCGGCCGTAGGCGATGATGTCGGCGGCTTCCTTGACCGCGGCCTCCTGCTCGCGCTGACGCTGGGCGAGCAGGGCCTGGGCGTCCTCGCGCAGCTTTTGGGCGTTCTCGAGGTCGGCCTTGATCTGGGCCGAGCGCTTGTCGAGCATGCCGACAATCGCATTGAACCCTCGCCGTCCGACCAAAACCGTGAAGACGATGAAGGAGATCAGGACCCAAAAGGTCGCGGACTCGAGCATCAGCTCTTTCCTCCGGTGACGGCGGCGACAGCGTTGGCGATATTGACCGGATGCGGGCGCTGGCCGGTCAGGCGGGCGGTCAGTTCGCCGGTCAGCTCCTCGGCGGCGGCGCCGATCCGGCCGATCGCGTCACGGCGCGCCTGATCGATACGGGTCTCGGCCGCCGACAGGCGCGCCGCGACGTCCGCCTCGACCTGGGCCAAGCGCTGGGCGCGATGGGCCTCGACCTCCTCGATCACCTGGCGCAGCAGGGTTTGGGCTTGGCCGCGGGCCTCGGCGAGCGCGGCCTCGGTCTTGACCGCGAGTGCCTCGGCCTCGTTCTTCAACTCGTCGGCGCGGTCGATGTCGTGGGCGATCCGGCTTTCGCGGATTTCGATCACCTCCGTCACCCGCGGCAGCGCGACGCCCGACATCAGGAAGTAGAGCGTGACGAAGCAGACCGCCAGCCAGAATATCTGACCCGGGAATGACTCCGGGTTGAGTTGGGGCATCCCCCCGCTGTGGTCGCCGCCATGCGCACCGTCGCCGTGGCCCCCATCGCCGTGGCCGGTTTCGCCATGGGCGTCCGTGCCATGATGAGGATCGGTGCCGTGAGCGTCCGCCGCATGAGGCTCCGCCGCGTCGGGATCGCCCGCATGAGCGTCTGCGGCGTGGGTGTCGGCGCCGTGGGCGGCGGGCACGGGGTCGTCCGCGACCGCCGTGCCGGTGCCGAGTGCGAGCGCCAGCGCGAGCCCGAGCGCCCAAATCGCGTGGCGCCAGCTGTGGATCCGAGTACCACCCATGGATGAAATTCCCGTCTTAACCGAAAGGTCCGACCCGCTCGGGCGCGTGTCGGCGCCGGTCCTCACCGACCCGCGCCTGCGCCCCGGGGGGTCAGTGCAGCTCCAGCGCGTCGCGGATGTAAAGGCAGGTCAGAATCGCAAACACATAGGCTTGCAGCGCCGCAACCAGGATCTCGAACCCGGTCAGCGCGACGTTGATCATCACCGGGCCCATCGCCGCGACCACGCCGGTGGTCTTGCCCATGCCCGCGACCATCATGACCGAAAAGCCGGCGAACACCTTCAGCATGGTGTGGCCGGCCATCATGTTGGCGAACAGACGGACCGACAGGCTGATCGGCCGGGTCAGGTAGGAGATCACCTCGAGCGGCACCAAAAGCGGCGCCAGCACCCAGGGCGCGCCGTGCGGCATGAAGAAGGTGAGGAAGTGCAGCCCGTGCTTCACGAAGCCAAGGATGGTCACGAAGGTGATCACCACGACGGCGAGCGAGAAGGTGACGATCAGGTGGCTGGTGAAGGTGAACGACCCGGGGATCATCCCGAGCATGTTGCCGAACAGGATGAAGGAGAACAGGGTGAACACGAACGGGACATAGGGTCGGGCGTCCGGGCCGGCGTTGTCCCGCACCGTCTTGGCGGTGAATTGATAGAACATCTCGACCAGCGACTGCAGCCGGCCGGGCACCAGGGCGCCCGGGCGCATGCCGACGGTCATCAGCGCATAGACCGAGGCGGCGGCGAGCAACATCCAAAGCGCGGCGTTGCTGAACGACAGGTCGACGTTGCCGACGACCACCTCGACGATCGGCTCGATGTGGAACTGGTGCAGCGGGTCCACGACGTCTCTTCTCCTTCGAACGCGTCAGGCACGCCCGGTCGGTTGCGTCGGGCCGCGGCCGGGTCGGCGTCGGGCCCCGGCGGTCCCGACGATTAGACTATAAACGGTCGCCGCGGCAGGCGCAAAGACGGGTTTTTCCGGATCGGCCGGGCGATCCGGTCAGTCGCCGCCGTCGGACGGGGTGTCCGGTGCGGCGTTAGGGGTGGGACGTCCGGGCCGCCGCCGAGGGGGCGGTGGCGTGGTCCCGAACACGGCATGGGCGTCGCCGATCGCACGGTAGACGTTGAGAACGCCGGCGCCTGCCCCCAGGAAGAACATGATCACCAGGCCCCAAGGCCGGGTGCCGAGCCAATGGTCGATCAACAGGCCGCTGCCGAGGCCGAAGCCGACCGCGACCACGATCTCGACCCCGATGCGATAGGCAAGCCCCGCGACCGACTGCGGCGGTCGGTCCTCCGGCAACAGGGGGATGCCGGTGCGTTTGGCCATGCGTTCACGCGCAGTGGCCAAGCGGGACGCGATGTCCGCTTCGCTCGGGAGGTCGGACCCGGCCGCGGCCGGCGCGGCCGGTCGGCCGTCGGGGTGGTCGTCGCTCATGTCCGGCCTTCGGTCGCTCAAGCTCCGGGAGACGGCGGTGACGGATGAGGGGGGCAAAATAGCAAAAAGACCCTTCGACGTCGGGGCCCGGCAGGGCTGCCGGGCCGATCGAAGGGTCTTCCTTGGTCCCCGATGACGGTTGGTCCCCGATGACGGGTTGTCCCGGACCGGGGCGGGCGCGCCGACCGGCGCCCGACCCCGAAAAGGCCGGATTTAGGCAAACAGGATCAGGAACGCCACCAGGAGCGCGAACAGCGCGATCGCCTCGGTCAGCGCGAAGCCGAGAATGGTCACCGGGAAGATACCGTCGCGCGCGCCCGGGTTGCGGCCGATCGAGCTGATCGAGGTCGAGAAGATGCTCCCCAAGGCCAGTGCCACGCCGAACAGCGGCATGATGGCCAGGGCAGCCGCGATGTACTGAACCATCTGATTGGTCATGTCGGTTTCCTTCCAGAGTGCAAGTGAACACCAAACCAGTTCAAGAAGTCAGGCAGATGCCTAATGTCAACCAAGTCGCGGCGCAACCTTTTTTATTGTTGGCGTCTCCGACCAATCACCTGCTGATGCACAGCGTCTGTTTCCGGCCTGACGTGGGACCGACGGTCGCCCGCGGTCGAGTACCGATTTGCCACACCCGACGACGCAGCCGGTCGCTCATTCACACTGGGTTCGGACTCTAAGCACCGACCTATGAAAAGTCAAGGTAACGCCCAATCGTCCGCCGGCCACGTCAGGACCCGGCGGGCGCGGGCGGCGGCAGATGACGGCGCACCGCGTCTGCCATCGCGTCGATACTGGTGCCCATCGGCAACACGTCGAGAAAGCTGCCGTCGGGCCCGATCAAATAGACGAAGGCCGAATGGTCCATCAGATAGGGTTCGCCTTCGTCGCGCTCGACCTTGGCGTAGTAGACGCGGTACGCCCGCGCCGCGGCGCGGATCTGGTCGGGCGGGCCGGTCAAACCGACCATCCGCGGGTGGAACAGCGTGACGTACTCGGCCATGTGCTCGGCCGTGTCGCGCGTCGGGTCGACCGTGATGAAGATCGGTTGGACCCGATCGGCGTCGTCGCCGAGCGCCGTCATCGCTTGGCCGATCGTGTACAGCTCGGTCGGGCAAATGTCCGGGCAGAAGGTATAGCCGAAGTAAACGACCAAGAGACGGCCGCGATAGTCGGCGTCGGTGACCGTTTGCCCGGTGTGGTCGATCAACGTGAACGGTCCGCCGATCGCAGCGCCGCCGGTGCTGACCGGTGCCCCGCCCGGGCGGACCAGCGCACTGACGCCGGCGCGGTCGAACACGCCCATCGCCAAAACCACCAGCCCGCCGATCGCCGCCGCCGCGAGTCCGGCGATCAGCCGGATCATCCATTTGTTGCCGTCCATGCCGTCTGTCGTATCTCCGTGCTCGAGGCCACGCCGCGACCAAGGTCGACGACCAACAAGATGGCGCGGCGACCGCTTGGCGCCAACCCCCGGCCGGCCCGTCTTAGAACCCGGTCATCCCAAGATGGGCCAAGATGGGCCAAGATGGGGCCAAGCCGGGGCCACACTCCATCTGTCGCTGTTTTTTTCCTTAGCGCTCATTCGTGGTTGACAGGCGGCGCGCGCGGCCCGTAGCCTGACCGCATTCCTAGGGGTGCCCGGATGGGCTGAGACGATCGGTGCGATCGAACCCTTCGAACCTGATCCGGGTCATGCCGGCGTAGGGATGGAATGAAACGGATGCGTTAAGACTTTCTCCATCTCTGCGAAGCCTGTCCCGGATCTCCCGACCGGTGAGGAGATCCATGGCGTCACTCCCTTGTCCTGCCTCAAGAATCCTTGGCCCGATCGGCGGGTCGCGGAAGGTTTATTCCTCGCCCCCGGGCCAACCCGAGATCCGTGTGCCGTTTCGGGAGGTTGCGGTTTCGGACAATCGTGAGCCGGTCGCGACGTTTTATGATACGTCTGGTCCGTATACCGAAGCGGACGCTGTTATCGATTATGCAAAAGGTCTGCCGCCGGTCCGGTCGGATTGGATCGGGGCGCGCGATCTGGTCGACCTCGGCACCGCCGGTCCGGCCGCGGCTGAGACCGTGGTCCGTGGGACCAGTGATTATCTTCCTGGCTGCCCGGCGCCGCACCGGCGGCGCCGGGGGCAACCCGGCCGGCCGGTCACGCAGCGCGAGTTCGCGCTCGCCGGGATCGTGACCCCGGAGATGGTGTTTGCCGCGCACCGCGAGACCCTGGGCCGCGCGTCGCGGGCGCCCGAAGCGACCGGCATCGAGACCGGGCTGCCGGCCGAGATCACTCCTGAGTTCGTGCGCCGCGAGATCGCCGCCGGGCGGGCGATCCTGCCGGCGAACATCAACCATCCCGAGCTCGAGCCGATGGTGATCGGGCGGAACTTCCTGGTGAAGATCAACGCCAACATCGGGACGTCGGCCGTCGGTTCGACCGCGGCGGACGAGGTGGAGAAGCTGGTGTGGGCGATCCGCTGGGGCGCGGATACCGTGATGGACCTGTCGACCGGCCCGAACATCCATGCGATTCGGGACTGGATCCTGCGCAACGCGCCGGTGCCGATCGGCACCGTGCCGATCTACCAGGCGCTGGAAAAGGTCGGCGGCGACCCGGTCAAGCTGTCGTGGCCGGTGTTCAAGGACACGCTGGTCGAACATGCCGAGCAAGGGGTGGATTATGTGACGATCCATGCCGCGCTGCGGCGGGCGCACGTCCCCCTGACCGGCCGGCGGGTCACCGGCATCGTGTCCCGCGGCGGGTCGATCATGGCGCGCTGGTGTCTGGCGCATGGCCGTGAGAGCTTTCTCTACGAACGATTCGACGAGATCTGCGAGATTTTACGGGCGTACGATGTCTCGATCTCGCTCGGCGACGGATTGCGTCCGGGATCGATCGCGGACGCCAACGATGCGGCGCAGTTCGCCGAGTTGGAGACGTCGGGCGAGCTGACCCGGGTTGCCTGGGAGAGCGGCTGCCAGGTGATGATCGAGGGACCGGGTCATGTCCCGCTCGACAAGGTCGGGGTCAATGTCGATCGGGCCCGCGCGCTGTGCGGCGACGCGCCGTTCTACACCCTGGGGCCGATCACCACCGACATCGCGCCCGGGTACGACCACATCACCTCGGCGATCGGGGCGGCGCAGATCGCGTGGGGCGGCACCGCGATGCTGTGCTGCGTCACGCCCAAGGAGCATCTGGGCCTGCCGGACCGCGACGACGTCAAGGCCGGGGTGATCGCCTACAAGATCGCGGCCCATGTCGCCGACCTGGCCAAGGGCCACCCGGCGGCGCGGGCCCGCGACGATGCGGTGTCGCGGGCCCGGTTCGCGTTTCGCTGGGACGACCAGTTCAACCTGTCGATCGACCCGGACACCGCGCGCGCCAGCCATGGGAAATCGGGGGCAGACACCGTTGTTGCCGAAGACAAACGGGGTCTGTCCCCGGTTTCGTCGGCTGCCGAGCCGTTTTGCTCGATGTGCGGGCCGACCTACTGTGCGATGCGGATCAGCCATGATGTAAGAAAAACCGAGACAGATCCTGTGCCGCCCATGTAGTGCCGACTGCGTGGGATCGACGCTCCCACGGCACCCAATGCGGCCTGCCGGCCGTGCGGGGGGCGCTGCCCCCTCGACCCCCGCAAGGGGGGCACCCCCCTTGACCCCTGCTAAGACCAAGTCCGATTGTCTGGTTCCGGTTATCCACGCCTGAGCAAGCTGTTCACCGATCCTGTAGGTTGGGGCGATCGGCCGGCACGGTCTGCCTGTTTGCATCGCCGGTGGGGGCCGAACGCCCCAACAGCGGCAGTTCAGCTTTGCGGTACCGTCGATGTCGGGGCGCGGGCCTGGGACAGGGCGCGCCCGATCGACCAGGGTGCGGCCCCAAGCCCCGCCCGACCAGCCACCGGCGGTGCTCCGACCAAACGGAACGGTTCAGCCGGATGTCGTATCAGTTCAATGGCTCGGTGGTACAACCGGGGCGCGCGCGCAGG
>JANQHG010000129.1 GCA_028277115.1 Azospirillaceae bacterium
CTCGCGAGACCCCTTCAATGACCAAAGCGATCGCAAGCATACGCCGAGACGCTACCTGTGTACGTGCACGCGACGCCTCTTGTCGCAGGTCTTCCGGCCGATAGTCCGTACGTGTCACACATACTGCCATATCTTGTGCTCCCCACCAGACTTGATGGGAGTGAAACACAGGAGCGCGATCAATGGAATCATGGACTTCCGCACGAGTCAGGGCGTCGGGCGGTTGGTATTAGCCCTGCCCGTAAGGGCACGCCACACCCGAAAGCGAAACGTGTACGCTTTTCACCCGCGTATACGCCTCAATGGCCTCCCACCCATTTTCCCGCCCGATCCCCGAGCCCTTGACCCCCCCGAACGGCATCTCGATCGGCGTCAGATTGTAGCCGTTGATCCAACAGGTCCCGGCGTCGAGCGCGGCGACCACCCGGTGTCCGCGCGCCAAGTCTCGCGTGAAAACGCCGGCTGCAAGACCGAACGGTGTGGCGTTGGCACGTTCGATCACCTCGGTCTCGGTGTTAAACCGCAGCACGGACGCAACCGGACCGAAGATTTCCTCCCGACAGATGATCATTTCGTCGCGGCACTGGTCGAACACGGCGGGTGTTAGGAATGCGCCCGGTCCGGGGAGTCTCGTCCCGCCGCAGCGCAGGCGCGCGCCTGCGCTGATGCCCTGGTCGACGTAGCCAAGGACCCGTTCGAGGTGGGCGGTGCTGATCAGGCTGCCGACCTCGGTCGCCGGGTCAAGCGGATCGCCGACCTTGAGCCGTTCGGTGCGGGCGACCAGCCGGTCGACAAACGCGTCGTGGAGGCCGGCCTGAACGAACACGCGCGTGCCGTTGGAGCAGATTTCGCCCTGGGTGTAGAAGTTGGCCAACATGGCCGCAGAGACCGCGTTGTCGAGGTCGGCGTCGTCGAAGACGATCAGCGGCGACTTGCCGCCGAGTTCCAGGGTAACCGGGATCAAACCGTCGGCGGCGGCGGCCATCACCCGCCGGCCGGTGTGCACCGAACCGGTGACCGAAACCTTGGCGACGCCCGGATGGCGGACCAACGCCGCGCCGACCGCGCCGTCGCCGTGGACGACGTTGAAGACGCCGGGCGGTAGACCGGCATCGACCATCAGCTCGGCCAGGCGACCGGCCGTGACCGGGGTCTGCTCCGACGGCTTGAAGACCATGGCGTTGCCGCAGGCGAGCGCCGGCGCGGCCTTCCAGCTGGCGATCTGGATCGGATAGTTCCAGGCGCCGATCGCCGCGCACACGCCGAGCGGTTCGCGCCGGGTGTAGGCGAACGCCTGGGCGCCGAGGTCGATGTGGCGCCCGCTCAGGGTCGCGGCGATGCCCGCGAAGTAGGCAAAGCAGTCGGCTGCGCTATCGATGTCGGCGCTGGGAGCTTCTGCGATCGGCTTGCCGGTATCGAGGACCTCAAGCCGTGCCAGCGCGTCGCGTTGCGCGCGCAGCCGGTCGGCAATTCGACCGAGGATGCGGGCCCGTTCGGCGCCCGGCGTATGCGACCACACGGCGAAACCGGTGCCGGCATCGGTGACCGCGCGGTCGATATCGGCCACGCCGGCCGCGGCGACCGTGCACAGGGTTTGCCCGGTTGCCGGGTTGAGGTCGTCGAACGTGGCGCCGTCGGCCGCGGCGACGCGCCGCCCGCCGATGACCAGGCCCTGGAACGCCAGCGTCTGCGCTCCCGATGTCTCCTGTGCGCTCATCCGGACCGTCGCCTCAGCGCTGGGCGGTTTGCCAGTCGGCCGGCTCGTAGACCGGCGCGTCGCAGGGTGGTAGCGGCGCGCGGCCGCGGATCACGTCGGCCAGTTTTTCGGCCATCATGATCGTGGGCAGGTTGAGGTTGCCGGACGGGATCGACGGCATGATCGCGCTGTCGATGACGCGCAGGCCGTCGACGCCGTAGACCCTGCCGGTGCCATCGACGACCGCCAGGGGATCGTCGGTCGCGCCCATCTTACAGGTGCAGCTGGGGTGATAGGCGCTCTCGGCGAACGCGCGCACGAAGGCATCGATCTCGGCGTCGGTGCGCGCGTGCGCGCCCGGCCGCAGCTCTTCGCCGCGCAGCGTGTCGAAGGCGGGCTGGGCGAAGACCTCGCGGGTGAGTTTGACGCCCTCGCGGAACTCTCGGACGTCCTGGTGGGTGGATAGGCACTGGGGATCGATCACCGGCGGATCGCGCGGATCGGCCGAACGCAAAGTGACCGTGCCGCGGCTGGTCGGTCGCATCGGCCCCATGTGGGCCTGGAAGCCGTGGCGGTCGGACGGGTTGGAGCCGTCGTAGTTTATCGCGATCGGCAGGAAGTGGTACTGGATGTTGGGATGGCGGTGGCCCGGCGCGCTGCGGATGAAGCCGCCGGCCTCGAAGTGGCTGGTGGCGCCGAGGCCGGTCTTGAACAACAGCCACTCCAGGCCGATGCGCAGGCGGGTCGGCGGGAACTGGGCGCTGTAGAGCGTGATCGGTTGAGTGCAGGCGTGCTGGATGTACACCTCCAGATGATCTTGCAGGTTGGCGCCGACGCCCGGTAAGGCCGCCACCACCGGAAGGTCGTGCGCCTTGAGCTGAGCCGGGTCGCCGAGGCCGGACAGCATCAGAAGCTGCGGATCGTTGAGCGGCCCCGCGGCGACGATGACCTCGCGGGTCGCGCGCACGGTTTCGGCGCGCGCACCCTTGTGGCTCACCGCGACGCCGACCGCGCGGGTGCCGTCGAAGACGATCCGCGTCGTCAGGGCCCGGGTGCGGACGGCCAGGTTGGGGCGGGCGCGCGCGGGCTTGAGATAGGCAACGGCGGTACTGCAGCGGCGGCCGTGGTCGACCGTCATCTGCATTTCGCCGAAGCCTTCCTGCTGGAAGCCGTTCTGGTCCTGGGTCATCGGGTAGCCGGCTTGGCGCCCGGCCTCGATCCACGCTTGGTAGAGCGGGTTGCGGCCGCCGCCGGTGGTGACCGCGGTCGGGCCGCTGTCGCCGCGGTAGGCATCGCCGCCGCGGTCGCGCCGTTCGGCCTTTTGGAAGTAGGGGCGGCAGTGGGCGTGGGACCAGTCGGCGAAGCCGGTCTCCTCAGCCCAGCGGTCGTAGTCGAAGGGGTGGCCGAAGACGTGGCACATGCCGTTGATCGACGACGAGCCGCCCAGGACCTTTCCGCGCGGCCAATGCAGGCGGCGGCCGTCCATGTGGGTTTGCGGCTCGGTGTGGAACTGCCAGCTCAGCTTGGGGTCATTCATCGGGTAGCTGAGGGCGGACGGCATGTGAATGTAAAGGCTGCGATCGGGGCCGCCGGCCTCGAGCAGCAGGACGCGAACGTCGGGATCCTCGGTCAGGCGGTTGGCCAGCACGCAGCCGGCCGAGCCGGCGCCCACGATGATGTAGTCATAGGCCCCCTGGGCGGTCGCCGCATCCATTGCCGGGTCTGCTCCCAATTTCGTGTCGATCGTGGAGTGGGGTCGGAGACACCGTGGCGGTGATACCCGAGGCATCGCTGCCGCGGCAACCGCTCAAACTCCCCGATGCGGCCGGCGTTTCGCCGTCTGTCGCGCCCAAGGGGGCAGGCGAGAGCGACGTGGGTGGTTCCTTTTCTCCCTATGGGCCGTTATTACCGCCTGCGGGCCTGGGGCCGGTCCCCACGGGACGGGCCCAGGCCCCAATGGAGATCAAGATTCCCTGGAGGACCCTTCCCATGCGCACATTGATCCAGGCGGCGGCTGTCGCCCTCAGCTTTGTTGTGCCGGCGGCGGCTTCGGCGGCGGCCGCGCCTGAGGGCTGCACCACGGTGCGCTTTGCCGATGTCGGCTGGACCGACATCACCGCCACGACCGCGGCGACCAGCGTCGTGCTGGACGGCCTTGGCTACGAGCCGACCGCGGACGTCCTGTCGGTTCCGGTGACCTACATCAGCCTGAAGAACGGCGACATCGACGTGTTCCTTGGCAACTGGATGCCGACCATGGAAGCCGACATCGCACCCTATCGCGAGGAAGGCTCGGTGGACATCGTCCGCGTCAATCTGGAGGGGGCGAAGTACACGCTGGCGGTGCCGACTTATCTTGCCGAACAGGGGTTGACGGATTTCGCCGACATTGCCCGATTCGAGGACGGACTAGACGGCCGCATCTACGGGATCGAACCCGGCAATGACGGCAACCGCCTGATTCAGACCATGATCGACGAGAACCAGTTCGGTCTCGGCGACTTCCGGTTGGTCGAATCTTCCGAGCAGGGCATGCTGGCGCAGGTCGCGCGCATGGTCCGGCGCGAGCGGCCGGTGGTGTTCCTGGCCTGGGAACCGCACCCGATGAACGCGCAGTTCGACCTGACCTATCTATCCGGCGGCGACGACGTGTTCGGCCCCAATTTCGGCGGCGCCACCGTCTACACCAACACCCGCAAAGACTATGTCACCGCGTGCCCCAACGTTGGCCAGCTCTTGAACAACCTGACGTTTACGCTGGCGATGGAGAACGAGATCATGGGCGCGATCCTGAACGACGGCGAGGACCCGAAGGACGCGGCCACCGACTGGCTGCGGGCGAATCCCGAGGTGCTGGACGGTTGGCTTGAGGGTGTGACGACGCGCGACGGGGGGCCAGGCTTGGCCGCGGTGCGGGCGCACCTGGGCCTCGATGGCTGAGGTTCGACCAGCCAGATCCCGTGGATTGGGCGGCGCCGGTGCCTTGGCGGTGTCGGCGCGTCCGCCCGTTCTTGTTCGCCGCCGCCAGGGAGCATGGTTCACATGGATTGGTTGACCGAACACAAAATACCGCTGGGTGACTGGATTGGCGATGGCGTTGATTTGTTGAATGATCATGCCGCCGGCTTTTTCAATTTTGTCTCCGATGTCGTGGGCGCGCAGATCGAGTTTTTGATCGAGGTGCTGGTTTGGACGCCGCCTTTGGTCGTGGTCGCTGTGGTTGCGGGGTTGGCGTGGCTTCTGCAGCGCTCGGTTGGGTTGGTCATCGGCAGTGCGGCATCGCTGCTGCTGGTGATCAACCTCGGCTACTGGGAAGAAACCATGGAGACGTTGGCGCTGGTGTTGTGCGCCACGACGACGTGCATGGTGATTGGCGTACCGGTGGGGATCGCCGCGGCACGCAGGCCATGGTTGTTCGCGGTGATCCGGCCGGTGCTGGACTTGATGCAGACGATCCCGACCTTCGTTTATTTGATTCCGACCTTGATCCTGTTTGGCCTGGGCGTGGTACCGGGGTTGATTTCGACAGTGGTGTTTGCGTTGCCGGCACCAATCCGGCTGACCCATCTCGGTATCAGCTCGGTGCCGAAACCGTTGATTGAGGCCGGCCAGGCGTTCGGTGCGACCAAGTTCGATCTGTTGTGGAAGGTCGAGCTGCCGCATGCCTTGCCGACGATCATGGCGGGGTTGACCCAGTGCATCATGCTGTCGCTGTCGATGGTGGTGATCGCGGCGTTGGTGGGCGCCGACGGTTTGGGCAAGCCGGTGGTGCGGGCGCTCAACACGGTCAACGTCGGGATGGGATTTGAGGCCGGGCTGTCGATCGTGATTTTGGCGATCCTGCTCGACCGCATCGTCCGACAGCGCGCGCACGGCCGCGGCGGCCGGGGGGCGACGTCATGAGCGGCGCGGAACCAGCGGTGACGTTCGAGCGGGTCGATGTGATCTTCGCGACCACACCGGCCCAGCGCCAGGCCGCGCTCGCCCGGCTCGATGCCGGGGTCGACCGCCAGGGCATATTGGAGGAGACCGGGGCCGTCGTCGGCGCGTGTTCGGCTGATCTGACCGTGCGGGAAGGGGAGCTGTGCGTGCTGATGGGCCTCAGCGGCTCGGGCAAGTCGACCCTGCTGCGCTGTGTCAACGGTCTCAACGCGGTGACCCGCGGCCGGGCGCTGGTGGCCGACCGGGCCGGGGGTGCGGCGACGGATCTGGCTTCGTGCGACGCTCGGAGCTTGCGCGCGCTTCGGCGCAACCGGGTGGCGATGGTGTTCCAGCAGTTCGCGCTGTTGCCTTGGCGCACGGTGGCGGAGAACGTGGCGTTCGGCTTGGAGTTGCGCCGGACACCGCGGCGGGAGCGCGCGCGGGTGGTTGAGGAGATGCTGACCCTGGTTCAGCTCGACGGCTGGGCCGACAAGTATGCGCACGAACTGTCGGGCGGGATGCAGCAGCGCGTCGGCCTGGCGCGCGCGTTTGCGACCGACGCCGACATTCTGCTGATGGACGAGCCGTTTTCGGCGCTCGACCCGTTGATCCGGGACCGCTTGCAGGACGAGTTGCTGGCGCTGCAGTCACGCTTGAAGAAGACGATTTTGTTCGTCAGCCATGATTTGGATGAAGCACTGAAACTCGGCAACCACATCGCGATCATGGAGGGTGGGCGGATCATTCAGTACGGTGCGCCCGAAGAGATCGTGCTCAACCCGGCTGATGACTACGTGACGGCGTTTGTGAGCCACGTCAACCCGCTGAACGTGTTGCGGGGACGAACGCTGATGCGCCCGCTCGCGGTGCTGCCGCGCACGGACGACGGCTGGGTGACGCTCGACCCGCTTGATCGGCTGCGGGCGTGGACCGACGGCGACGGGCGCCTGACTGAAGTGCGCTTGGACGGTGCTGCGATCCGGCCCCTGGTGTGCGGGGAGGCATGCGCTGTGGCCGAGGTGCGCCCCGACCATGTCGTCGCCGTGGCCCCCGACGTGCCGATCCGCCGGGCGATTGCGCTGCGGCATGAGAGCGACTGGCCGCTGCTGATGGTCGAGGGCGACCGCTTGGCCGGCATTGTCGACGACGCCGACATCTACCGCGGCATCATGGGCCGCCACCGCGCGCGGACGTAATCGGATCGATTCGTCCATTCTGGCCGAAGTCCTAAGCATAGTTTCCTTGTTCACCCTGTGGGCCAACACGCTGTTCGACACAGGCACCTTACCCCGAACCGCCGCCTGGTACGACAAAACCAACCTGACGTTCAGCGACGCCATCGCCACCATGCGCTACTGCTTATGATTGTCAAACTTTTCTACGACTTCAATCCATGATATCTAAGCCAAAAGTATCTCGCCGGAAATCGCGATCCGAATGGCCGAAGCGCTCTGTTATGCGACGTAAATGGGCAAAGTCGAGCGTAGAGAGCTTTGAGGAATTGGTGGACCCGCGCGCGGGGAACGCCAAGCGCCGCTTTCCAATAGACCTGCTATTTATTTCGTGAAGCGGGCGGAGGCTGGTGGGCGTGGGATTCCTGCGCGCTGATCCGGAGGCAATACGCCCGAGCGGCCGCAGGGGCGGACCGGGCCGCAATCACAGTCAGCACGGCCGGCAGGATCAGGCGCGGTGCCATGCGGGGGTCCGACTCCGGCTCAGAACCGGGCGCTCAGGTGCAGGCCGAACTCGCGCGGCGCACCCAGTTGGGCACCGACGTAGCTGTTGGCGTAGACTTGATAAGTCTCGCCGCTGAGATTGCTGCCGTACACGCTAGCGGTGACCCCGAAGTCGGTCTCGTAGGCCAGCGCGGCATCGATCACCGTATAGGACCCCTGGCGCAGCGTGTTGTCCTCGTCGAAGTAGTGTTCGCCGACGTGGCGCAGCGTCACACTCGGCTGCCACTTGCCGCGGTCGCCGAAATAGCCGGTCCAAGAGGCTCGTAGGCTGTAGGCGGGGGCGTAGGCCACGGTGTTGCCGTCGTAGGGACCGCTGACAAAGCGGCTGCGGTTGACCATACCGCCGATCGAAACCTCGTGGTTCTCGAACAGCACGGCGGCTGCGGTGACCTCGATACCCGTGCTGCGCGCGTCGCCCATGTTGGTCAGGGTTTGCATGCCGGCCGGTCCGGAATACCCCTGAACATCCTGGCTCTCGATGTCGTATGCCGTGATCTCGGCCCGCCGAACCCCGTCCTTGGAGCGGTACTTCCATCCCGCCTCGAAGCTGATTGCGGTCTCCGAGTCATAGCTGGCGGTGTCCAGGGTGCTGGTGCCGGCCTTGTTGAAACCGCCCGGCTTGTAGCCCCGGCCGACGCCGGCCCAGATGCGGTGTTCGTCGGTCGGGAGGTAGGCGATGGCGGTATGCGGTGCGATCGCCCAGAAGGTCGCGTCGTTTTCGTGGTCGACGTTGGCACCGGTCGCCTCGTCGGGAATGGTCATCAAGGAATCGGCCTTTTCCCAGGCGAGGCGCGCACCGGCACTCAGTTCCCAGTCCGGTGCGAAGCGGTAGGTACCGTCGGTGAAGACCGCGTGGGTGACCATGGTGTTGTCGGACAGGGGCCCACCCATGTTGCCAAGGCCGGTCCCGTAATCGACGTCCTGGTATTCGTAGTGCTGTTTCTGACCGCTGTAGCCGAACAGGATGGATAGGGCCTCGCCCTGATAGGCGGCGCGCACCTCACCGTAGAGGCTGTCCTGGAACTCCTCGGTGTCGATGCCGTAGGTGCCGAAGGTGCGGTCCAAGTCCATGCGCTGGTAGGCGACAATGCCCGTGAAAGACCAGCGGTCGGTGAAGTCGTAGGTGGCGTCGAGGCTGATGTCGTCCAGGCGGCGGTCGAGCTTGGGCGTCTCGACCACGGAGTTGACCCGGTCCCGCGACAGGTCGTCGAGGGGGACGTAGTACTCCTCCTCCGACCGGTAGCGTTCGGTGCCGATCTTCAGGCGGGCCTCCAACGGCAGGTCGGTGGGCAAGAAATGCAGGGAGACCCGTCCGCCCGTGACCCGGCTTTCGTCGACATTCTCCCGGCCCCGCTCCGGATCGTCCAGAGATCCACCCTCTATGGCGTCGTTGGCCGTGGCCTGGATGGCCCAGCCGTTCCACAGTCCACTGCTGGCGCCCCCGGAGACCCGATGGCCGCGGCTGAAAACCTGGAGGTCGGTCCAGGCCTCCGGCGTCTCCTCGGGCAGGGTGCTTTCCACGTTGATGACGCCGCCCAGGGCACCGCGCCCGTAGACGGCACCCTGCGGCCCCTTGACCAATTCGACACGGTCGACGTTGCGCAAGCTCTGCGCGTAGGCGTGCGGCAACTGAGGCACGCCGTCGACGTTCAATCCTACGACCGGCCCAAAGAAATCGCCCGAGGACAGGCCGCGCAGGGTGAAGTTGTTGTAGACGCGCGAGCTGCGCGCCGTGGACTGCAGCTCCGGAAACACCGCGTTCAGATCATCGGTGCTCGTGACCCGCTCTCGCTCCAGCTCCTCGCCTGTCGTCACACTGACGCTGCCGGCGACGTCGAAATCCGTCTGTTCGCGTTTGTTGGCCGTCACGGTGACGGGATCGAGCGTGATGACGGCTTCGGACGATGGGGTCTCGGTGTCCTGCATCTCCTGAGCCAGGGCCGGCGTCGCTGCGTTCAGCAGCATGAGCGCGGTGCCGGCGCGAAGGGGGCCTCGCATGAAGATCTCCTGTTTCCCGGTTTCGAGGATGGCGGGTTGACTGGCCAGAAGGCGGAACGGGGGATGAGGGGCCGGCCCCCGCGTGGACACCCCGTCTTGGTTTATGATAATGCGACTTATTCGCATGCACCGATGGCGGGCGTCTAACGCTGGTCCGCCGGAATTTGTGGTTTCGGGGTGAAAATCGATGGACCTGGAACAGGGGGCGCTGACTCTGGCGGATCGGGGTGTACGCGTCATCCGGGACCGCCGGCTTTGGCCGTCGGTGCCGATTCCGCCAGAATGGGCCCGCGTCGTGCGGCTCCAGGATCTGTCGGAGGACATCACCATCTGCTCTTGGAACGGCTGCGCGGACACGGAATGCACCCTGAGGGGAGAGGCTCCGCCGATGGTGTGTATCGGGGTCCTGCTCGAAGGTGCCCTGGACATGACGCCGGACGACGGGCCCGCCCTGAGGCTTGGACCCGGAACCACGCTGTTGCACGCTGCGGCACATCGGGTGACCGGCCAAGACGTCCTGCGGGCCGAGCAGACCTTGCGTCTGGTGGATGTGCGTTATGCGCCCGAGATTTTTCTGCCGGTTGTGGCCGACCGTGCGGTTTCGGTGGTGCGGGACGCGCTCGTTCCCCGCGTCTCGGCCGAACAGGATTCGTCCGTTCTGTGCCACACGCCGACCTCGCCCGCGGCCCGGCGGATCGCCACCGAGATGCTGGCCTGCGAGGGGTTCGACGGGCCGGTCCGGGTTCTGTATCTGCGGGCGAAGGCCCTTGAACTGCTGGCCGTGGTTCTGCGGGACACCACGCCCGCGTCACACGATCCACTGCCGGCACGCGACCGCAAACGGGTCGTCATGGCCTGCCGTCTGTTGGAGGAAAGCTACGGCGATCCCTGGACGACCGAACGGTTGGCCCGCCGCGTCGGTCTGAGCGAGAAGAAGCTCCAGGCTGGGTTCCGCCGGATCGTCGGCGCGTCCGTGCACGCGCATCTGCGGACGGTCCGGCTGGCGGCCGCCGAGGCCATGCTGGGGCGGGGCATAAGCGTCACGGAGACGGCCTACGCCGTTGGGTTCTCCAGCCTCAGCCACTTCAGCAAGGCGTTCAAGGACCATACCGGGGCGTCACCGCGCGATTGGACGAAACGGTGCGCCGGGCCATGACACCAGCCATGTCCGGTGTTCGGGCGCTGTCCGGCCCTGTTCGGGCAACGACGTTCGAGGTGCGAGGTCTCCGATGCCATGACCGACCCGGTCAACCGTCCATCCCGGATACGCGCCATCGCCTCGGTATAGTCCTCGGCCTCGGCCCGTGCCTGACGAAACCCTTCCGACTGCCGCTGGCTTGCCGCCTCGACCGTCTCGGCCGACGCGGCCAACTCATCCGACGCGGCCGCGCTGTCCTCGAACGCGCGTGCCTGATCCGCGACCCGGGCAGCGGCGTCCTCCCCGGCGGCCGCTGCGGACGCGATGTGACCCTCGAGGTCGCCGACCGCCGATCCCGCGCTCTCGGCGGTTTCGGTGGCGGCATCGTCGATGCGCGCATGGGCAAGTGGCCGAATTCGATGCGGTGTTTGTCAATGTTCACATTGCGGTGGTGGTCGAGGTCAAAAGTTGCCTCAAGAGTGGTGATGTCGCTGAACACCTGGATCGTCTGGCCAATTTTAGGAATTTCTTTCCGGAGCACCGTGAGTGCCGCGCGATCGGCGTGGTCGCCGGGATCACGATTGACGAAGACGCCGGAAGATTTGCGTATCGCGAGGGTCTGTTCGTCCTGGCCCGTGACCTTACGTCCAGTCGCCGATCAGAAGGAACGGCGACCAGAAGCTCGGGTGGCTGAACTCGCCACTTTCGATCAGGGTCGCTTGGGCGCGCTGGAGCGCGACCGCCTTCGACACCGCCGGGTCGGCGAGGTTGCGATAAAACTCGGTGATCAGGGCCGCGGTCGCATCGTCGCTGATCTGCCATAACGACGCCAGCACGCTGCGCACCCCCGCTTTGACCGCGATCCCGGCCAGGCCCAAGGCCGCGCGGTCGTCGCCGGCCGCGGTCTCGCAGGCGCTCAGGGTCAAGAGATCGATCGGTTCGCCGTCCGGCCGGCCGAACTTGAGCAACGCCTCGAGCTGGTCCATGTCGAGCCGGCCGTCGTGGGTCAGGATGAAGCTGTTGCGCCCCTCGCCGGCGAACACCCCGTGCGAGGCGAGGTGCACGATCCGGTAGGCGTCGCGCCGGACCTGCCGGCGCAGCGTGTCCGCCGTGAACGTGCCGTCGATCAGAACCGTGCCGCCGACGATCTCGGCCAGCGCCGCCAACTCGCCCTGGACCCCCGGGAGCGGCGGGAAGCCCTGCACCCCCTCGGTCAGCCCGGCGAGCAGCACGTCGGGCGCGCCGCGCTCGGGCGCCGGGCCGGTGCCGCTGCTGACCAGGGTGACCCCGGGCGCGGTCGCGACCGCGAGGCGTTCGGCCAAAAAACGCTCGCCGTCGTGGGCGACGCCGAGCGGCACCGAGCGCAACGCACCGTCGGGCACGAACACCAGCGTGGCCGCGCGCGCGCGCGCCAGCACCGGCTCGATCGGCCGGACCAGCCAGTCGTAGAGCACCCGGCCCTCGGCCGGCTCGGCGGCGATCTCGTAGCTCGCAAGGCCCTGGCGCAGCCGGCGCACCGCGTCGGTCAACGCCGCCGGCGCCCGGGGCACCGTGATCTGCTCGATCCGGCCGCGGTGGCTGACCAACAGTTCGACCCGGTCCGTGAGCAGGATCGGGTACAAAACCACCGCATCCTCGGCCACCTCATCGACCGGGCGCGTGTCCCCGACCAGGGTCGCGGCGCAATCGTCTTGGAAATACTCCTCAAGCTCGGCCGACTTGAACCGCTCGATCACCGCGCGCGCGGCGCGGCGGTCGCGCTCGGCCGCACGGTCGTCGCGCGCCGCGGCAGCGCGACGGAGATAAAGGTCGGCCAACCCCTGATAGATCGGCCCGAGCTTTTCGCGCAGGGTCGATTTGCCGGTGCGCGGGTCGATCACCGGGAAATCGCGGCGGATGCCGTCCAGGGTCTCGAGCGAGTCGCGATAGGACGCGATCGCGCGCGGCATGTCGCCGTCGCGCAGATAAAGCCGCGCCAGCCGCGCGTGCCAAAGATAGGCGCGGTCGGGGGCGTCGGCCGCGCCCGCTTGGAACAGCGCTTGGCGGGTCAGCACCACGGCGTCGCCCAAGCGCCCCTCGTCCTCGGCGATCTGGCCGAGATGGCCGAGCGCGTTGCTCAAGATCCGCGGCGTCCGCAAGGTCCGGGAAAGTTCGGCCGCGCGCTCGAACGAGCGGGCGGCGAGCCGGCGCAGGGTGGCCGCGGTCGCCGGGCGCGCGGCGCGCCAGCTCAGGTCGTGGAGCAGGTTACCGGCCCACAGATACTGGCGCGCCTGGTGGACGCCGAGCGGCAGCCGGTCGAGATCGGCGAACGCCCGATCGATCCGCACCTCGGCGGCGGCGGTGCGGCCGCGGTCGATCTCGAGCCGGGCCGCGTTGAGCCGCGCCCCGGCGGCCAAGCCGCGGTCGCCGACCGCGGTCGCCAGCCCGATCGCCTCGTCGTAGTAATCGAGCGCGTCGACCTCGGTGGACTTGGCGTACAGGTTGCCGAGCGTGTTGAGGGTCGCCGCCTCAAGGTCGCGATACCCGGCGGCCCGCGCGAGCGCGAGACCCTCGGTCAACGCCTCGGCCGCCTGCCGGATCCGGTTGGCCGCGAGATAGGCCTCGCCGAGCCGGCTGGTCAGCGCCGCGCGCTGGCGCTCGTCGCCGAGCCTGTCGGCGAGCGCTCGAGCACCGCGCAGGTCGGCGATCGCGCTCGGCAGGAAACCGGAGGCCTGAAGGGCGGCGCTGCGCACCACCAGCGCGTCCAAGGTCGCGCCGCGGTCGGCCGCATCGCCGCGCCGCCGCTCGGTCCGCAGCCGCTCGGTCGCCTCCTCGATCACCTGGCGATAGGCGCCGCCGCGCAGACCGCCGATCGCCGGTGCCGCGGGGGCGGCGGCGTCCTGCGCCGGGGCGGGCCCGGTCCAGATCGACGCGGTCAGGACGGCGAGCCCGGCGGCAAGGGCGATGGCACGGCGGCGACCGAAGATCGGGGGCGCGGGGAACGGGATCATGGCATCGGTCTCCTCGGCGCGCGGGCGTGCGCTGGAGGGCAAGGCGGAAAGCGGGAGCCACGTCCCGCATGTCAAGGTCGGCAGGACCGGCACCAGCCGGGCGGGCGAGCGGTCGTCCGTGCGCCCGGCACCGCACGCACCGGTCCGATCCCAACGCTGCCGACGCGCCGCATCATGGGCTGCGCCGCTCGACCACCGGCCGCGGTCAGGGGATTTGCCATGTCGTTCGACCCTACCAGCAGACCGGGTGTCGGTATGAAGATTGCTTGGCCGCCGCGGCAACTCGGCGCGCACACGTGCCCTCGGTGCAACTATGACGCTCGGTCGGGGTCAAGGTCGTGTCGGGCCGGCCGGTGCGCCGAGACCGGTCGCGCAACCGACCGATGGCGAGCTGGAAAGCGTTGAAGCCGCCGACCAGGGCCATCAACTTACTGTCACATCGCGCCCGACAGTCTTTCTGGCGGTGGGGCTTTCTGGCAATGGGGCTTTCTGGCAATGGGGCTTTCTGGCAGTGGGGGCGTTCGCTTACTTTGGCATCACCGCCCTGGCCCGGGGCACACGCCGGACCGCGCCTGCCGCGCCGCCGCGTTAGGGAGTGTTTAACCGCTTCAAGTTGCCATTATAGCAAAACCCATGTGAATGGCCATGCCCGACCATCGGCACTATGAAATCCTGGTCTTGACCCGGGGGACCTGGAAGCTGCACCAGGCGACCAGCGACCGTAACGCGGCGATCGACGATGCGCGACGACTGTCCGAGGTCGGCGATTATGCCGCGGTCCGGGTGATCGAGTGCCGGCTCGACGATCGGACCGGACGGTTCGAAGAAACGCCGGTGCGCCGGTTCGAACGAAGAACCACTGCGGACCGACGCTCCGCCGGGCCGGGCGGCCTGTCGCAGAGCGGCGGGGGCGGGGTGGGCGCGAAGGCGTCGGTGATCGTGTGCGGCGAACCCGACGATTTTTACGGGCCCGTGGCGACTGGATTGATCGGTGATGCGCTTCGCGGTTACTTCGACAGCCGGGTGCTGACCGCGATCGAACTTCTTCATTGCCAATCTCATGTCGATGCGCTGTTCGAGGCCGGCACCGTGTTGCAGGCCGCGGTCCAGCACGCGGCGATGGCGCACCCGGGTGCGCGCTTGGTCGGCGCGCCGGCGCTGGTCAAGCAGATTTTCGCGGTGATGGATGCGGCGCGCGAGCGGCTGAGCGCCGACACCGCGCGGTTGCCGCAGGTCGAGGGCGGCTTTGCCGACCTGCGCGCCGCGGTCGACCGCGATCTGCGCCGGATGCGCATGCTGGTCGCCGAGCGGCTTTATCACGCCGGCACCTGGGCGGAAAAGATCGAGGCGGTGATGGCGCTGATGGCGCCGCGCAGCCCGTCAGCCGAGGATGTCGCCGAACTCGACGTGTGGTTCGCCGAGGCCTGTCGGTGCCGCGGCATGCTGGTCACGTTGCTTGAGGCGCGCCACCAACCGGCCGCGGCGTTCGCCGACCGGCTCGCCGTCGGCGGCGGCCCGCCGGGTGAGGCCGAAGACCCCGCGGGCTCAGGCCGCCGGCCGCAGGTCGCGCTGGTCGCGGCGCTGTTCGATTTGCTCGGGGTCGGGCGGGGCGCCGCCAGCAGGGATGATGGCGATCTGGCGCCGGAGCTCGAACGCAGTCTGCGCCTGCTGGCGAGCGGGTGCCTGCCCCGGGCGGCGACCGTGATCCTTGAACGGATTGCCCGCGAGGTCGCGAGCCGGCGTCCGTTCGCCGAGGTCGAGGGCACCGAACCGCAGCGCGAGGCCAAGGCGATTGCCGAGGTCGCGACCTTGCTCGACGAGGCGGCGGCGTTGCCGGCCGCCGCGGAGCCGGGTCACGCCGCGGCGGCGGCGGGGCAACCGCCGCCGTTGGTCGCGGCAATCGACCAGATCCGGCTCGCGCTCGACGAACGCTCGGAGCGCCTGTTGCGTCCGGAGATGTTGGGCCGCCGGCTGGCCGAGCTGACCGACCCGGTCGAAGCGATCGATTATCTGGTTGAGTTGGTACGGGATCTGTCGGGTGAGATGAACCGCCGGCGGATCGGCATGCATCTCGTGGCGCGGCTTGGGGCCGAGTTCGAACAGCGCCGCCTGATCGAGGTCGACGGCAACCAGGCGCGGGTCCATGTCAAGCTGATTGCGCGTTGGCAGGCGGAGATCGAGGGCATCGCGTTCCCGGCCGATATCGCCGGCCGGCTCTGCGATACGCTCGACCATCTGTGCACCGGACTGATCGAACGCGCGCGGCTGTTCGAGGCGGTGGCGCGCCAACGGCCCGACCCGATCGATCAGGTGATCGCGTTGTTCGACCTTGTGCATTCGCGGGTGATCACCCGGGGCGCGGCGAGCCAGCGGGCGCGCCGTCGGGCGCTTGACTGCGTGCGCGCTGCGGGCGGGGTCCAGACCTTCGTGACCGCGCTCGGCCAACGCGGCCTCAGCAAGCGCCGGTTGCGCGCGCTGCGCCGCTTCCTCGCGCCCACCGAGGCGGTGGTTCAGGCGGCGCGCGAACGCGAGCCGGCGGCGCTCGCGCCCTGAAGCGTCGGGGCGGCCCCGTCAGGTCGGTGGCCGACGCCGGCGAGCAAGCCGCGCGAGGCTGGCACCGGTGCCGCTTGGTCGGGGCGGCGGTGGTGACGGCGGCGGGGCCGGCGGGGGCATCGGGATCGGCGGCTGCGTCGAGGGCGGTGGTGGCGCCGTCGGTGTTGCTCGGACCGGGCCTGCGGGTGCGGGTCTCGGTGGCGGCCGCACGCCCGGGGGCGGCGGCAGGACCGTCGGCCGTGCCGGCGGCGGGGCCGCGGGCGGCGGCGTGAGCCGCGGCGCGGGCGTTTGCGGCCGCGGGGCGATCGGCGGCTCGGGTGTATCGGGGGGCGCTGCGGCTGTCGGCGCCGACGGCGACGCGGCGACGCCGGGCGATCGCGGGCGTCGGGGCCGGCTGCCGGCAAGCGCCCGGGTCGCGGCCGCGACCGAGCGATCGTCCGCCTCGTCGCGGTACGCTCGGTCCAACGTCGCCTGATCCGGCGCGGCCTGGCAGGGCGTTTCGGCGGCGGGCAGCTCCCGGTCGCGGCGTCGTTCGGCGGCGTCGGCGCGGGCGAGACGGACATGGTCAGTGATCGCGCGGCCGGCCGAGGCGGCGATCCGTCCGGGCCAGCGCACGGCGGCGCGCGCCGACTGGGCGGCGGTTCGGAGGGCGTCGCGCCGCATCTCTTCGCGCGCTTCGTCGATCCGCACCTGCGACGCCAGCCTCTCCATCGCGCGCTTGCGCTTGATCGCGTCGGCGCGCAGCCGGGTGACCGAAGACACCACGGCATAGGCAATCAGCGCGCCGCCCGAGACATAGAGCAACACGGCGTAGAGCAAGCCGGCGCCGTAGACGATCGGGATCATGAACAGCAGCGCACCGAGCGCGAACACGACGATCGCCGCCAACAGATTGCGCTTTTCGAGCAGCACCGAGACGAGCGCCAGCGTCACGAAAAAAGCGAGGATCGTGGTCACGACCTCGTACATCGACGGCGGCTCCCAAAAACCCGGACGGCGGCGCGCCGGGCGTGCCCCCGGCAAGCCCTCCGCTTAGGTCATGCGCCGCGACGACGCAAGCGCGGGGTTGCAGCAACAAGCCGCGGACGGAACATCGGCCTGCGTTCCGTGGGGGGGACCGCGTTTGGCCGACCAAATGAACCGGGCGGGCGACATGCGGTACGATTCGGGCATGGCAAGGAAGATCCTTGCCGCAGCTCTGGATGGCAATATAGCTGTGGAAAGTCAGTGACAAAGTTCTATTGCGGGACGTTTTGATTTGATTCGAACTCCTGATGTACCTGCGAGTTGTCGATTTGACAACTTATACGAAATCCGATTGAACCGTTCCGTTTGGTCGGAGCACGCCGGCCGATCGCCCCAACAGGATCGGTGAACAGCGTCCTCAGGCGTGGATAACCGGAACCAAACAATCGGATTTGGTATTACGCAGCGGCACGCCCCGGCGCTGCCCGCGATTGCGGCTCGACACCCCCCTAAAACCCGACCGCACACCCGTCCTTTCGGTGGTCGGAGCCGCAGCAGTAGCCGCCGTCGTCGAGGCGCCAGACCAACTGGGCGCCGCCGAAGCCGAACGCCGCCTCGAGCGGGCGGACGCTGACGCGGTGACCAAGCGCCTGCAAACCCTCGACCGTCGCCGGCGGCAGACCGGGTTCGACCACCACCTCGCCGTCCGGCAGCACCCGCCAGCGCGGCGCGTCGCTCGCGGCTTGCGGGTTCTGGCCATGGTCGACCAAGCGCACCACCATCTGGACATGGCCTTGCGTCTGCATCTGGCCGCCCATCACCCCGAACGCCAGCCGCGGCGTCGTGCCCTCGACCAGGAACCCGGGCAGGATGGTGTGGAACGGCCGCTTGCCCGGGCCGACCAGGTTCGGGTGGTCGGGGTCGAGCGAGAAGCCGGCGCCGCGGTTCTGCAGGCTGATCCCGGTGCCCGGCACCACCACGCCCGAGCCGAAACCGTCGAAGTTCGACTGGATGTACGACAGCATCCGCCCGGCCCCGTCGGCCGCGGCGAGATAGACGGTGTCCGAGGAGCCGGGGGCGCCCGGCGCCGGGGTGCCAGCGCGGTCCGGGTCGATCAAGCGCGCCCGCTCGGCCAGATAGGCGGGGTCAAGCAACGCCTCCGGGGTCACGGTCATCGCCGCCGGGTCGGCGACGGTGCGGTAAAGGTCCGCAAACGCGAGCTTCATCGCCTCGATCTGGAGGTGAATGCCCGCCGCGCCGTCGGGCCCGTGCGCGGTCACGTCGTGGTGGCGGAGCAGGCCGAGCCCGATCAGCGCCGCGATCCCCTGGCCGTTCGGCGGAATCTCGTGGAGCGTCACCCCGCGATAGTCGATCGCGAGCGTGCCGCACCAACTCGGCTGATGGTCGGCAAGGTCGTCGGCGGACAAGGCGCCGCCGGCCGCGGCCGCCGCGCGGACCATGCGCTCGGCGAGCGCGCCGCGGTAAAAGGCGTCGCCGCGGCTGGTCGCGATCGCCTCCAGACTGTCGGCGAGCGCCGGGCAGCGGAACCGCTCGCCCGGCCGCGGCGGCCGGCCGTCGGGCAAAAAGGTGCGGGCAAACTCCGGCTGGTCGCCGAGCCGCGCCGCCCCCTCGGCCCAGGCATGGGCGATCATCGGGGTCACCGCAAAGCCGTCGCGCGCGTACCCGATCGCCGGTCCGGCCAGGGTGGCGAACGGCAGGCGGCCGAACGCGTCGGACAACGCCACCCACGCCGACACCGCGCCCGGCACGGTGACGCTGTCCCAGCCCGCGCGCGGCATCGCCGACCGCCCGGCAAAGCGCGCCGGCGTCCACGCCCGCGGCGCCCGGCCCGAGGCGTTGAGCCCGTGCAAGCGGGTGCCGTCCCAATAGATCGCAAAGGCATCGCTGCCGAGCCCGTTGGCGGTCGGCTCGACCACGGTCAGGACCATCGCCGCCGCGATCCCGGCATCGACCGCGGTGCCGCCGCGGCGCAGCATCTCGAGCCCGGCCTGGGCGGCCAGCGGCTGCGAGGTCGCCACCACATTGCCCGCCATCAACGGACCCCGGCGGGACGGATAGGGCTGGTTGAACGAAACGGGTGCGGTCATCGGTGGCATGTGATCGGGGCGGGAAGAGTCAAGACGGCGGATCCAGGCTCGCGCAGCGTAAAAATGATCTGTATAGTCGCATTCGGTACGAGAAGTCAAGGAGACCGTCAATGACCGCGCTCCCCGAGAACCTGTGCGTTGGCCATGCGGTCGCCGACGACGAGCATCGGGCGCTGTTGGTTCTGGTCGAACGCCTCGGCGCCGATCTCAAGGCCGGCAAACCGGCGGCGGTGATACAGGAACGGGCGATCCTGCTCCACGGGGTGGCCGCCGCCCATTTCGCCGGCGAAGAGCAGGCGATGGCGCGGATCGATCTGCCGGCAGCGGACGCGGCGGCGCATTGCGCCGACCATCGCCGGCTCCAAGGACTGCTGGAACAATTCATCGCGTTGTTCGACGACGAACGGCGGGCGGCCGGGGTCGACAGCGCCGAGGCCGCCAGATTCCTGGAAGACTGGCTTGCCATCCACATCCGGACCTACGACCGGGAAATGGCCGAGGCGTCGGCGCGGCCTGCGCGCCGATCGGGTCAGCCGTCGTCTTCACCCGGCTGATCGAGCGCCTGAGACAAGGCGTCATAGCGTGCGAGCAGGTCGGACGACGGCGTGTCCTGTTGCAGCGCCCGGGCGGTCGCGGTGAATTCGGCGCGGACCTGGGCCTCGCCTTCGGCGGTGAACACGCCGGCCAGCCATTGGCGCGCCTCGTCCCCGTTCGCGGTCGGCGGCACCAGGCATCGCACCCCAAGGGCGGCGGCGCGGTCGGTCACCCGCGCGATCTCGTCGGCAAACCCGCGCGCGGCCAACGCCGGCACCAGAGCCTCGGCGTCCACGTCCGGGTCGGCGGCGACCAGGTCGAGCACCGCGGCCACCAAGGCATCAAGCGGCGGGGCGAGGGTGGCGGCCGCGAGCTGTTCCTCGAACTCTTCGACCAGACGCGGATGGGTGATGATCGCCGCCGTGATCAGGCAGTCGCGGATCTGTTGCCGGGACGGCGGGCGGGTCCGCCGGTGCGGCCACGGCTCGCCCGGTTCGGCCAGGCCCATCGCGCGCCAGCTGTCGGGCCGCGGCGGGCCCGGGCGGCCGGCGCGCGGCGGCAACGGTGTCCGCGCGCGGCGCTGCGGCGCGAACAGGGCATAGACCCGCTCGCGCAGGGCGCGGCGATAGTGCGCCTGAACGCTGCGGTCGGCGATCTCGCGGCAGCGCGCTTCGACCGCGGCCTCGAGCCCGGCGCGCGCTTCCGGGGTGTCGAGCGGCCGGCCCGCGCTCGCGAGCTCCCAGACCAGATCGACCAGCGGCCGCGCCGCCTCCAGGACCGCGCGCATTGCCGCAACGCCCTGGCCGCGCACCAGACTGTCCGGGTCCTCGCCTTCGGGCAGGAACGCGAAGGTGACGGTGCGGTCGGGCGCGACCAGAGGCAGCACGCGTTCGGCCGCGCGCGTGGCGGCGCGGCGGCCGGCGGCGTCGCCGTCGAAGCACAACACCGGCGCCGCCTCGCCCGCGCCGAGCCGCCACAAGGCGTCCAGCTGATGCTCGGTCACCGCGGTGCCGAGCGGCGCCACCGCGCCCGCGAACCCGGCCCCGACCAGCGCGATCACGTCCATGTAGCCTTCGACCAGCACCACCGGCGCGCCATCGGCGACCGCGGTGCGGGCGCGCGCCAGGCCGTAGAGCATTCGGCCCTTTTGGAACAGCGGGCTGTCCGGCGAGTTGATGTATTTTGGGCCGTCGCCGGCGAGCAGCCGGCCGCCGAACCCGATCACCCGGCCGCGGCGGTCGGTCACCGGGAAGATCACCCGGTCGCGGAAGAAGGCGTACGCGGCGCGCGCGCGCTCGGGCTTGCGCAACAGGCCGGCCTCGATCAGGTCGGCCTCGCCGAACCCGGCGCCGAGCAGGTGGCGGCGCAACGCCCCGCCGTCGGCCGGGGCGTAGCCGAGCCGGAAGCTCGCGATCGCACCGGCCTCGACCCCGCGGCGGTCGAGGTAGGCGCGCGCCTCGGCGCCGTCGGCGGCGGCCAGGCGCGCCTCGAACCAGGCCGCGGCTGCCTCGAGCGCCTCGTGGAGCTGCTGGTCGCGGGCGGCGCGCTTGCGGTCGTCGGCGCTCGGCCGCGGCACCGCGAGCCCGGCCTCGGCCGCGAGCAACTCGACCGCTTCGACGAAGTCGAGATGGTCGTGGCGCATCACGAAGCCGATCACGTCGCCGTGGGCGCCGCAGCCGAAGCAGTGGTAGAACCCCTTGGCGTCGTTGACCGTAAAGCTCGGGGTCTTTTCGGCGTGGAACGGGCAGCACGCCTTGTGCTCGCGCCCCGCGCGCACGAGCTTGAGCCGCCGGCCGACGATCGCGGACAGCGCAACCCGCCCCCGCAGCTCGTCGAGGAAGGACGGCGGAAAGGCCATGCCGGCGCGCCAGGGCTAAAAAAAAGGGTCAGCCGAGCGCGCGCTTGACCAGGCCGCTCGCCTTCGAGAAGTCCATGCGGTCGGGGTAGCGGCTGCGCAGTTCGGTCATGCAGCGGCCCATGTCGCGGATGCAGTTGGCACCAAGGTCGGCGATCACCTGTTCGACCGCGGCCGCGGTCTCGCCATCATCGAGCTGACGCGGCATGAACCGCTCGATCACGCCGATCTCCTCGGCCTCCTGCTCGGCCAACTCGAGCCGGCCGCCCTGCTCATAAAGAGCGATCGCCTCGCGCCGCTGCTTGATCATCGTGCGCATCATCGCGAGGATTTCGGCGTCGTCGATGCCGTCGGTCTCGCCGCGGCCGCGCGCGGCGATGTCGCGGTCCTTGAGCGCGGCCAGGATCAGGCGCAACGTGCTGACCGTGCGCTGGTCTTTGGCACGCAACGCCTCTTTGAGGCCGTCGTTGAGGCGGGTTCGCAGCATGGCTCGCCGTCCGTCTGGTCTGCCGAGCCCGGTCCCGGCAGGCGCGCGTGCGCACGCTCCGGCCGCTCGGTCCGTCACAAAATCGCCGCCGGCGGTTGACCCGGCCCGGCGCGGCACGCCATATCGGCATTGCCGGCCCAAAAAGGGCGGGCGTCGCCGCATGGTGACCATATGACGACAATTGGTTGGTTTGGGAAGCCCTCGAACGATGAGCGACCATGCGCGTGACCCGGCCGCCGCGGCCGAGCTGTCGGACACCGCGCCGTCCGACGGCGCGACCGGTGTCTTGGTCTTGGCCGACGGCACGGTGTTTTGGGGCCGCGGCCTCGGTGCCCCCGGCCATGCGGTCGGCGAGGTCTGCTTCAACACCTCGATCACCGGGTACCAGGAGATCCTGACCGACCCGAGCTATGCCGGCCAGATCATCACCTTCACCTTTCCGCATATCGGCAATGTCGGCACCAACCTCGACGATATCGAGGCGTTGACCCCGGCGGCGCGCGGCGTCGTGTTGCGCGCCGGCATCACCGAATCGTCGAATTGGCGCGCCACCCGCCATCTCGACGCCTGGCTCGGGAGCCATGGCCTGGTCGGGCTGGCCGGGGTCGACACCCGGCGGTTGACCCGGCGGATTCGCGAGGGCGGCGCGCCGAGCGGCACGGTCTGCCACCACCCGGGCGGCCGGTTCGACCTGGCCTGGCTGCACGGGCTGGCCGCGGGCTGGCCGGGGCTCGAGGGCATGGACCTGGCGGGCGAGGTCAGCTGCCGCCAAGCCTATCGCTGGGACGAGACCCGCTGGTCGCTTGCCGGCGGCCACGGCCGGCTCGACGCGCCGACGCGCCACGTCGTCGCGATCGATTACGGCGCCAAGCGCAACATCCTGCGCTCGCTCGCCTCGGCTGGCTGCGCGGTCACCGTGGTGCCGGCGACCGCGACCGCCGACGAGGTGCTGCAGCACCGGCCCGACGGCATCTTTCTGGCGAACGGCCCGGGCGACCCGGCGGCGACCGGGCAATATGCGATCCCGACGCTCCGGGGCTTGCTCGACCGCGGTCTGCCGATTTTCGGCATTTGTCTCGGCCACCAACTGCTCGCGTTGGCGCTCGGCGCGACCACCACCAAGATGGCGCGCGGCCACCGCGGCGCCAATCACCCGGTCAAGGACCTGGCGACCGGCCGGGTCGAGATCACCAGCCAGAACCACGGCTTCGAGGTCGTGACCGCGTCGTTGCCGGCCGGGGTCGCGCCGTCGCACGTCTCGCTGTTCGACGGCAGCAACGAAGGCCTCGCGGTTGAGGACCGGCCGGTGTTTTCGGTGCAGTACCACCCGGAGGCGTCGCCGGGGCCGCACGACAGCCATTATTTGTTTCAGCGGTTCGTGGATGCGATCGACCGGCACCGCGTAGCGGTGGGGTGACGCTTGCCGCGAGGGTTTGGGGGCAAGGCCCCAAGGTCAGGGGGGGCACCCCCCGACCAGGGGGTGCCCCCCTGGACCCTCAAGACTCCCCTCATCATCTGGCGATCGCCATGGGGCGATCGCCTGCTCGGACCGCAATCGGCGACCGTGCACGGCTCGGCGGCGGTGCCGACCGCGGCTAAAGGCGTTGCATCTCGCAGAAGAAATCCGGAACATCGATCACCGCGCCGGCCGCATGCGCCGCGTCGTACACGAACTGGCCGACCGCAAGGTCGAGGATGCCCATGCCGAACGGTGAAAACACCACCGGTTTGCTGCGATCGGGGACCGGACCGCCGTCCAGAATCGCCGGCAACGTGCCGAAGATGAAGTCTCGATTGCCGGTTTTCTGTTCGGCCAGATGCGGCGAGGTGTTGGCCTTCAGGCAGTGATCGACGTCATCGACCACATTGTGGGCGCCCAGGATGACCTCGGCGCCGAGATCGCGCAGCGAGATGTTCAAGACCAGCGGCGCATGGGCGAACGCCGCCGGGTCGGTCAGGTAGGGGACGCCGGCCGTGGTGGTCAGAACGATCAGGTCGCTCTGGCGGACCGTCGCGTCGTCGGACGGTGCCACCGTCGCCGCCAGCCCGTGGTCCGCCGCCAGGCGGCGCTGGAACGCCGCCGCATAGTCGGGGGCGCGGTCGTAAAGCACGATCCGGCCGATCCGCCAGCCGGTGTTGATCAAAAAGGTCACGACGAAGCGCGCGATCAGGCCGGTGCCGATGATCGCGAGCGTGTCGGCCGCGGTGCGGCCGTGGTTGAGGTGGCGGGCGCCGCTCGCCGCCGAGGCGGCGGTGCGCGCCGCGCTGATGATGCTGGCCTCAAGGCACGCGAACGGGTAGCCGGTGCGGCCGTCGTTCAGGATCAACACCGCCGACGCCCGCGGGATGCCGAGCGCGAGATTGTCCGGATAGCTCGCGATCCATTTGATGCCCGAAAGACCGGCCGGAGCGGCGTCGCTCGCGCTCGCGCCCGCGTCGGCGGTGCCCGCAAGATGCGCCGGCAGCGCGATGATCCGGGCCGACGGGGTGTCCGGAAAACGCAGGAAATAGCTGTCGGGGTTGATCGTCTGCCCGCGGTGGTGGGCGAGATAGGCCGCCTCGACGCGCCGCACCACGCCCGGAACGTCGGCGAAGATGATCTCGTGCACGGTCTTGCCGGTGACGATCGCAAAGCTTGGTTGCGCGGGGTCGGTCGGGGTCACAGGTGGTCCTCGGGGTGACGGTACAGCTGGTCATGGAAGCTCTGGCCGAAATGGTCAGCGATCCAGTCGGGGTCGTAGACGGTGTCGAGATAGCGCTCCCCGAGATCGGCCGACACCGCGACCACCACCGCGTCCGCCGCGATCTCCGCGCCATAGCGGTCGACCCCGGCGAGCACCGTGCCGGTCGAGCCGCCGAACAAAAGGCCCCGGCGCGCGTATCGGTGGCACATCCACACGGTCTCGGTCTCGGGCACCACCACCACCTCCGGGATCTCGTCGAGGATCGTGATCTCGGGCGTGCGGCTGGTGCCGAGCCCCGGGATGTGGCGGCGCTTGGCCGGGCCGCCGAAGGTCGTCGACCCCTCGGTGTCGACCGCGACCACCCGGGTCGCCGGCGCGTGCGCGCGCACGTAGCGCAGACACCCCATCAAGGTCCCGGTGGTGCCGGCGCCGACGAACAGCCAATCGACCCGGGGAAAGCTCGTGAAAATCTCCGGCGCCGTGGTCTCGGCGTGGGCCCGCACATTGTTCGGATTGGCGTATTGGTTGAGCCAGATCAGCTTCGGGTTGGCCACCAGCATGTCGCGGATCAGGCGGAGCCGGGTCTGTAAAAAGCCGTCGTTTTCGTCACGCTCGGTGACCACGATCACCCGGCCGCCATACGCCTCGATCAGCTTGCGGTTGGCCGGCGACGACATCGGGTCGGTGACGCAGGTGAAGCGATAGCCCCGCTGGGCCGAGACCATTGCCAGCGCGACGCCGAGGTTGCCGGACGAGGACTCGATCAGCTCGCTGCCGGGGGCCAGCCGGCGCTCGTCCTCCAACGCCGTGATCATCCGGACCGCCGGCTTCAGCTTGATCGACCCGGCCGGGTTGTAGCTTTCGATCTTAAGGTGAACCGGCGGGTCGATCAGGTCGGTCAGGCGCAGAAACACCCGATGGGTCCGCAGCGCCAGCGGGGTCTCGGCGATCAGAGGCGGGTGATCCGGCATGGTCGCTCCTCTCCATCGGGTCCCGGGCGCACACGAACCAGACGTCGTGCAGCCAGCGGTCGCCGTCGCGATAGACGCGCCGGCGACCGTCCGCACGGGTCCGGTCCTGCCAATAGGCGAGGAACGGCGGCGTGCACTCCTCGGTCAGCTCCATCGCGAGCGTCTGGCGGATCTCCCACCGCTGCCAATGGGCGGCGAGCAGCGCCTCGGTCTCGGGCCACCCCTGCAACGAGGTCGCGATCGTCAACAGGCGGCCGCCCGGCTTGACGAACCGGCCGCCCGAGCCGATCACCGCGTCGAGCACCCGGCGGCCGTCGCGGCCGGCGATCTCGAAATCGTCCCGGCTCGCCGGCGCCCGCGGGGCCGGGGCAGCGTCGAGCATCGGCAGCACCGGCGGGTTGCTGACGATCAGATCGAACCGGCCGTGATCGGCGGCACTCAGCCCGCCGAACAAATCGGCGTGGCGGAAATCCGCCGCCGCGGGCTCGAGGCCGTTGGCGGCCCAGTTGCGGGTCGCGGTCGCGATCGCTTGGTCATTGATGTCGAGCCCGGTCACGGCCGCCGCGCCGAGCTTGGCCGCCAGGATCGCCAGCACGCCGCTGCCGAGGCCGAGCTCGAGCACCCGGTCGCCGGGTTCGATCACCGCGGCCAGATGCTGCGCCATCGTCCGGGCGAACCCGGTCGGCGCCCAGACCAGCGGCGGCAGGTCGAGGGTGATCGCGATGTCGCCGAAGACAAGGCGCAGGTCGTCGTTGCTAGCCACGTCTGATCATCCCGTGCTTGCTCACGCCCGCTCAAAGACCAGGTAGCGCTTGTCCTCGGACACCCGCGGCCCCGTCAGTCCGGCCGCGCCAAGGCAGCCTTCGAACCGCCCGGTGTCGATGTAGGCGAGCGTCAGGCGCTCATAACACAGCTGGGCGTGATCGCTGTTGCGGGTGAAAATGTACTCCTTGTCGAACACGCCGTTGTCCATGTCATGGATGCGCTGGGTGTAGGTGACGTCCTCGGGCAGCGGCATCGACTTGTCGCGGTGAGCGTCCTGCAGGCTCAAGATCAGCCGGCCGCGGGGTGCGATGTGGCGGGCGACGCAGGCAAGGCTGCGGTCGACCGCGTCCGGGTCGGGCAGGTGGCCGCAATAACCGTGGCGTCCGTCCTCCCACCACACCCCGTACCAGACCCCGCCGTTCGACAGCACCACGTCAAAGGCCCGGCCAAGGTCGAACGCGGTGACGTCGGCCTCGACCAACGGGACGTCGGGACCCAAGAGATCGCGCGCTTGGTCGAGCATCGTCGGCGTGTGGTCGAGCCCGGTCACCCGATAGCCCAACGCCACCAGCTCCCTCAGCATCAACCCGGTCCCGGCGCCGATCTCCAACACCTCGGCCCCGGCAGGGACCAGGGTCGCCAGGGTCTGCGCCTGGGCCCGATAATCATAATAGCCGCCAAGCATCAGCAAGTTGTAACATTTCGCCATAGCGTCGTATTGATTGACTGGTACGTTTGACATCAACCGAATCCAATCGTCTTTCAAAACAGAGGGTCGTGGGACCCGTAGCCCTCGAACCGATCGAGATCTCATAGATGAAGAGCAACCGACAGGTCAAGTCGCCCGGCCGTCGTTTGGGAGCTTCGCCCCCAGGTCAGCCCCTCCCGACCAGGGGTTGCCCCCTGGACCCCGCTCATGAATGGGGGTCAAGGGGGGTGCCCCCCTTGCGGGGGTGTCGGGGGCAGCGCCCCTGACAACGGCCGTCAGGCCGAACGACGGCGTTGAAGCCTGGCAAGGCGTTAACCTCAGGGTTGCGGTTCAATCGGGGCGCCGCCATGCGACAGCCACAATTCGGCCGACACCCCGGGGCCTGCGACCGGCCCGGTTTTACAAGCTGTGACAACGCCCCTCCAGCCCGCGCCCTCGACCGAAAGGCGTAACAAACCGAAATAAAGAGTGATTTGTTTCCGGGCCTCTGGGTTGGTAGGCAGCGTCAGACCGACGCACCCGAGGGCCGGACAATCGGCGCCAGCGACGCAGTGGCGGCGGCCCCGCGGAGCTGGTAAGACCGGCCGGAATTGTGGCAAAGGCGTGGCGAATTTGCGGTATAGAGAATGGTCGCCGCGCTTGGTTCGGGGCGGCCCGGTCGGCAGGGATGGGACAACGAGAACGAGAAAGGGCATGGTCATGGTACGGGGAGAGAGAGGATATCAGCGTCAGCGCACGCTGAAGCGTTCGATCTACTGCGTCGGGATCGGTCTGCACTCGGGCGCGCGGGCGTCGCTCACGATCCATCCTGCGGACGCGGACGCCGGCATCCGGTTCCGGCGCACCGACCGGGCGGGCAACGGCGCCGAAATCCCCGCGTTGTGGAACCGCGTGGTCGACACCCGGCTGTGCACCGTGCTCGGCACCGCCGACGGCGTCACCGTCGGCACGGTCGAACACCTGATGGCGGCGTTGCGCGGCTGCGAGATCGACAACGCGGTGATCGAGGTCGACGGACCCGAGGTCCCGGTGATGGACGGCAGCTCGGAACCGTTCGTGTTCCTGATCGATGCCGCCGGCACGGTCGCCCAGGACGCGCCGCGCCGGGTGATCCGGGTCCTAAAGCCGGTCGAGGTCGGGGACGAGACCCGGACCGCGTCGCTGACCCCGGGGCCGGCGGCGACCCTGTCGTTCGACATTGAATTCCCGAGTGCCGCGATCGGCCGCCAGCAAGGGTCGGTCGCGCTCGCCAACGGCGCGTTCCGCGACGAGCTCGCGCGCGCCCGCACATTCGGCTTCCTGCATGAGGTCGAGCAGCTGCGCCGCATGGGGCTCGCGCGCGGCGGCTCGCTCGACAACGCGATCGTGATCGACGGCGACCGGGTGGTCAACGAGGGCGGGCTTCGCTTTGCCGACGAGTTCGTCCGCCACAAGATGCTGGACAGCATCGGCGACCTGTTCCTCGCCGGCGCCCCGATCATCGGCCATTACCACGGCGTGCGCGCCGGCCATGCGCTGACCAACACGCTGCTGCACGCGCTGTTTGCCGACCCGACCGCCTGGACCTTCGACCGCGCCGACCCCGCGACCACGACGCCGACGGCGGCCCCCTGGGCCGAGGCGCCCCGCTTGGTCGCCAACGGCTGATCGTCGCCGCCCGGCCCCGCGGGCCCTCGATACCGAGGTACGGACGACCGGTTCGACCCGTCCCACCGATGTCCTTGACCGAACACCGGGACATCGGCGGGCGGCGCGAACCGTATGCTGCTCCCCAGCGTCACGCGGTGAACAAACGTGGTCCGGTCGAGCGGCTTGGTCGGATCGTCGCCGGCCCCGCGATGAGTGCGGCGGCTCTGGGCTCGCGCGACGCGCTTTTGCCCACCATCACCTCCGAGGCCGCCGATGCTGTTCACCTTCACCTGCCTGGACGTTGCCGATAGCCAGGCCTTGCGCCAAAGCACCCGCCCGGCCCATCTGGCGTGGCTCGAGGGGTTCGGGGAGCGGGTGGTGCTCGCCGGACCGTTGCTCGGCGACGACGGCGCGACCCCGGTCGGCAGCCTGTTGGTCGTCGCGTGCGCCGACCGCGCGGCCGCCGAGGCGTTCGCCGCCGCTGACCCCTATCGCCAGGCCGGGCTGTTCCGGTCGGTCGAGATCCGTGCGTTCCGCCAGGTGTTGCCGCGGTAGGGTCCCAACGGCCTTCGGCCGACCCACCCGGGATCAAACGGCCCGACCACCCCGGCCCCTGGCCGACGGGATTCACCCGTTCAGGAATTGTCAGCCAAATCAACATTTTCTCATTGCGCTGCAGCAAGTGTGGCTGCGTAGAGTAGATGTGCCGTGAGGGAGGACTTTCCCCCCGCCTCGCGGCGGGGTGGCCGCAGGCCGGTGGGGAACCAACGAGAAACCGGCGCGGGCTGCGAGGGTTTTGGGGGCTGGCGCCCCCAAGGTCAGGGGGTTTCACCCCCCGACACCCCATAGGCGCTAACATAGTTGAAAGTGAGACAAATTGACTCGGTTATCTCTGTGGGTCTAGACAAGGTGACTCGTTGTTTGATTCATTGGGCGCA
>JANQHG010000153.1 GCA_028277115.1 Azospirillaceae bacterium
CCCGCCCCTGGTCATCGTTGACGGTTCATCATTGCCGGTTCGTTATTGCTGATCGCCATCGAGAACGGCGCAACCGGCGGTCGCACCGGTCGGACGTCGGTGGATGCGGGCATAGGTCATGGACAGGACGCCGTCCGCCAGCACCGGTGCGACGCCGACCAAACCGGCGGCAAGCAGCGCCTCCTGGGGCGCGAAATCGCCGGTCGGCACCACGTGCTGGTCGCAAGTCTGCGCGATCGCGACGTCGCAAACCAGATCGTCATGCGTGTAATAGCGCGCCGCGTCGCCGCTGCCACGGGCCAGTCCCTCGACGAACAATCCGGTCGGGACGAAGGCAGTCAAACTGTCGCGATTGTAGGGCGAGATCGTGGCGATCGCGTGGTGGCGGCCCTCGGCGCGGGCCCGCACCAGCCGCATCTCGTTCAAGAGGCGACCGACCCCGCCGCCGCGCAGGCGCGGGTCAACGATCAACCCTTCGGTCTGGGCGACGGCGGCGAAATCGGCGTCGGCAAGCCCGATCGCCCGGCCCTGGTTGTCCGCCCACGCCACGTCGTAGCGGATCGCGCCGTAGCCGACCAAAAGCTCGCCGACCAGCGCGCCGGCGCAACAACCGCCGCCCGCGAGCACGCGGGCGAGGGTGTCGGCCGCAACCGCGCGGAGCAGCCCCGGTCGGCCGAGCCGGGCCCGCACCGCGGCCTGCAGCGCGAGCATCGCGGCGAGATCGTCCGGCCCGAGATAGCGCAGCCCGACCACCACCGGATCGCCGGTCGCCCGAGGCACGATCCACCGACCCGACCAAGCGCCGAGATGCGCACGCGCCAGCCTGTCCAGCCCCAACCGCCACTGTCGGTCAAGGCGGCGCATCGGCCAGGCTCTGCGGGCCGCGGCCGGTGTAGCGCAGGCACAGGCAGGTCAGGTCGTCCGAGCGCGCCGCGTCGCCGCTGAACGCCCGGACGTCGGTCACCACCTGGTTCAAGACGGTGCGCGGGGTCTCGGCGCCGGTCTCGGTCAGACAGCGCAGCAGCCGGTCCTCGCCATACTGTTGATGCGCGGCGTTGAACGCCTCGGTGATGCCGTCGGTGTAGAGGAACAGGGCGTCGCCGGGGCCGAGCGCGATGCTCGCGTCTTCGTAACCGACGTCCTGCAGGAGCGCGAGCGCCGCGCCGTCGGTCTGGGGCAGCTGCGCCGCCGCGGCGTCGGCGCGAATCAGCACCGGCGGGTGGTGGCCGGCGTTGGCGAACTTGAGCCGCCCGGACTCGCGGTCGAGGATCGCATAGATCGCGGTGATGAAGAAGCTCTCGCGGTTGTCGTTCGCCAACAGATCGTTGAGCGCGGCCAGACACGCCCCCGGCCGGTCGTAGCGCGGCGCCACCGCCCGCATCAGGGTGCGACAGATGCTCATATACAGTGCGGCCGGAATGCCCTTGCCCGAGACGTCGGCGATCACCAGGCCGACCCGGTCGCGCGGCAGCGGGAAGAAGTCGTAGAAATCGCCGCCGACCTCGTTGGCGGTCAGCATGCAGCCGTCGAGTTCAAGATCGTCGGCCGGCGGCCAGGGCGCCGGCAGGCTGCCGATCTGGACCCGGCGCGCGGTCTCGAGCTCGCGCTGGAGCGCGAGATAGGCGGTGCGGGTTTCCAACGCCTCGCGCAGATCGGCGATCAGGCCGGTCATCCGGTGCTGCTGGTCGCGGATGCGCTCACCCAATTTTTCGAACGCGGTCGCCATCAGGGTCAGGCCCTGCGGCGCGTCGTCGCCCAAGGCGGCGCCGTCGGCACCGACCACCGCGCCGCCGCCGGGCCGACCGCCGGCGACCTCGGGCACTGCGTCGCCCGCGAGTTCCGCGCCGTTGCGGTTGGTCCGCTCGATCTCGGTCAAGTCGCGCAGGATGTCGTCGCGCGCCGCGGCGTCGAGGGTGTTGGCAAGCGCGGTCATCTCGCGCCGGATGAAGCTTTCCAGGCGCAGGCGCTGGCGTTCGCGCGACCGCCGCATGTGGGTGTAGGCGACCAGGTCGCGGCGATAGCGGTAAACCGCCTGGGCGATCCGACCGATCTCGTCGCGCCGGTCGGTGCCAAGGATCGGCACCCGGGTCTCGCCGCGCGACAGCGCCTGGAGCGCGGTCACCGAGGCGTCGAGCGGCGCCAGCGACCGCCGCAAGTACCACGACAGCCCGACCATCGAAGCGATCAGCATGATCGCGGCGATCGCAAGGCTGATCCGGTCGATCCGGTCCTGCTCGCGCAAGGCCAGGGTGGCGTCGCGGATCGTCACGACATAGGCGACCAGGTTGGCGAGATTGGCGGTCACCGGCACCCGGGTGATGACGTAGCTGGCGCCGTCGGCCCGCACCGCCTGGCGTTCGACCGAAAGGTCGATCGGGGCCGCCCGGTCGAGCCGCTGCCACATCGCGCTGCCGGCGCCGGCGAGGTGGCGGTTGCGCCGGTTGACCAGCATCGCGGTGGTGCCGGTGCTGGCGCCGAGCTCGGCCAGCGCGTCGTCGATCGGCAGGCCGAAGGTCGCCGCACCGACCACCCGGCCCTCGTAGCGCAAGGGGGCGATCACCGCGACCAGGATGTGGCGCTGGGTGTCGTTGCCGATGCCGCGCCGCACCTCACCGGTCTCGAGGGTGCGCCGGACGGTTTCCGGCGACGCCACCGAGGTCGGCTCGACCCCGGCGAGCGAGGTGAACAGCATCGCGCCCTCGGCATCGTACAACTCGACATGGCGGGCGACCCCGGCGGCGCGGATCGTCTCGACCAGGCCCGGCATCAGGCGGCGGGCCCGCGCCGGCCAGCCGCGCGACAACGCGTCCATCAGCCCGAGGTCGGACGACAGCATCGACCATTTGGCTTCCATGCGCTGGTGCTGGGTTTCGATCAGCTTGCTCCACAGGGTCGCGCGGTCGCGCGCGATCGCGGCATCGACCTGGCGCGCGACCAAGCGCGCGCGCTCGGCACCGGCGATCATCAGACCGCCAGCGACCAGCCCGCTGAACACCAGCACGATCACCGTCAGCCGGGTGGTCAGACGCATCATCGCCCACCTCCCTCGGCGTGGACGCCGGGCGTCGTGACGGTCCCCGCCGCCGCTCCCGCTCCCGCGTCGGAACCGGAACCGGAACCGGAACCGGTGCCGGGTGCCGCGCGACGACGGCCGATCGCCGCGACCGCGCGGGCGCCGGCGATCACCAGGGCGCCGACCACGGTCGCGACGCCGAGCGCGGCGAGCGCTGCGGGCGCCCCGACCGCCTCGGCGAGCAGGGCTGCGACCGGCACGCCGAGGCTCAGGCCGGCGGCCACGGCGATCCGGCCGACCTGCGGCCGCGCCCCCGGGCCGCTGCGCCAGCCCGGCCCGGCGAACGCGCCGACGCCGAGCGCCGCGCCGATCCCGCATACCGCCGCGCCGGCGATCAGCCCGGCCGGCGTCGCGATCGATCCGGCGACCACCGCACCGCCCCCGGCGAGCGCGATCCCGGCCACCGCGGGTCCGCTGCCGGACCAGCCGGACCCGGCCCGGCCGCCCGGATCGGCGCCGCTGTCGGCCCCGGGGTCGGCCCCGGGGTCGTGATGACGGGTCGGGTCGATCGGCGCGGCCGCAAGCCCGACCACGACCCCGGTCGCGGCGAGCGCGGCGCCGAACACCATCGCCGGCAACGCGCCCAGCGCCGGCAGCCCCCCTGCCCCGAACGCGCTCGCCGGGACCAGCCAGCCGAACGCGGCCGCCAGCAGCGCGATCAGCGGTGCCGCGCCGAGCCCGAGCCAAACACCGGCAGCGACCCCGGCGCGGCCGGCGCGGCCGACGCCGCGCGGCCGGCGGCGGCCATTCTGGGCCGACCAGGCGCCGGCGCCGGCCGGGTCGGACGCGCTGCGGTGGGCGGCGGTCGGCGCGATCGCGGGCATGCACGGCGGCTCGGACGCGCCGAGCCGCCAGTCGTCGCCGTCGATCTCGGCGTCGATCTCGCGGTCGTCCGGCGGCGCCGCCGGCTCGACCACCGGGGCATAAAGGGTGAGCGCGGCCGCGGCCGCGCCGAGCGCGAGCACCGCGGCGCCGGTCCACGGCAGCGCCGTGCCGCCCCAGCGCAGCAGGCTTTCGGACAGCGCCGGCCCGGCGATCAACGCCATTGCCGAGGCCGACAGGATCAGCGGCACCGGGGCCGCGACCGCCCCGACCGCGGCGGCGCCGGCCGCGACCCGCACCCGGGTCGCCAGCAGCCCGAGCCCGACGCCCGCCCCGATCGCCGCGGTCGCCAGCATCAACGCATCGAAGGTCGGGTCATGGGGCGCGACCGCGCAGCCGCTCGCCGCCACCACGGCCCCGACGCCGAACAGCCGCCGCGGGTCGGCGCCGACCAACCACGACAGCGGCACCGCCGCCGCAATCAGGGCCGCGACCGCGACCGCGACCGCCACCGGCGCGGCGATCAGGGGCGTGCGGGCGGTCGCGCCCGCGTCGGCCAACGCGGCGCTGAGCGACGGCAGACCCGCCAGCGCGATCGCGGCTGCGATCAACAACAAGACCAAGGCCAAGCGCAGGCGGACCGTGTTCTCGACCGCCGGCACCGCCTCCTGGCCGGGTGCGGCAAAGCGGAACGGGGCACAGGCGGTGCGCACGGTCACCTCGATCCGCGCCGGCACGGTGCGGTCGATCTGGCCGGCGGCGATCTCCCGCGCTTCGCTGATCAGCTCTTCGTGGCGCTCGCTCATCCGGGCGATCACCAGCGCGACCGCGCGGCTGAGCCGGCCGACCGCACCGCGGACCTCGGGCGGCGGACGCCAGGTGAAATCGCCGACCGCGGCGCGGTCCATCACCCAGGCGACCCGCTGCCAGCGCGGCAGATAGACCCCGAGCAGCAGCAGCCCCAGCCCTTCGATCGTGATCACCATGGCGACCGCGAACAGACCGAGCAGGGTCACCGGGTCGGTCGCCGCGTGTTGGTTGACCGGATCGCGCTCGGTGCCGACATGGAGCGTGCCGACCCGACCGTTGGGGCCGCGGATCGGCAACGCGGTGTCGACGGCATCGACCGGCGCCGCCGCGGGGCGCGCGCGGGCCCCCGAGCCCGGCTCCGGCCCGGTGCCGAGCACGGCGGCGACGTCGGTGCCGCCGCGGGTGCGGGCAAACAAGATGCGTCCGCCGCCGTCGGTCACCGCGAGGTAGCGCAGCCGCGGCGTCTGGTCGAGCGCCTGATCCAGGAAGGTCTCCATCCCGACCAGGTCTTCGAGCGGGATGCCGAGCCCGATGGCGAACGCGATCCGGTCGGCGATGCCGCGGCCGACGATCTCGGCGCGCCGCTGGACCTCGGGCGCCAGCGCCTCGCGGAACGCGGTGCCGGCGTAGATCGCGACCGCCGCCTGGGCTGCGATCATCACCGCCCCGATCAAAACCGCGACCGCGATCAGGAGCGAGCGAAACGACGGCCCCTGCGACGGGACCGGCCGGCCGGGGGTCGGTGCCATCGGATCAGCTGTTCCGGTCGAGGTCATGGACGGTCTGACGCGCTGCCTGGATCGCCGCGAGCCCGCGCATGCACGCGGCGAGGAACCGGTCGATCCGCCGCCGCCCGCCCCCGAGCTGCGCCGCGGTCGCCGGGTCACCGCGGTTGGGGTCGGCGTGGGCCGGCGGTTCGCTGACCGCGACCGCGCCGCCGGTCTCGAACATCGCCTCGGTGCGCCCGGTCATCGCGGCCAGATGCTGGCGGGTCGGGCCGACCAAGGCCGCGACCCCGACCGTGGCGACCAACAGCGCGACCGTGACCGCGGCCGCCGCGACGATCCCGAGCCGGAGCGCCGCCGCCGCGTAGGCGTCGCCCAGGCTTTCGCGCCCGAAGGTCAGCCCGACCCCGCCGATTGGCTGGCCGAAGCTGTTTTCGAGCGTGCGCCCGATGGTGTCGCTGATCTCGTCGCGCAGGTACCAGGCGCCGTCCCGGCTGCGCCGCCACGCCCGGTACCAGCCGGCCGAGACCAGGTCGCCGACAAAGCTCGGGTCGGTGCTGAACAGCACGGTGCCGTTCTCGTCGAACATCTCGATCAGCAAGATCTCCGGGTGGCGGGCGGCGTGGGCGGCGAGCGTCTCGTGCACCCCGGACCGGGCGCGCATCGACAGCCCGAGCGAGAGATGCGCCTCGAGCGCCGCGTGAAGCTCGTTGAGCACCACGGAAAAGCGTGAGCGCATCCGCGCCGATCCGACCGCGTCGAACCGATCGAGCGCTTCCAACACCGTCAGCGTGACCACGCCGGTGATCGCCAGCATGGCGATCATCAGGGGCCTGAGGAGGAGACCGGCAGGCATGCGTCAAGTCCTCGGCGCCGGACCAGGACGACGGGTGTAACATCATCGAACGGTTGAGGGAACATAGGCAGGCGGACACCCCCGAACGGCGCACCACCGCGCCGCCGCCGCCCGTGATCCCGTTACCTGATCCCGTTACCCATCGACCAAGTTCTGAACAAATTGATGATAGTTGATATCGGGCACCGGAGTACAAGGTGGATAAAACCGCCCCTGCCGGGAATAAGGCCCGATGACCGATCCAAAGCTGCGATAAGTCTCGGTCGGCGGGTCGGCGACCCGTCCGTCCGCGATCATCTTTTCGAGCTCGGCGATCGCGATTGGCCGGCCGTCGGTTGCGAGTGCGAGCCACCGCGCATTCGACTCCACGACGAGCCAGCCGCGCGCCGTCGTCACCTCCGAGACCGCATGGCCATCGTCAACGCCCGGGTGACGCGTTCACCAGGTCGAGACCGGTCCGCCATGGTCTTTATAAGTCCCCACGGTCTCAAAGTCCCCATGGTCTCAACTCCGAAGGGGGCGGGGTTCCGCCCGCCCCCCGGCCGACCCGGCCGGACCCTACCGTCGGACCGGCCCTCGGTTCAAGTACCGGCCGGCCGTGCCGGCCCGACCATGACCCCCGGGCCGGAACCGAAGCCGGGCCGCCCTCGGTCAAAGACCCATGCAGTTGGCGTAGAAGGTCACGGTCGCCGGCCAATCCGAGAAGATGCCCTTGATCCCGACCTCTTTCGCCAGGACGTCGAGCAGAACCAGGGTGTCGCCGTCGGTGTCGATCGCGTCGGTGATGGTCTGGAAGTACCAGCCGCCGCCGCCGGCGAGCGGGCCCGAACGCTCGAGCGTCCAGGTGATCAGGTCGAGCCCGGCCGCGGTCGCCGCCTTGGCATAGGCCGACGGCACGATCCGACCGGCGTCGTCGAGCGCGACCAGGGTGAACATCGGCGGCGCGATGTAGTTGACCCCGGCGGCCTTCAGCGCGCCCATGCCGGCGATCGCGGTCTCGACGCCGTCCTCCTGTTCATAAACCCGCGCATCGAGGTAGACCGCCTGGGCGCCGAACTCCGGCTCGTTGGCGATCCAGTACACCACGTCGTCGAGGTTGAACGACTGGGCAAAGACGTCGGACGCGGGCACGCCGGCGGCCTTGTACTCGTCGATCAGCTGCTGGGCATAGGCGGCCTGGGTGTAGTCGCCGTCATAGGGCATGGCGACGCTCGGCGACTTCAGCTCCGGGGTGAACTTGGCGCCGAGTTCGCGGAAGAGCTCGATGCTCTCGGCGTGGGTCATCACGGTGCCGCAGGTCGCATAGAGATCGGTGCGGTAGGCCGCGGTGCCGCCGAGATACCCTTCGACCGTGGTCGCCGAGGTGTCGGCCGCATCCATCTTGCCGCACAGGCTCTTGTACTCGTCGAGCGTGATGTCGCTGGTGCAGCACTGGGCCGACGCCTCGCGACCGGTTTCGGGGTCGGCCGGGACGAACGGCCGGGTGCATTTGGCGGCCAGATCGGGGATCGCCAGGATGTTGGTCGTGGTGTGGAGGTCGCACTGGGAGTGGCGGCACACCAGCTGGCGGTCCTGGGTGAAGGTGACGTCGCACTCGAGGATGCCGGCGCCCATGCGCGCGGCCGCGACGTAGGACTGGCGGGTGTGCTCGGGGAATTGCAGGCAGGCGCCGCGGTGGCCGATCGAGAAGTCGGTCTTGGTGAACGGCCCTTCGGTGCACTGCTCGAGCGCGCTCTTGAGCGCGCCGTCTTCCAGGTCGTTCAGCAAGTAGAACGGGCGCGGCCCAAGCTGGACCGACGGGTCGGCGACCGCGAGCGCGGGCACCAGCAACAGCGCGGCCAGGACGGCCGGCAGGACGAACGTCGAACGCATCGGATGGCTCCAAATAGCCAAAGAGGCGGGAAAGCGACCAGGCGCGCGGGGCCGCCGGTGGCGGCACCGGCGCGCGATCCTCATCCGTAGGCCGGCTCGGTGGCCTGGCCGTGTCTGTTCGGTTACAGGTTTGAGAAGACTTGGCTGCAGCGCCGAACTTCGGCCTGTAGCGGGGTCCAGGGGGCACCCCCTGACCTTTGGGGGCGCCAGCCCCCAAATCCTCGGCAACGGGGACTGCCGAGGGCCGCCGCCACGGCCAGGTGGACAGCCACACGGTCGGGGTGGTCCTGTCAGGCCAGTCGGTGCTCGGCTGCTGAGACCGGCGCGGCGATCGATCGGGGGTCGCGCCCGCCGACGGACCGATCGCAACATCAGCAGGAGGCTCTCATGGATTTTTTTAATATCCTGGTGACAGTTGCCCTGGCTATGGGAATATTTACCGCGGATGCGGTGCTGAATGCCGACAACATAACCTTGAATCTACAAGTCGGCAGCGACATGGAGGACCGCGGTTACACCAAAGAGCTGGTCGAGACCGTGTTCATGCGCCGGATCGAAGAGATAACCGACAGTGAATCCTTTATGACGACGCCTCGCTTGCGCACGGTCGACGACGAGACCTTGGTCTCCTTGATCGCCGATTGGATGGGTCTGGACCAGATCACGACGATTATCCAAAAAACCGTCTCGATCGACACCATCACCCTGGTCGGCGGCTTGGTCGAAGACGGCAACGACCAGGTCCGATTTCTGATGCACGGCTCGTCGCCGGTCACCGGGGACTTCGAGCTTTCGGTGCCCAAGGGCGATCGCACGGTCGACCGACTTTTAAGCGACGCGGCGTTCCTGACCGCCGAGCGGCTGGAGCCCTATCTGACGTTGCTCTACCGCTTTCGCCAGCGGGTGTCCGAGGTCATCGGGTCGGGCGAGCCGTTGCGCGAGGGCGATCCCCTGGACGATGTGGTTCGCACGATCGACGAGCGGTTGGCGGCACTTGCGGCCACGCCCGGGAGCGCGTTTCGACGCGCGCTCTACCTCAACCTGCGCGGCATGACCCGGCTCATGGGGAACCGGACCGAGGACGCCGCCCGGGGGTTCACCCAGGCGGCCGGGCTGGCGCCGGAGCTTGGGATTCCGCAGCTGAACCTGGCGTTTACCCGCGTCCACCAGGGCCGTTACACCGACGCGATTGCGATCGTCCGACGGCTGGTCGACGGCCGGACCCGGGTCGCCCGGGAGCCGCCGCTGCGCGCCGCCGCGTTTACAACCTGGGGCGTGTCGGCTTGGGAGCTCGACGATGTCGACACGGCGACGGCCCGGTTCCGGCAGGCCCAGCGCATTCACCGGCAATCGGCCGCGGCGTTCGACTACCATGCCGAGATGCTGGCCAAGCTCGGCCAAACCGACCAGGCTGCGGTCCTGCGCGCCCAGGCGATGCGCAATCTCCGCAGTTTTGAGACGTACCCGGAGGTTGCGATGCTTCACATGCGGCTGACCACCGAGGCCAATCAGCCGCTGACCGTGATCCGACCGGACTTCGGGAACAGTGTGACAGACCACGTTTTTGATCCAGCTTTTGGGGGCTGACGCCCCCTGGACCCGATTGATTGGTTCCCCGCCGGCCTTCGGCGGACCCGCCCTGGATGAAACTGCAATACGAAATCCGGCTGAACCGTTCCGTTTGGCCGGAGCACCGCCGGGAGGCCGCCTCACACGCCCTCGGGCGCCACCGCAAAGCCGAAGGCGCCGAAGCCGTCGAACGCGCCGGCCGCCGAATCGCTCGCCGGCGTCGCCCGGTCGGCCGTCCGCCGCGACGGCCAGCCGCGCCCGACCCTGCCGCACGCCCCCGCGAGCGCCCCCGGCACCAGTTCGAGACCCAGGAACCGCGCCGGCTCGAACGGGCCGGGCAACGCCAGCCGCGTCGTCAACCGCGCCGAAAACCCGAACCGACCGTAATAGGGCTCGTCACCGACCAACACGACCGCCCGGTGGTCGCGCGCCGCCGCCTCAGCCAAGCCATGCCGGATCAACGAAGCCCCGAGCCCGGCGCTCCGCCGCTCGGGCGCCACCGCGATCGGCCCCAGCAACAGGGCCGGCTCGTCGGTGCCGATCGCGATCGGCCAAAACCGGATCGTGCCGTCGACCCGACCGTCGTGATCGATCGAAACGAAGCACAGCTCATCGACCGGCGCGACGCCCTCACGCAGGCGATAGACCGCCTTTTTGACGCGGTCAGGGCCGAACGCCCGGTCGACCAGGGTTTCAATCGCAGCGGCGTGGTCAGGTTGCTCAAGGACGATGGCCATGTCGGCAACTCCGGCGATCCAAATCAGGCGATGCGACCGCGTCGAAAAAAAAACGGTCGCCGCACCAAGGCCGGTCACCAGGGTCGAGCCATCCCTTCCGAAAAAGCCCGATCCGCGACCGACCCCGAACCCAGGTGACGGCACACACGTCGTCGTCGCAGGCGAAGGACAGCGGACATCGGGTCAAACACCGACAGGTGACAATGGTAAACAGGTGACAATGGCAAAACGCGCCATAGGGAACTCCCCCTATAGCGTGATTGCCCGGACGCAAGCCAGAGAAAAGTGGGGGCGCTGCCCCCACGCCCCCGCCAAGGGCCGACCCCACGAATGGGGTGGCCCCCGAAAGGCGGGGTCGGGGGCCAAAGGCAGGATCAGACCGAGTAGTACATCTTGAACTCGATCGGGTGCGGCGAGGTCTCGAACGCCGTCACCTCATCCCAGCGCAGCTCCGTGTAGCCCTGCAGCATGTCTTCGCTGAACACGTCGCCCTTGCGCAGGAAGGCGTTGTCGGCCTCCAGCGCGTTCAACGCCTCGCGCAGCGAATGACACACGGTCGGGATGTTGGCGGCTTCCTCGGGCGGCAGGTCGTACAGGTTCTTGTCCATCGCATCGCCCGGATGGATCCGGTTCTCGATGCCGTCGAGACCGGCCATCAGCATCGCGGCGAACGCCAGATACGGGTTCGCGGTCGCGTCCGGGAACCGAACCTCGACCCGCTTGCCCTTCGGGCTCGCCGAGTACGGAATCCGGCACGACGCCGAGCGGTTGCGCGCCGAATAGGCCAACAGAACCGGCGCCTCGAAGCCCGGGACCAGGCGCTTGTAGCTGTTGGTCGTCGGGTTGGTGAACGCGTTCAACGCCTTGGCGTGCCGGATGACGCCGCCGATGTAGTACAGCGCCAGTTCCGACAGATCGGCATAGCCGGACCCGGCAAACAGCGGCTGGCCGCCCTTCCAGATCGACTGGTGGGTGTGCATGCCCGAGCCGTTGTCGCCGTACACCGGCTTTGGCATGAAGGTCGCGGTCTTGCCGTAGGCATGCGCGACGTTGAGCACGACATACTTGTAGATCTGCAGGTTGTCGGCGGTCTTGAGCAGGGTGTCGAACTTGATGCCGAGCTCGTGCTGCGACGGCGCCACCTCATGGTGGTGCTTTTCAACCGCCACGCCCATGTCCGACATCACGCTCAGCATCTCCGAGCGCAAATCGGCGGCACTGTCGACCGGCGGCACCGGGAAGTAGCCGCCCTTGACGGCGGGACGGTGGGCGAGGTTGCCCTCTTCCAGCTCCTTGCCCGAGACGTAGGGCCCCTCTTCGCTGTCGATCTCGTAGTACACCTTGTTCATGTCGACTTGGAAGCGGACGTCGTCGAACACGAAGAACTCGGCTTCCGGACCGAAGAATGCGGCGTCGCCGATCCCGGCCTGCGCCATGTAACGCTCGGCGGCGCGCGCGATCGACCGCGGGTCGCGCTCGTACGGCTGACCGGTCGAGGGCTCGTGGACGTCGCAGAACATCGCCAGGGTCGGCTGCGCCGCAAACGGGTCCATCACCGCGGTCGCCGGGTCCGGCATCAAGGTCATGTCCGATTCGTTGATCACCTTCCAGCCGGCGATCGACGAGCCGTCGAACATGATCCCATCCTGAAACGTGTCTTCATCGATCGTCGACACGTGCTGCGCCGTGTGCTGAAGCTTGCCACGCGGATCGGTGAAGCGAAGGTCAACAAACTTGACCTCGTGCTCTTTGATAAGCTCAAAAACCTTGCTGGGATCGGACATGCTTTTTCTTCCGTTTTATCTGGGGTGAACCACGACCGTCGCCGGACCGAACCAGATCACACACTCGAACCGACCACGACCGTCGAGATCGGGAAAGCCCGGCCTGGCACCGCCTCGCCATACCGGCTCCCTTTTTTTTGACCGCGGGTTGAGGGCAATCGCGGCAGCGGCACCGCCCCGGGCTCCGGGACCGGCTGTTCCAGGGTCAGATCGCGTCGGCCCCCTTCTCGCCGGTGCGAATGCGCACGACCTCCTCGATCGGGCTGATGAACACCTTGCCGTCGCCGATCCGCCCGGTGTGCGCCGCCTGCTGGATCGCCTCGACCGCACGCTCGACCATCGCGTCGTCCATCACCACCTCGACCTTCACCTTGGGCAGGAAGTCGACAACATATTCCGCACCGCGGTAAAGCTCGGTATGGCCCTTCTGCCGGCCGAATCCCTTGGCCTCGGTGACCGTGATGCCGCGAATCCCGACTTCGTGAAGCGCTTCCTTCACCTCGTCGAGCTTGAACGGCTTGATGATGGCTTCGACTTTCTTCATGGCTGTCCCTGGCAGATCAAGGAACCTCAAGGCGAGTGCCGCCGCTTGACGGATCCGTAAAGCACGGCGCATGCCACCGCACGCCCGCGGCGCCGCGAAACCGCGATCCCACGCCGATCGCGACCGCCGCGCGCGACCACCGGGCCCCACTGCCGAAAGGATGTGCACGCTGATTGGGCAAATGCGCAAGACAAAGACATGCCACCAGATGCCGCACCACGGCAGCCGGCCCCGACCGCCGGGGTGCCGGGCATGATCGCCGGCGCCCCCCGGCGGCGGCCCGTGGTCGCGCGCGCGCTGGCCGGCGTCGCGATCGTCCTGGTCGCCGTCCTTGTCACCGTCGGCGCCGTGGTCGGCTGGCTCGCCTGGCGGGCGGCGCAGCCGCCGCGCGCGGTGTTGCCCGCGGCCGCGGGCCCGGTGACCGTACTCGACAGCCTCGCCCACCCCGACCCCCGGCCCGACCCCCGGCCCGGCCGTCGGCTGGTCGAACTCCGGCTCGACGGCGGCCGGCTCGGGCCGATCGGACTCGCGCTCAGCCTGCCCGCCGGGCCGCCGCCCGCGCGCGGCTGGCCGGTGATCCTGGTGCTCGGCGGCCTCGGCACCGGCCGCGCCAACCTGGCGCCGATCCCGGAGGCCGGGCCCAATGCGCTCGCCGGCTTCGACTGGCCGTTCCTGGCCGCGCCGCTGCCGCCCGGGCCCGCCGCGCTCCCCCACCTGCCCAAGCTCTACCGCCAGGTTCTGGCCACCCCCGGCCAGATCGCCGCCGCGCTCGACTGGCTTGCCGGCCAACCCTGGGCCGACCCGACGCGGGTGAGCCTGCTCGGCTTTTCGCTCGGCGCGCTCGCCGCCCCGGCCGCCCAGGCCGTCGCCGCCGCGGCCCACGGCCGGCGGGTCGGCTGGACCATCCTCGCCTACGGCGGCGCCCCGTTCGGCGCCCTGATCGCCGCCCACCCGGCCCTGCCCGCGGGCTTGCCGGCCCGCGCGGTCGGCGCGCTCGCCGATCTCGTGCTCGCCCCGCTCCAGCCGCTCCGCCACCTGCCCGAGCTTGACGGTCGGTTCCTGGTGCTCGGCGGCCGCACCGACCGTCTGATCCCGGCCGCGGCCGCCCGGGCTCTCGCCGCCGCGACCCCGGACCCGAAAGACATCATCTTGTTCGATGGCGACCATATGGGCGTTGGCCCGGGGCAACGTCGATTGCTGGACCGGATCATTACCACCAGTCGACAGTGGCTGATCGACCAGGGGGCGGTCAGGGTCAGTACCGAGCGATCGTCCGCCCCGGCGACCCCCTTTCCCCCGTCGGCGTCGCATGCTACCAAGCAGATGAGTCCCAGACTTGCACGGTCCTCACCGGACCGTGGCAGGACTTGAAGCGGGACTCGGCGGCCCTTCTCACGACGCCAGGACACACGACGGCACAACGATGGCGGGCGACCAGATGACCGGGACGACCGAGCCCGATGCCGGCGCCGCCGACCGCGGCGCCGCGGCCGAGGCGGCGCGCGCGCCGACCCAGTCCGACCACCCCGGGGACGAGGGCGCTGAGGACAGCTTGGCGCTCGACTTTGGCGTGATCCCGCCGCGCACCCTGATGCGGGTGCTCGTGATCGATGCGGACCCTGAGCCGAGCCGGCAGATCATCGACCGGCTGCTCGGCCTCGGGGACATCGAGGTGGTGCACGCCACCACTGCGCCCGACGCCGAGCATTTGGCCGCCGCCAGTGTGTTCGATCTGATCCTGGTCGATTACCCCCTCCCGGACATCGACGGCATCGAATTGGTCCGGCGCCTGCGCGCGATCAAAACCGAGCCCGACTTCCCGATGCTGGTCCTGACCGCCCAGGACGATACCCGGCTGTTGAACAGCGCGCTCGACGCCGGCGCCAACGACTTCATCAGAAAGCCGGTCGAGCCGACCGAGTTGGTCGCGCGCACCCGCAACATGCTGAAGCTGCGCGTCCACTCCCTGTCGCTGATCGCGGCGTATGACCGTCTGCGCGAGCTTGCGACGGTCGACACCCTGACCCGGACCTTCAACCGCCGCTCCTTTGTCGAGCGCCTGACCGCAGAGCTGAAGCGGGCCCGGCGCCACGGTCATCCGGTGTCACTCCTGATGCTCGACGCCGACCATTTCAAGGCGATCAACGACCGGCACGGCCACGCTGGCGGCGACCGCGCGCTCGCGATGCTGGGCGAGGTCTGTCGCGACATGGTCCGGGCCCATGATTTCGTCGGCCGCCTGGGCGGCGAGGAGTTCGTCCTCGCCCTGCCCCACGCGGCGTTGACCGGCGCGCTGACCCTGTCGGAGCGCCTGCGCCAGCGGGTCCGCGAAACCCCGATCCACCAGCCCGGCGGGCCGGACTTCTTCATGACCGTCAGCATCGGGGTCGCCGAGGCCGCGCCCGGCGAGGACGTCGACCGCCTGCTCCACCGCGCCGACATGGCGCTCTACCAGGCCAAACGGGCCGGCCGCGACCGGGTCGCGGCCGGCCAGGCGCCGGTCGCGTGCGCGGTGTGATCGCCGCCCGGGCGGCGGTGACCGGACGGTCGGGCGGACCGCGCGACCGATGACGACGCGCGCGGCCCTGTGGGCCACATGGGCCGGGTTCGCGGCGACCCTGCTCGGGGTCGGTCTCGCCCGCTTTGCCTACACCCCACTGTTTCCCGCGATGGTCGAGGCCGGCTGGGTCACCGGCGGCGAGGCCGCGGCGCTCGGCGCCGCCAACCTGGTCGGCTATCTGGTCGGCGCGCTCGCCGCGCCCTGGCTCGCCGCACGGCTCGGCGCGCGCCGCTGCCTGAAGGGCGCGATGCTGGTCACCGCGGTCGCGCTCGCCGCCTGCGGCACCGACCTCGGTGTCGGCTGGCTCGGCGCCTGGCGGGCGCTCGCCGGGGTCACCGGCGGCGTCTTGATGGTGGTCGCGGCACCGACCGTGCTGGCGGCGCTGCCGCCGGACCGGCGCGCGGCCGCTGCCGGCGGCCTGTTCACCGGCATTGGCGTCGGCATCGTGGTCGCCGGGGTCGGGGTGCCGGCGCTGCTGCCGGCCGGGGTCGGCGCGGCGTGGTGGGTGCTCGGCGTGGTCGCGGCCGGCCTCGCCGCCGCGACCTGGCGTGCCTGGCCGGCACCGCCGACCGCCGCGGCCGCCGCAGCGGACCGTCCCGCCGCGGCCCTGGTGTTGACCTTGTGCGTGATCGCCTACGCCTCGGACGGCATCGGCTTCATCCCGCACACCGTGTTCTTGAGCGACTATGTCGCGCGCGGCCTCGACCGGGGTCTTGCGGCGGGCGGCCTGGTTTGGGCGGTGTTCGGCGCCGGTGCGCTGGTCGGCGCCCTGTCGATGGCGGCGGTCGCCGCCCGGTTCGGTGTGATCCGGACGTTCGTCGCCGCGCTCGCGCTGAAATGTGCCGCGGTCGCGCTGCCGCTGGTCACCGCGGCCCTGCCCGGCCTGATGGTGTCGGCCGCGCTGGTCGGCCTCTTGACCCCGGGCATGGTGGTCGCCGCGAACAGCGTCGCGGCGACGCTCGCCGGGACCGCCGGCCACCGCCGGGCATGGAGCGCCATGACCGCGGCGTTCGCGATCGCCCAGGCGGTCGGTGCCTACGGCCTCGCCTTTGTGTTCGCCCGCACCGGCGATCATGTCGGCCTGTTCGCGATCGGGACCGGCGCGCTGGTGATCGGCACCGCCGCCGCGATCCTGGCCGCCGCCCTGATCGCCTTGGCCCGACCCGGACCGCGAGAAGAGCTTGAGGAGCTGCCATGAGATTGTTCGTGTCCCCGACCTCGCCCTATGCCCGCGCCGTCTTGGTGCTGATCCACGAAAAACAGGCGGTCGATCGGGTCGAGGTGACCGGGGTCGATCCGTGGTCCGATCCGGCCGAGCTGCAGGCGGTCAACCCGACCGGCAAGGTGCCGGCGCTGGTGACCGACCAGGGCTGGGGCCTGGCCGAGACCTGGGCGATCTTGGATTATCTCGACGCCGTGCTGCCGGGGTCGCCGCTGACCCCACCCGACGGGCCCGCACGCTGGGCGAGCCTGCGCCGCGCCGCGCTCGGCCACGGCCTGATCGATGCCGCCTATGGCGCGGTGTTCGAACGCCGCCGGCCCGCGGCGCACCAAAGCCCGGCCGCAATCGACCGCCACCTGGCCGCGATCGACCGGCTGGTGCCGGCCCTCGACGCATTGGTGCCCGCCGCCGACACCGCGTTCGATCGCGGCGCCGTGGTGGTCGCCTGCGCGCTCGCGTACCTTGATCTCCGTCATGGCGCACTCGAGTGGCGTGGCCGCGGGCCCGCCCTGGCCGACTGGTTCGCCCGGATCGCCGCGCGCCCGTCGATCACTGGCACCACCTTCGGGTGACCGCCGGGCGACCCGACGGCGCGGTGGGTCGTGTCGACACGCCGCGCGACGCGGCGCGGGGCAACCCCCTGGAAGCGCTCTACAACCCGCGAGTCGCAGCGGCGAACGCCGCCGCGGTGCTGGCGGCCGAAACCGAACGCTCGGCGGTCTTCCGCCGCCGCCATCCCCAGACGCGCACCTTGCGCTACGGCCCGTCGGCGCGGTCGCGGTTCGACCTGATCGCCCCGGAGCGCGCGCCCGACGGCGGCGGCGCACCGATGTTTGTCTTTCTGCACGGCGGGTTCTGGCGCGCCCGCCACAAGGACGATTACAGCTTCGTCGCCGAGATGCCGCTGGCGGTCGGCGCGATCGCGGTGATCATGACCTATGACTTGTGTCCGGCGGTCGCACTCGGCGCGATCGTCGCCCAGGTCCGCCGCGGCCTCGCGGTGATCGCCGCGCGCGCCGCCGCGTTCGGCGGCGACCCCCGGCGGGTCACCGTCGCCGGCCACTCCGCCGGCGCACAGCTGATCGCCCGGGCGACCGCGGCCGACACCGCCGAAGGCCGGTCGCTCGCCGCCCGGCTCAAACGCGCGGTCCTGATCAGCGGCATTTACGACCTTGCGCCGATCCCGGCGTTGTCGTTCAACAGCGCACTCGGCCTTGACGCGCGCGAGGCTGAACGCCAAAGCCCGCTCGCCGATCCGCCCGACCCGTGCCTGCCGCTGACCGTGGCCGTCGGGGCCGGCGAGCCGCCGGTCTGGATCGACCAGGCTCGTCGGTTCACCGACCGCTGCCGCGCCGGCGGCGCGACCGTGAGCCATCTCGAGCTCGGCCGCCTCGACCATTTCGCCGTGATCGACCGGCTTGCCGACCCGGCAAGCGGGTTCGCCCGCGCGATTGCTGCCGAATTGTGACACCCGCGACCGCTCAGCCACCAAATCGTGTCGCCACGATGGTGACCTGAAGTCCCCGATCGGCCGATTGTGCAGTGCAATGTCGGTTTTGCGGCGAAAACTCGCTGTACGGCGTACTCCGATCGGCGGAGAGCGCCACGCGGCGCGCGCTGTCAAGCCCAGATATTTGGCCAGCCGCGCCAATTTCCTTTGCAATGGAACCTGTTTTTGGGCCAGATAAGTCGTTGCCTGGCCATATCACTGATCGAAGGGAGTCGTGCTTATGTCTGACGACGAAGAACGCGGTGTAGCATATTGGAAGGCCAATCTGCGGCTGGTGACGATCTGCCTCATCATCTGGGCATTTGTGTCGTTCGGCCTTGGACTCCTCCTGCGCCCGCTGTTGGCTGGGATTCCGATTGGCGGCACGGATCTGGGTTTTTGGTTCGCCCAGCAGGGGTCGATCTACGTCTTTCTGGTGTTGATTTTCTTTTATGCTGCGATGATGAACAGCATCGACCGCAAGTATGACGTCCAGGAAGACTGAGAGACACGAGAAGAATCTAGGAGGAAACGTTGGATCTCAAAGTCCTTACTTTCATCGTTGTAGGTGCGACCTTCGCACTCTACATCGGAATTGCGTTCTGGGCGCGTGCCGCTTCGACGGGGGAGTTCTACGCTGCCGGACGCGGGGTTAACCCGATCGCCAATGGTATGGCCACCGCGGCCGACTGGATGTCGGCCGCGTCGTTCATTTCGATGGCGGGCTTGATCGCGTTCCGCGGCTACGACGCCTCGGTGTTCCTGATGGGCTGGACCGGCGGCTACGTGCTCTTGGCGATGCTGCTCGCGCCCTATCTGCGCAAGTTCGGCAAGTACACGGTTCCCGAGTTCATCGGCGACCGGTTCTATTCCAGCGCAGCCCGCGTGGTCGCGGTGATCTGCCTGATCGTCGCGTCGATCACTTACGTCATCGGTCAGATGAAGGGTGTCGGCGTGGCGTTCTCGCGTTTCCTCGAGGTCGAGGCGTCGACCGGTCTTCTGATCGGCACCGGCGTCGTGTTCCTGTACGCGGTGCTCGGCGGCATGAAGGGGATCACCTACACCCAGATCGCCCAATACTGCGTCCTGATCACGGCGTACACGATCCCGGCGGTGTTCATCAGCCTTGAGTTGACCGGAACGCCGGTGCCGCAGATCGGCCTGATCTCGAACCACATCGAGTCCGGCGTGCCGTTGCTGACCAAACTCGACCAAGTGGTCACGGAACTCGGGTTCACCCAATACACCGCGCAGGCGGGTGGCACCCTTAATATCGTCCTTTATACCTTGTCGTTGATGATCGGCACCGCCGGCCTGCCGCACGTCATTATCCGTTTCTTCACGGTTCCGCGGGTGTCGGACGCCCGCTGGTCGGCCGGTTGGGCGCTCGTGTTCATCGCGTTGTTGTACACCGTGGCGCCGAGCGTCGGTGCGATGGCGCGTCTCAACCTGATGGACACCCTGTATCCGAACGGCCCGTCGGCCGAAGCGATCGAGTACGAACAGGTGCCGAGCTGGTTCCGCAACTGGGAAACCACCGGGCTGCTCAAGTACGACGACAAGAACGGCGACGGCCGCATCCAGTACTACAATGACAAGGATGCCGACTTCGCCGCGACCGCGACCGAGCGCGGCTGGCAGGGCAACGAGCTGACGGTCGACCGCGATATCATGGTTCTGGCCAACCCGGAAATCGCCCAGCTGCCCAACTGGGTGATCGCGCTGGTCGCCGCGGGCGGCTTGGCTGCCGCGTTGTCAACTGCGGCCGGGTTGTTGATGGCGATCTCGTCGGCGATCTCGCATGACTTGCTCAAGGGCACGTTCATGCGCGGTATCTCCGAAAAAGCCGAGTTGGTCGCCGCCCGAATTTCGATGGCGGTCGCGGTCGGCATCGCGGCCTGGCTCGGCCTCAACCCACCGGGCTTTGCCGCCCAGGTGGTGGCCTTGGCATTCGGCTTGGCGGCATCGTCGATCTTCCCGGCGTTGATGCTCGGCATCTTCTGGGCGCGGGTCAACAACATCGGCGCGATCTTCGGTATGCTCGCCGGCCTGTTGTCGACGCTTTTGTACATCTTCACCTACAAGGGCTGGTTCTTCATCCCCGAGACCAACATGCTGCCGAACACCCCGGACAACCACTTCCTCGGCATCGCGCCGGAGGCGTTCGGCGCGATCGGTGCCTTGATCAACTTCACGGTCGCCCTTCTGGTCTCCAAGCTCACCGCGGAGCCGCCGAAGGAAATCCAGGAGCTCGTGCGCAGCATCCGTATCCCGCGCGGGGCCGCGGGCGCGATCGAGCACTAAGCCGGCACCGTCGCGTCACCCGAGGCGGCGTTCCAGGCAACCAGGCGTCGTGCCGCCGCCGGGGGTCGGTTTCGCGTTCGCGCGGGAACCGGGCGCTGGCGGTGGCCGACCCACGGAATTTCGGCCGGGCAACGGGCCGGCGGGGCGCCGACGGGCGCCCCGCCGGCCCGCGATTTTTTGTGGCCGCCGTAGGTCAAGCCGTAGGTCAAGGTGGCGGCGGCGGGCCGCCGACGTTTTCGGGTCGCCTTTCGCGTCCGGCGCCGCTAGGATTTTACGCCCGAGGTCGCTTGGCACCGGGCCGTCCCGGCAACGCCCGTGCGGGCGCCGACCGGGCGGGCCGACGGGGTGACGGTTAACAGACGATCCGCGGACGATGGACGGCGAGAAACAATCTGTCGAGCGTTTCCTGTCCGGCCGGCAACCCTTCGATCTCCTGCCGCGGCACGCGCTCGACGCCTTGATCGGTGCGCTCGAGGGCCGGCGGCTCGACGCCGGTCAATCGGTGTTCGAGGCCGGGGCTCGACTCGACGCGCTCTACGTGATTGCCGACGGCACGGTCGATATGGTCTCGGCGAGCGGCGTGCCGATCCTGCGGCTCGGCGGCGGCGATTTGATCGGCGCGCGCGAGTTGTTGCGCGACGGGCCTGCCCCCAACCGCGCGGTCACCACCTCGCCCGTGCGTCTGCTCGCGCTGTCGAAGGCGGTGTTCCTGGGGCTCGCCGCCGAGCATCCGGATTTCGCGACCTTTTTCAGCCGCTCCCAACGCGGCCGCGCCGAAACGCCGGGCGACGTCGATCTGACCACCCTGCCGGTCGGCGAGATCATGACCCGCGACCCGGTGACGATCGGCGCCGACGCCAGCGTTGGCTCGGCCGCCCGTCTGCTGCGCGACCGCGGCATCTCGTCCCTGCCGGTGACCACCGCGGACGGCCGGCTGGTCGGCATCTTGACCACCGGCGATCTGACCTGCCGGGTGTTGGCCGAGCGGTGCGACGACAACGTGCCGGTCGGCGAGGTGATGACGCCCGACCCGTTCAGCCTGGCGCCGAGCGCGCTCGGCCTGCACGCGTTCGTCGCGATGGCCGAGCGCGGGATCGGCCACCTGCCGGTGGTCGACCGCGGCCGCCTGGTCGGGATCGTCACCCGCACCACCATCCTGCGCCACCAATCCTTGTCGGCGATCTATCTGATCGGCGACATCGCGAGCCGGGAGACGCCGGCGGCGCTCGCCGAGGTCACTGCGCGCCTGCCGCAGCTGCTGGCGCAGCTGGTCGGCGGCGGCGCCGAACCCCAGGTGGTCAGCCGCCTGGTCACCTCGGTGACCGACGCGGTGACCCGCCGGCTGATCGATCTGGCCGAGGCCGAGCTGGGACCGCCGCCGGTGCCCTATCTGTGGCTCGCCTGCGGCAGCCAGGGCCGGTCGGAGCAGACCGGGGTGTCGGACCAGGACAACTGCCTGATCCTCGACAACCGGGTGCGGCCCGAGCACGACGGCTATTTCGCCGCGCTGGCGCAGCGCGTGTGCGCCGGGCTCGACGCCTGCGGCTATGTCTATTGCCCGGGCGACATGATGGCGACGACGCCGCGCTGGCGCCAGCCGGTCGCGACCTGGCGCAGCTATTACGCCGGCTGGGTGCGCACGCCGAACCCGATGGCGCAGATGCTGGCGTCGGTAATGTTCGATTTGCGCCCGATCGCCGGCGACGAGACCCTTTACGAGAACCTCCACACCGAAACGCTGGCGATGGCCCGGGCCAACTCGATCTTCGTGGCCCACATGGTCGCGAATTCGTTGAAGCATCAGCCGCCGTTGTCCTTGTTCGGCGGTTTTTGGTTGATCCGCGACAGCGACCACCGCGACACCCTTGACCTCAAGCATTCGGGCGTGGTGCCGGTGGTCGATCTGGCGCGGGTCTACGCGCTCCAAGGCGCGCTGACCCCGGTCAACACCCGCGAGCGGCTGATCGCGGCGCGCGAGGCCGGCGTGATCAGCCCGTCGGGCGGCCACGACTTGCTCGACGCCTACGACCTGATCGCCGAGACGCGGCTGCGCCATCAGGCGCGCCTGATCCGCGAGGGCAGGAAGCCCGACAACTTCATGGCGCCCGGCCTGTTGTCCGACCTTGAGCGCAACCACCTGCGCAGCGCCTTCGTGATCATCAAGACCATGCAGTCGGCGCTGGCCCAAGGGCGGCACGCCCTGGTCTGACCGCGGGCGCCGCCCGCGCCGTCTGCTTGACGCCCCTGCCCTGCCCCCGCGACCGAGGACCGGTTCACGTCATGCTGTTCATCTTGATTGCGACCCTTGCGGTCGGCTTGGCCGCCGGCGGTTTGGTGTGGGGTGTGCGCCGGCTCACCGGCAACCGGCTGCCGCGCTATGCGATGCCGATCGCCGCCGGGTTCGCGATGTTCGCCTTCGTGCTGTGGAACGATTACAGCTGGTTCGAGCGCATGGTGGCGTCGCTGCCGGACGACACACGGGTCGCCCGGACCTACACCGACTTGAGCCTGTGGCGGCCGTGGACTTATCTGGTGCCGCGGATCAACCGCTTTGCCGCGGTCGACCTTGCCGCGGCGCGCCGCCACCCCGACCACCCGGACCTGGTGCTGGCCGAGGTCGTGTTGCTGACGCGGCTGGAGCCCGAGCTCAGGGTCCGCCAGCTGTTCGATTGCGCGCGGTGGCGCCGCGGCGATCTCACCGCCGAAACCCGTTTCGCCGACGACGGTCGGCTCGACGGCGTGCGCTGGTCGCGGCCCGACCCGGAAGACCCGCTGGTGCGCGCGGCGTGTGTCGACGCCGACGCGCGGTCGTAGAATGCGCAACGACAGGGCGATGAGCTCTTCATCGAGTTGTTTGCCGTCGGCCCCCACGCCCGGCTCTGCGGCTGACCCCACCGCTCCCGAATCGTGGTGCCGCGCCGCTTGACCCGACGCGGGGTCTTCAGGTATACGCGGCGCCGTCCAGCCATCGGAGCTGCCTTTATGTCAGGGATTGTGCGCGGCCGCTGACCCCGCGGTTTCTGGTCAGACCACTCGATCACGACCCGCGGGATCGGCGTTCGGCCGACCGACTGCGTCCGTGTGCCTTTGGTGCGCACGTAACCAGCGCGCAGCCGGACGGCCACCAGCCAGTGGCCGACACCGTCCCGGATCGATATCCCGTGAACATCTCGAAGGTGGAGCAGCGCGTCTTGCACGCGCTCGCGATGGGTGGTGCCATCCTGGTCGAAAAGGATGAGCGCAACAAAGTCGTCAAAGTCAATTGCGTCACCCGCGACGGCTGGACGCTCGCCGACTGTTCGCTCGGCGTGTTCAAGCGGTTGCGCGGGCGGCGCTGGGTGGCCTCGCGCGGCGGCGGTCCCTACCGGATCAGCCGCGCCGGGTTGGACGCGGTGCGCGCCGAGTTCGCCCAGCGGTGATCGGTGAGCCAGGGCGACGACCAGGATCGGTCAAAGGGCAGCGGCGTTACGCGTTACGCCGAGCGCTTCTGGCCCGCCTGGTCGTCGTCCGTCTCATCGACCTTTTCCGCGATCTCCGTCATCCGGTAGCCGTCGCGCTCCGGATAGCGGGTCTGGAGCTTTTCGATCGCCTTGTTCCGGTCGAGCGCCCAGATCAGGAACCGGCGGCCGTTGGCCCAGGACTCGATCGCGTCCGGTCGCGCCCTCGGGTTTTCCTGAAGGAAGTTGGTGTGGACCACCATCGCCTCCCAGGTCAGGTCCGACGGGGTCCGGCGGTCGTCGAGAACGTAGATCTTGCGGTCGATCGAGGCATCGCGGCGATAGCGCGCCTCGACCTCCTTGCACTCGTTTTCCAACTCGACCCGGCGGTCCTCGAACTCACGGGCCTCGGCGCGGACCGCCATAATGTGCTGGACCAGACGCCGGATCCGCTTCACCTGCGCGTCGCGCTGTGCCTGAATCTTGGCGATCCGCGCCTGGGTGCGCTCGACCTCGCCCGCCGCCCGGATCAGGGAGGCGAGGAACGCGACGAAGCCCGTCGCAAGCGCAAACGTCAGTTCCAACGACATCGCGAGGTCCCAAGAGCGGTCACGAGCACGGCGTGGGGCCGGATCAGGGCGAGGCGGCGCACCGGGGCCGCCGGGCGGATCAGTGCTCCTGACCGCCCGCCTCGGCCCCGGGGATCGACAGGTCGTGAGTATAATAGCCAAACGACGGCGGATAGCGCTTCTCGACCAAGTTGCGCGCTTCCGCCAGCGACTTCGCCCAAACCTCGACCTGTTGCGGCTGGCTCCATGAGCTGTCGATGAACGCGTGGCGCTTTTCGGTCAGTCCGATCGGCGACACATAGCGGTTGGCGATCCAGGCGAGGAACCGCTGCTGGTCCGTGCTTTCCTCGCCGATCACCCGGACCAGCCGGTCGCCGGCAGTGCGGATTTCCCGCAGCTTGCGCAAGATCAGTTGCTTACGCTTGGCCAAGCCGTTGACCGTCGTCTCGGTCGAGCGGCTCTCCTGCTTGCGCTGGTCGCGCCGACTCTCAAGGGCGGACTCGAGTCGCGAACAGCGCACCACTCGGTCGCGAATCTGGTCGAGCCCGGCCCGCCGCTCGACATATTGCACCCCGATCGACGCGATCGCCCAGCCGGCCCCGAACGCCAGCACCGACAGCACCAACGCCGACATCATGGCCTGGATATAGCTTGCGATCATCGCCGCCCCGCCCGCGATCGCCCGCGCGCCCGAGCATCCCCTTGGGGCCCTTGGGGCGATCTCAAGGGTGGATGGTACGTCGGGCGCCGCGGTCGGGTCCAGCGTCGTGGCGCCTGCGACTGGCCGAGCGCTGGACCGCGGGCGCGCCGAGGGCGCGCTCCGATTCGTCGGCCCGGTCGAGGACCGCGCACGGCTGATCGTGTCGGCGCTCCAGGACGCGCTGTCGGTCGGGCGCACCCGCGGTGCGCCCGACCGACTCGACGCCGTGAGCCGCGCCCTGTTCGCCGATCTCGGGCTCGACGCCGCGACCGTTGCCAGGCGGCTCGCAGTGCTCGGCGGGTGAGCCCGGGGCGGTCGGCGGTCAGCCGCTGCGCACCCGCGAAAGGAACCGATCGACGTTGTCGCCGAGCTGATCCGATTGTCCCATCAGGCTGTTGGACATCGCGAGCAGACGTCCGGCGATTTCCTTCGAACGACCGGCGGCGTCGCTGACCCGGACGATGCTGGACGAAACGTTGCCGGTGCCCGCCGACGCCTCCTGGACGTTGCGCGCGATCTCCTGGGTCGCCGACCCCTGTTGTTCGACCGCCGACGCGATCGCCGTCGTGATCTCGTTGACCTCGTGGATCACCGCGCCGATGTGCTTGATCGCGTCGGCGGTGTCGCCGGTCACCGCCTGGATGTTGGTCACCTGGGCCGCGATGTCGTCGGTCGCGCGCGCGGTCTGATTGGCCAGGGACTTGACCTCGCCCGCGACCACCGCAAAGCCCTTGCCGGCGTTGCCGGCGCGCGCCGCCTCGATCGTCGCGTTCAGCGCGAGCAGATTGGTCTGGGCCGCGATCTGCGAGATCAGCTGGACCACCTCGCCGATCTTCTGCGCCGCCTCGGTCAGGCTGCGCACCCGTTGGTCGGTCCGCTCGGCCTCGGCCACCGCCGCGCGTGCGATCTGGAGCGACTTGTTGACCTGGCGGCTGATCTCCTGGATCGACGCCGTCAGCTCTTCCGCCGCCGCCGCCACCGTCTGGACGTTGGCATTGGCCTGCTCCGACGCGCCGGCCACGGTCGCGGACTCGGTCTCGGTCTCCTCCGCGATCGACGACATCGACTGCGCGGTGGTCTGAACCCCGCGCGCCGAGTCCATCACCCCGGTGACCACCCCGCGCACCTGCTCTTCAAAGCCGTCAGCCATCTGGGTCAAGACCGCGCGACGTTCGGCCTCGGCCGCCTCCTTGGTGCGCGCCTGTTCGGCTTCCAGCCGTTCGACCTCCTCGGCATTCCGTTTGAACACCGCAACCGCCTCGGCCATCCGCCCGAGCTCGGTCCGACCGACCAGATCGTCCACCGACACGTTCTTGTCGCCGCCGGCAAGCCGGGTCATCAGGTCGGTCAACCGCCCGACCGGGCCGAGGATCAGCCACCGGAACACCCACAGCGTGCCCCCGACGAACACGACCGCCCAAATCACCGCGCCGATCAGAAGCTTGAAGCTGAGGCTGGAGATCGCATCCAGGCGGCGGTCGACCTCGCGCGCCCGCGCCGCCTCCTGCGCCTGGTTCTCGAGCTCCAAGGCCGTGATCGCATCGAGCGCCGGGCGGTCGTCGATCCGTACCTCGCCGTCCATCGCCTCGGGGTCTTCGCCCTCGCCGATCATCCGCGACACCGTGGCGAGTTCGCGCAGATAGGTGCCGAACACCGTCTCGATCCGCTCGAGCGCGGTCGCCTCGTCGCGCGTCACCCCCTGATCGCGATAGGCCGCGAGCACCGCGACCACACGATCATGCGCCGTACGGACCCGGTCCGCGCGCGACGCATCCTGGCGCAGGACATAGTTCTTGAACTGGTGAATCAGGCCGCCATAGCCGACCGACGCCAACAACGCGCCGAGCAACTGGGTCTTGGTCCGCGCCGCCGCGGTGTCACCACCGTCGTCCGCCGCAACGGTGGCCCGCTCTGCGATCGCCCGGTCGAGCACCTCGAGCCCCCGCAGGGCGGGACCGTCGTCGACCTTCACCCAGGTATCGATCTCGGCCGCGGTCTTCCCCTCGCCGGCGAGCCGGACCGAGGTCGCAAGACCGGCACCATAGGCGCGCACCATCGCCGCCAGATCGTCGAGCGCCGCCTCCTCGGCGCGGTCAAGGTCGAGCCGGCGGTAACGGTCGATCGCGGCATAGGCGGCGCCGATCTTTTGCTCGGCCCGGACCGCCAGCGCCGGGTCGTGGCGCAACACATAGTTCTTGTACAAATGGATCATGCCGCCGTAGCCGAGCACCTGGCGGACCTCGGAGACCAGTCGCGCCCGCGGCGCGCGGTCGCGTTCGAACGCCCGCCACGCCGCGGACACCTCCTCGGCACCGGACCAGATCACCCAGGCCGCGGCGACCAGCGCAACGCCGGTGGTCGCCCCCGCCACCACCATGGCCGCGGCAACCGTGGCCAGCTTCAAACGCTTCACTGCCGTCGTTCCCTCTTTTTTTTCGCCTGCGCCGACCGTGCATGCCGCACCGTCGACCGGTCATCCGTCTCGAGGCCAACTATAACAATCGTAAAGATGAACGAATAGCCTTGGTCGCGCCTTAAGCGGCGGTGACCTCGGCAATCGTACGCACCAAATCGTCGGCGTCGAGCGGCATTGCGACCACCGCGGCGGCGCCGTCAGCCAGCGCCCGGGTCGCCGTGGCAGCGCCGCGCGCGCCGTCCGGCCGGTCGCCGGCCAGCGCGATCACCGGCACCGCCGGGGTCAGACGGCGCAGCTGGTCCAACACGTCGAGGTCGTCGCCGGCCGCCCGCCACGGATCGGCGATCAAGGCGTCGAACACCATGCCTTCGAGCAGGCCGAGCGCGACCCGGCCATTATCGGCCTCCCAGACCGCGTGGCCGGCCTGTTCCAACGCCTCGCGGATCGACCGGCGCACGACGGGCACCTCTTCGACCAGAAGCACGCGCTTGGCGGTCATGGCGTGTCGGTGCCTCCTCGCTCGGGTGTGGCCGGGGTGCGCCGTCCGGCGCGTCCGACCGGGGAACCGCCCTTTACGGGGACTTCGACGATCATGCCAAACGCTTCCGCGGCCCAGTCGCAACTGAGATCGGCCGCAGTGCGCGGCGACATGGCGTCGCGCCGCCGCGCCCGATCTTTCGGGTTTGCGCCACCGCCGCCGCCGCAGCTATACTTATCTGTCGTGCGCGCGTCTTCAACGGTCCGGACGCGGATTCGACGCGCCACCTCCGGCATCGCCTGACCGCCGCCCATCCGATCGTCGCACGCCCGACCGCCGTACGAGAGCTCGCGCCGTCATGACCGCACCGCCCCATCCGGCCCTGCTTCCGGCCGGCCTGCACGACCTGCTGCCGCCCGACGCCGCGGCCGAGGCGGCGATCGTCGAGCAACTGGTCGGCACGTTTGCCGCCGAGGGCTATCGTCGGGTCAAACCGCCGCTGGTCGAGTTCGAAGACAATCTCTTGGCCGGCGCCGGGGCCGCGCTCGCGCGCGACACCTTCCGCCTGCTCGACCCGGCGTCGCAGCGGATGATGGCGGTGCGCGCCGACATGACGCTCCAGGTCGCCCGGATCGCGCGCGCCCGGCTCGGCCACGAGCCGCGGCCGTTGCGCCTGTCCTATGCCGGCGACGTCCTGCGCATCCGCGGAACCCAGCTAAGGCCGGAGCGCCAGTTCGGCCAGGTCGGCGCCGAACTGATCGGCTCGCTCCGGCCCGAGGCCGACGCCGAGATTGTGCTGCTGGCCGCCCAGGCGCTCGCGGCGCTCGGGGTGCGGCATCTCTCGATCGATCTGTGCGTGCCGACCCTGGTGCCCGACCTCCTCGACACCCTGGGGGTCGGGGAGCACGAGCGCGCGGCGCTCGCCCACGCGCTGACGCGCAAGGACGCCGCCGCGGTTGCGGCGGTCGCGACCCCGGCGGCGCAGCTGATCGGCGCGCTGCTCGCGGTCACCGGCCCGGCCGAACCGGCGCTGGTGGCGTTGGCGCGGCTGGAACTGCCCCCGGCGGTCGAACCCGAGCGCCGGCGGCTGACCGAGGTCGCCCGGCAGGTCGCCGCGGCCGCGCCCGGTCTGATGGTCACGATCGACGCGGTCGAGCGGCGTGGCTTCGAGTATCAGACCGGGGTCAGCTTCACCGCCTATGCCCGGCAGGTCCGCGGCGAGCTCGGACGCGGCGGCCGCTACCGCTCGGCCGCGCACGTCTCGGCCGGCGGCACAGGCGAGCCTGCGGTCGGCGTCACCCTGTTCACCGACACGATCCTGCGCGCCGTCCCCGCGCCGCCGGCGGACGCCCGACTGTTCCTGCCCCACGGCACCGCGCCGGCGCGCGCCGCCGAGCTGCGCGCCGAGGGATGGGTGACCGTGGCGGCGCTCGATCCGAGCGCGTCGCCGGGGGACGAGGCCCGCCGACTCGGCTGTGACCACCTGTTGACCGCCGAGGGCCCGCGGCCGGTCGGGCCGGTGACCTGATCGCGGCCCCGGCCCCGGACGCCCGGCCGGCCGTGGCGCCGCTCCGCTCCGTCGCGTGTGAGGACGTTGTCAAGACATGGCCAATGTTGCGGTGGTCGGCGCCCAGTGGGGCGACGAAGGCAAAGGCAAGATCGTCGATTGGCTGTCGAGCCGCGCCGACGTCGTGGTCCGCTTCCAAGGCGGCCACAACGCCGGCCACACTCTGGTGATCAACGGCACCGAACATCGCTTGAGCCTGTTGCCCTCGGGCGTGGTCCGCCCGGGCAAGCTCGCGGTGATCGGCAACGGCGTGGTGATCGACCCGTGGGCCTTGCTCGCCGAGATCGACGGCTTTGCCGACAAGGGGCTCGCGATCACCCCGGACAACTTGATGATCGCCGAAAACGCCACCCTGATCCTGCCGATCCACGGCGCGGTCGACCGGGCCCGCGAGGAGGCGTGCGGCGACCGCAAACTCGGCACCACCGGCCGCGGCATCGGACCGGCGTACGAGGACAAGGTCGCGCGGCGCGCGATCCGGGTGTGCGATCTCGCCGACCCCCAGCTGCTCGCCGAGCGGATCGACGGCATTCTGCTCCACCATAACGCCCTGCTCCGCGGCCTCGGCGCGCCCGAGATCGCGGCCCAGACGGTCGCCGACCAGCTGGCCGAGATCGCGCCGCGCCTGCTGCCGTTCGCCGGCGTGGTCTGGCAGCGGCTCGACGCCGACCGGCGAGCCGGCAAGCGGCTGCTGTTCGAAGGGGCCCAGGGCGCGATGCTCGACGTCGACCACGGCACGTACCCGTTCGTCACCTCGTCGAACACGGTCGCGGGCCAGGCGGCGACCGGCAGCGGCATGGGCCCGGGCGCGGTCGGGCGGGTGCTCGGCATCTGCAAGGCCTACACCACCCGGGTCGGCGCCGGCCCGTTCCCGACCGAGCTTTCGGACGAGATCGGCGCCCGGCTCGGCGAACGCGGGCGCGAGTTCGGCACCGTCACCGGGCGGCGCCGGCGTTGCGGCTGGTTCGATGCCGTGCTGGTCCGCCAAGCGGTCAAGGTCGGCGGGATCAACGGCATCGCGCTGACCAAGCTCGACGTGCTCGACGGCCTTTCAACGCTCAAGGTTGCGGTCGGCTACCGGCTCGGCGACGCCACGCTCGACCATCTGCCGGCGCTGCCGAGCGCCCAGGCCGCGGTCACCCCGATCTACGAGGAATTCGACGGCTGGTCCGCCAGCACCCGCGGCGCCCGGACCTGGGCCCAGCTGCCGGCGACCGCGATCAAGTACATCAGACGGATCGAAGAACTGATCGAGGCGCCGGTCACCCTGCTGTCGACCAGCCCCGAGCGCGACGACACAATCGTGGTCACAGATCCGTTTGCGGATTGATTGGGCGTGGCGGCGAAAGCCGCCATGCCGTGTTTACAGTGCCACCGTCGCAGCCCCAATCCGGCATCCCCCATTTGACCAGTTGATCCTTCGACAAGATCGCCTAACCTTTTCGACCTAAGGGCGATCCGGCAGGTCCCGTCGGGGCCGGGTGGATGTGCCGCCTTAAGAGCGCCGGTCGGAAGCGGACGCCTGCTGCGGCGTTTTGGGGGCTGGCGCCCCCAAGGTCAGGGGGTTTCACCCCCCGACACCCCCCGACCAGGGGTTGCCCCCTGGCCCCCACCAATTAGTCGGGGTCCAGGGGGGTGACCCCCCTGGCGGGGGTCGTGGGGGCAGCGCCCCCCGCACGGCCGAAAGGCCGAACGCCGGCGTTTCAGCCAGGACCGGTCGGCCAAAACTGGCGAGCAACGAACGATCAAACGGGGAGCCCAAGATGCTGCGACGCCGAGTGATCCCGCATGTGGTGTGCAATCAAACCCTGCGCATGCTGCCCCCCGACGCGACCGCACGCCAAGCCGCCGAACTGATGGCCGCGCACGGAATTGGTGTGGTGCTGGTGGTCCGGCGGGGCCGCCTGTGTGGCATCGTTTCGGAACGGGACTTGGTGTCGCGGGTGATCGCGGCCGAGCGCGACGTCGAAACCACGCCGCTCGCCGAGGTGATGACCGCGGACCCCGAAGTGCTTCACCCCGACGCGTTCGCCGAACAGGCGCTCCAGGCGATGCAGCGGCACCACGTCCGCCACCTGCCGGTGGTGCGCGACGGCCGGCCGGTCGGAATCGTCTCGATCCGCGATTTGTACCAGGTGATCCACGGCGCGCTCGTGGACGAGCTCGCCGAGCGCGACGAGATGATGTTCGGCGGCGGCTATTCGGTCGTGCGCGCGGTGAACTGACCCCCGACCCGACGGCGACGGATCGACCCAATGCCTGACACCAACGTGCCGGAGACCGTGACTGCGGCCCTGTCGCCGCCGGTGGAGCGCCGCCATATCCACACCCGCCGTGTCACCTGCACCGGCTATCGCCGGACCGACGGGCTGTGGGACATCGACGGTCATCTGACCGACGTCAAGACCTACGCGTTCGACAACCGCGAACGCGGCGAGATTCAGCCCGGCGACCCGATCCACGAGATGTGGGTCCGGATCACGGTCGACGACCGGCTGGTGGTCCAGGCGATCGAGGCCGCGACGGTCAAGGGACCGTTTTCGGCGTGCGGCGCGATCACCCCGCGGTTTCAATGCCTGGTCGGCCTCACGATCGCGCACGGCTGGACCCGGGCGGTGCGCGAACGGCTGGGCGGCGTCAAGGGCTGCACCCACTTGACCGAGCTGTTGGGGCCGGTCGCGACCACCGCGTTCCAGACCATCTACCCGATCCTGGCGCGCGAGCGCGGCGAACGCCCCGACCGCGCCCACGGCGCCGACGGCGGGCGCCCACCGCTGCTCAACAGCTGCCACATCTTCGCAAGCGACGGCGAGGTGGTGAAGACCCACTGGCCAGCGTACTACACCGGCGATTGATCGGGGCCGTCGACGAACGGGGGCCCCTTCCCCTCAATGAAGCGCCTCGCGCGAGACCCAGAGATCGACGATCTCTTCCGCGCGTGCCGCCGGCATCTCGGGGTGGTGCCAGCGATAGACCTCGATCGCCGCTTCCAGAGCGTGCCGGCGCGGCTGGCCGTGCCGGCACAAGCTGTGGTAGCAGCGCTCGACCGCAGCGCGGCACCGGCAGCGGTAACCTGCGCCGTCGGGACAGCCGTCCGGGCGGTCGGTCATCAGCGGTCGGCCCCGTCGTCGCCGCCGGCGCCGTCCTCAGGCGCGGTGCGCCGGACGCCGTAAAGCTCGAGCCGGTGACCGACCAGGCGATAGCCGAGGTCGCGGGCAATCCGGACCTTGAGCGCCTCGAGTGCGGCATCGCGGAACTCGACCACCACGCCCGAGCCGAGATCGATCAGGTGGTGATGGTGGTCGGCCGCCGCGACCTCATAGCGCGCCCGCCCGTCGCCGAACTCGACCCGGTCGACCACCTGCGCGTCCTCGAACAGACGCAGCGTCCGATAGACGGTGGCCAGGCTGATCCGCGGGTCGATCGCCGCGGCGCGGCGGTAGATCGCCCCGACGTCCGGGTGGTCGGCGGCGTCGGCCAACACCCGCACGATCACCCGGCGCTGGCCGGTCATCTTGAGGCCCTTTTCGACGCACCGGGTTTCGAGCCGGGCCTGGGGGTCCGGGGTCATCGCGCCGGTGACGGCGCGTGGGATGGCCGCGGCCGGGCGACCACCCCGGGCGACCCGGCGCTGCCGGTGGCAAGCGCGCGGAGTGCGGCCGCGTGATGGTCGCCGATCACCATCAGGCCGACCGCGCCGAGCGCGCGCAGGCGCACCGTCTCGGCCGGCCGGCGCGCCGACGCAGTCAGGCGATAGCCGCGGGGCAGCAGGGTCGCGCCGACGATCCAGCCGCGCCGGCCGTCGATCGCCGCCGCCTGGGCCGGCACCAGCCGGCGGATCGCCGCCAACACCCGACCCTCGCCCGACAGATCGGCGGCAAAGCCGCCCGGGATCTCCCGGGTCACCACCGCCGCCGCGGTCACCACCAGTGCGCGGTCGATCAGATGCCGGCGCGCGGCGGTCAGGTCGACGCTCGCCCAGTCGGTCGCCGGGTCTGTCTCGAGCGTCCTGACCAGGTCGCCGAGCGCGGCATCGATGCCGAATGCCGCGACCCCGAGCTTGGCGGGGTCAGTGCGATCGGCCGCCGCAGCACCGCTCGACAGCACAAGCACCGCCGCCACGACCGCAAGGCCAAGGCGCGCCGCCGCACGAGGTCTGGCCGCGCCGCCGTCGCGGCGGGGCGGGCGCACGGCTGTGGTCAACGTCTGGATCACGGGCGTCGAAGCTCCTTTGTGGCGGCGCCGGACGCGGCCCCCCCCCCCCGCGGCCACGGCGCGGGATCGAGGCGCCGCCCGGCCTCACCGCCACCAGGCCCCGTCACCGGGCGGCCTGCCCACCATCGGCCCCAAGCGTGACGACACGATGGCGGCGGCCGGGTCGGCCCTGTCGATCGGTCGAGCCAAACCCGTATAGTGGCGGGGGTCCGCGCATGGGCGGGCGACGGCGGGCGGCGGCGGCACAAGCCACCCCGAGCGCGCGTCCCCCGACCCAGGTGATCGCCCCTTACCTTATATCCAGTACGGGAACCAGGCTCCATGGCTCGCAACAAGATCGCGCTCGTCGGCGCCGGCCAGATCGGCGGCACCCTGGCGTTGCTGACCGGCCTCAAACATCTGGGCGACATCGCCCTGTTCGACATCGTCGAGGGCATGCCCGACGGCAAGGCGCTCGACATCGCCCAGGCGGCACCGGTCGAAGGCTTCGACGCCACGCTGGTCGGCGGCAGCGACTATTCGATCCTGGCCGGGGCCGACGTCGTGATCGTCACCGCCGGGGTGCCGCGCAAGCCCGGCATGAGCCGCGACGACCTGATCGGGATCAACACCGGCGTGGTCACCACGGTCGCCGAGAACATCCGCACCCACTGTCCCGAGGCCTTCGTGATCGTGATCACCAACCCGCTCGACGTCATGGTCTGGGTGATGCGCGAGAAATCGGGTCTGCCGGCCAACCGGGTGGTCGGCATGGCCGGGGTGCTCGACAGCGCGCGCTTTCGCCACTTCCTGGCCGAGGAGTTCAACGTCTCGGTCGAAGACGTCACCGCCTTCGTGCTCGGCGGCCATGGCGACACTATGGTGCCGCTGGTCCGCTATTCGACGATCGCCGGCATCCCGTTGCCCGACCTGGTCAAGATGGGCTGGACCACCCAGGACCGGATCGACGCGATCGTCCAGCGCACCCGCGACGGCGGCGCCGAGATCGTCAAGCTGTTGAAGACCGGGTCCGCGTTCTACGCCCCGGCGGCGTCGGCGATCGCGATGGCCGAGTCCTATCTGCTCGACAAGAAGCGGGTGTTGCCGTGCGCCGCACAGCTCACCGGGCAGTACGGTGTGACCGATCTCTACGTCGGCGTGCCGGTGGTGATCGGTGCCGGTGGGGTCGAACGGATCATTGAAATTCCGCTCGACCCGGCCGAACGTGCGATGTTCGACCACTCGGTCGACGCGGTCCGCGGTCTGATCGAGGTCGTGCGCAAGGCGGAGGCGGACAAGGCCGGCGCCGTCTCCTGAGCGCCGTCTCAAAGCGCGCGGGGGCGGCAACCGGCCGCCCCCGGCATGGGTGGTATGCAGCCCTGCCGTGGCCGCCTGGACCCAGGTCGCGACGCGCCTGACAGATCACCGATTCGCCGCCTTGAATTGCGGGCGGCCGCGGCGCTACCGTCCTTCGTCCGGGCGGGGTGCCGCCCGTTTCTTTTTGGTTTTTTGTGATACCATAGGGCGTTCGGGCTAGACTTGGCAGTGGATCAGCTTGCGCACACCGACGGTGCGCCCCGATCCGAGGCCTGCCATCGGGTTCCCCGCCCGTGCGGGCGGGCGGTGATCAGGGAGGGGGCGATGAGAGCTGGACCGACCGAGGACGCCGGCGATTCGCACGACTTCGATCTGGATTTGAGCGATGCCCCTGCGCCGACGACGGTTGACGAGACCACCGCGGATGACGCCGCCGAGGCGTCCGTCCCGCAGCGTGCGACGCCCGATCCGGAGACCGCCGGCTATCTGTCCTTCTGTGCGCTCACTGACGATTTTGCCGACCGGGTGCGCAAGATCGCGACCAGCGGGGGCAGCGCGGCAGAACAGGTCACCGAGCTTAAAGGCCTGATCCAGTACAGCGAGAAGGTGTTCGACCTCGAAGAACAGCTAATGCGCCGGACCGGGTTCCCCGGCCAGACCTCGCATATCGAGGATCATGGCCGGTTCCGCGCCGTGCTCGACAAGCTGGTCGCGCACCTGTCGGCGCCCAACGCGATGGCCGATTGGGGGCTCGCCGACGTGTTGGAAAAGTGGGCCAACCGCCATCTGTCCCGCTATGATGGCCCCCTTGAGCGGTACATCAAGGTGGTCGCCGCGGTGCGCATCGGGTCGAAGGGGAACTCCGGCGCCGCGTCGGCGTGACGGCCCGGGTCTCCGAGCGCAGGATCGCCGATCGACACCCGACCGCCGACGGCAACGGAACGGGAGGTCTGGCAGGAATGACGGTGTTCGAGGGGGAGACCGGGCCCTGGGAAGCGGTGATCGGGCTCGAGGTTCATGCCCAGGTGACCTCGCGGGCCAAGCTGTTTTCGGGCGCATCGACCGCGTTCGGGGCCGAGCCGAACAGCCAGGTCAGCTTCATCGATGCCGCGTTCCCCGGCATGCTGCCGGTGATCAACGAGGTCTGCGTCGCCCAGGCGGTGCGCACCGGGCTCGGGCTGAACGCCGAGATCAACCTGGTCTCGGTGTTCGACCGTAAGAACTATTTCTATCCCGACCTGCCGGCCGGCTATCAGATCAGCCAGTATCAGCAACCGATCGTCGGGCGCGGCGAACTGGTGCTCGACCTGCCGGACGGCGAGAGCCGGCGGGTCGGGATCACCCGGCTTCACTTGGAGATGGACGCCGGGAAAAGCCTGCACGACCAGGACCCGAACCGGACCTTCGTCGACCTCAACCGGTCGGGGGTCGCGTTGATGGAGATCGTGTCCGAGCCCGACCTGCGCACGCCCGAGGAAGCGGCGGCGTACATGCGCAAGCTTCGGATGATCCTGCGCTACATCGGGTCGTGCGACGGCAACATGGAAGAGGGGTCGCTGCGCTGCGACGCCAACGTGTCGGTGCGCCGGCCGGGCGACCCGCTCGGCACCCGGACCGAGACCAAGAACCTGAACTCGATCCGGTTCGTCCAGCAGGCGATCGAATATGAGATCCAGCGCCAGATCGCGCTGATCGAAGAGGGCGGCGCGGTCGTCCAGGAAACCCGGCTGTGGGACACCGGACGCGGGATCACCCGGCCGATGCGCAGCAAGGAAGAGGCGCACGACTACCGGTACTTCCCGGACCCCGATCTGTTGCCGCTCGAGCTTGACCCGGCGTGGGTCGAGGCGTTGCAGGCCGAGTTGCCCGAGTTGCCGGACGACAAGAAGGCGCGTTTGCTGCGCGACTACGGCATCGGCGCTTATGAGGCCTCCGTGCTGATCGCCGAGCGCAGCCACGCCGATTTCTTCGAGGCGGTGGCGCGTGGGCGCGACGCCCGGTTGGCGGCGAACTGGGTGATCGGCGAGTTGTTCGGTGCGCTCAACAAGTCGGGCAAGACGATTGCCGACAGCCCGGTCTCGGCGGCCGCGCTTGGCGGGCTGATCGACCTGATCGCCGACCAGACGATCTCGGGGCGGATCGCCAAGGACGTGTTCGAGGAGATGTTCGCGACCGGCCAGGACGCCGCGGCGATCGTCGAGGCCAAGGGGCTGAAACAGGTCACCGACCCCTCGGCGATCGAGCCGATCATCGACGCCGTGCTTGCGGCCAACGACGATAAAGTTGCCCAGTATCGTGGTGGGAAGGACAAGTTGTTCGGCTTTTTTGTCGGGCAGGTGATGAAGCAGAGTCAGGGCAAGGCCAACCCGGCGCTGGTCAACGAGTTGTTGAAGACCAAGCTCGCCGGGGACGCCGGTTGACCGGCGCCGCCGTACGCGGCCTGACGGCCGTTGTCAGGGGCGCTGCCCCCGACACCCCCGCAAGGGGGGGCACCCCATAGGCGCTAACATAGTTGAAAGTGAGACAAATTGACTCGGTTATCTCTGTGGGTCTAGACAAGGTGACTCGTTGTTTGATTCATTGGGCGCA
>JANQHG010000186.1 GCA_028277115.1 Azospirillaceae bacterium
ACCGCCGCCTGGCTGGTCCCATAGGCCTCGGCCAACCTGCGTGCCGGCACCCCGTTGTGGAGCGCACCGGCGCCGGTCAGGCGGACCTTGACCAGGGTCGCCGCAAGCGCCGGCTGAACCAACCGCATGCCCTCGCCGAGCGGGACGCCGTCCGGCAGGAACAGGGCGGCGAGTTCCGGGTCGGCAATCAGGCCGCCGGCGGCCGCGGCGAGGTCGCGTGCCAACGCCCGCGACACCCGCACCCCCGTGCGCGCGAGCGACTCGGCCGGCGCGATCACCCGCGCCCAGCGCAGCTTGCCGCCGCCGGCGGCGTGCAGCACCGCAAGGCCGCGCAGGAACCCGGGCCCGGCAGCGGTGACCGGGAACACCAGGCTCTCGACGCCGCTGATCGCGACGCGTCGGTCGGCGTCGCCGGGATCGTTGTCCGCGGGGTCGCCGCCGACCGTGACCCGGCCGGCGCGCGCGTCGCGCTCCTCGTCGGTCGGCGACCATGGCTGCAGGCCGGCGTCGTCCGACGGGACATGGACCAGGCAATGGCCGCCGCCGCCGAATCCGACCCGGGACGGCAGGGTGACCGCCATCGCCAACGCCATCGCCACCGCCGCATCGACGGCGTTGCCGCCATCTGTCAGGATGCTGCGGCCGATCAGGGCGGCGCGCGGCTCGTCGGCGACACCGGCGCCGACGGTGCCCGGTGGACCGCCGGCCGGACCGCCGACGATCTGACAGCCGGGCGCGACCAGGCACACGAGACCAAGGGCGACGAGAAGCGGCCGTCCGGCGCGCGGACGGCGCCGCGGGAGAGAGAAACGCATGGCGGGCATCGGGCGCATGGTGGGTGTCGGGGTCGGGGCGGGCCGGTCAGGGCGCCGCATCGCCGGGATCGCGGCCGCGCTGATCGTCGGGCTCGTGATCGGGCTCGGCGACGACGCCGCGGCGCAGGGGTCGGGGCGTCGGTTCACGATGATCCGCGACGCCGAGATCGAACATATCATCCGCAGCTACGCCCGGCCAATCTTCGACGCCGCCGGCCTCGATTCCGACGCGGTCGCAATCGCGCTGGTCCGGGACCCGACGCTCAACGCCTTCGTTGCCGGCGGCATGAACATCTTCCTGTTCACCGGCCTGTTGCTCGAGGTCGCCGAGCCGAGCGAGCTGATCGGCGTGATCGCGCACGAGACCGGCCACATCGCCGGCGGCCATCTGGTGCGCGGGCGGGCGCGGCTCGAACAGGCCTCGGCCGAGGCGATCCTGTCCACCCTGGTCGGGGTCGGGGTCGCGGTGCTCGCCGGCCGCGGCGACGCCGCCGCCGCCGCCGCGGTCACTGGTTCCGAGTTCGCGCGCCGGCGTTTGCTCGCGTTTATCCGGGCCCAGGAATCGGCGGCCGACCAAGCCGCGCTCACCCTGCTCGACCGCGCCGGGATCTCCGGGCGCGGGCTGTTGGCGTTCCTCGAACGGCTCGCCGACCAGGAACTGTTGCCGGAGAGCCGCCAGGACCCGTATCTGCGCACCCACCCGCTGACCCGTTCGCGCGTCGACACCGTGCGCCACTTTGTCGAGCGGTCGCGCCACGCCGACCGCGCCCTGCCGGCGCGGTTCGCCGAGTGGCACCGCCGGATGCAGGCGAAATTGTTCGGCTTTTTGTACCCCGACCGCGCGCTGCGGCGCTATCGCGCCGATGCCGCCGCGGTCGCGCCGCGGTACGGTCGTGCGATTGCACTCTACCGCCGCTCGCTGCTCGCCGAGGCGTTGCCGGTGATCGACCGGCTGATCGCCGAGGAGCCGACCAACGCCTTTTTCCACGAGTTGAAGGGGCAGATGCTGCTCGAGAACGGCCGGCCCGCCGCCGCACTGCCGAGCTATCGGCGCGCGGTCGAGCTCAAGCCCGACTCGGGCCTGTTGCGGGCCGCCCTGGCCCAGACCCTGCTCCAGACCCCGGACGTCGCGAACGCCCGCGCGGCGGTCGTCCATCTTGCGGTGGCGCGCCGTTTCGAGCCCCGCTCGCCGTTCGTTTGGCGTCTTCTCGCGACCGCCCACGGCCGGCTCGGCGAGCAGGGTTTGACCGCCTATGCGCTCGCCGAAGAGGCGCTCGCCCGCGGCGACCGTGCGCTCGCGCGGGCCCAGGCGGCGCGCGCCGAGGCGTTGCTGCCCGCCGGGACCCCCGGCTGGCTGCGGGCCCAGGACATCCGTGCTGTGGCCGACGGGCCCGAGTGACGCGCCGATCCCGACCCGCGCGGCCGCCGGGGCAAGCCTGACAGTTGACTTAATACAAAAGGTGCGTCACCCGACTCCATCAGCACCAGGATTTGAGGCTGCGTGCGCGCGGCGGTCGGCCGTCGCGACAAGCGGTCGGGTGTGGTCGTTTGCGGACTTTCGCCCGCGGGCCCTGGACGTCGCGGTGTCGACACCCGATGTCTTGGCCCAAGGTCGACTCAACAGATCGCTGTCGCAAATCATAAGGTTGTCAAGAATGTCGGGGATGGAGAGGACGGATGCGCAAATTGCTTATCATTGGTTTGATTGCCTGCTTGCCGTTGAGCGGCCTTGCCCAGCAGCCCGCGGGGTCGCCCGCGGGGTCGCCCGCGGGGTCGGTTGCACCGCCGGCGGTCGCGGCCGATGAGTTGAAGTTTTTCGGGGTCGCCAGTGCCCGTTTGGTCACCCTTGGTTTTGGTCTGTTGGCCGGGGCGCTCGTGCTGAACGCGATGATCGGCGGTGGCACCGCCGCCGTGGTCGGAGCGCTGGCCGGCGTAATGATCGGCAACTGGTGGTACGAGCACCAACTGGGAAACGATAACCCCCGCCTGCACGGCGCGGCGTACTACGCCGCGATGTGACGGTCAGACGCCACGGCCCGGGCCGCCGGCAATCTGCTGCGGCGACCTGCGGCAAGCGGCTGGACGCATGCCCCGACACGCTGGCATAACGGGCCGCCCAACGGTCCGGGCGGGACGGAGGCGCAAGGGCGATGCGGGACGAACACCGTGCGGTACGCTGTGTGGGGCGAGCTTGGCAGGAATCGGGCGTGCCGAGCGGACGGCCGGCGTGCCGTCAGCTGGTCTGGCAGCGCTCGGCAATCTTTCGGCAATCTTGCGGATCTTGGTTTTGACCCTGGCTTTCGGGCATCTGGTCGGGATCGGGCAATCGGGTCGCTCGGGCGGGCGGGTCGCGTGGCGGCCGGCCGCAACGGCGCTGGGTGGTTGACCGCGGCACGCCCGACCCGACCACGATCTCCCCGGTCTGGCACGGGTGGTTGCCCCATTGGGACAGGTGGTTGCACCTTTGGTATGGATCCGACCGGCCGCTCGCGGACCCGGCATCACCGGCGCCCGCGCGTCGCTGCCGACCTGTCCGTTTGGTCCCCGCCCGCCTGCCCCGAAAGCTCCTCAATCGAAGGCCGAAGCTGTCGCCATGGGTAAGAACCAGATCGAAGCGGTGCTCGGCGCGGTGGTCCTGCTGGTCGCCGCGCTGTTCCTCGGTTTTGCCTACACCAGTGTCAACCTGCGCGCGGTCGAGGGCTATCGGTTGTCGGCATCGTTCACCAACATGGGCGGCCTCGCGGTCGGCAGCGACGTCCGGTTGAGCGGGGTCAAGGTCGGCACGGTGACCGGCCAGCGGCTCGACCCCGCAACCTATCTCGCGGTGGTCGATCTGTCGGTTGATCCGGCGATCGAATTGCCGCGCGACACGGTCGCGATCATCGCGAGCGAGAGCCTGCTCGGCGGCAAGTATCTGTCGCTGGAACCGGGCGGCGACCCGGAGATGATCGAACAGGGGGGGGAGATCGAGTACACCCAGTCGTCGCCCGGGTTCGAGCAGCTGCTCGGGCAGGTGATCTACAGCCTGCAGAATGTCGGCGGCGGCCAGGACCGCGACGCTGCCGCGACCGATCCGGCGGGCGCGGGCGGCGGCGGCGGCGGGTTGCTGGGCGGCGACCCCTACGCGCAGTGACCGGGCGACCGGTGACCGGCGCGGCTGCGATCGCGGACGGCGGGCGGCGACAGCGGTGGTGCGCCGACGGCTATGCCCGTCACGCCCGCTTCGTCGCCGATCATGGTGCGCCGTTGGTCGAGTTGCTGGCGCCGCGACCGGGGGAACGGATCCTCGACCTCGGCTGCGGCGACGGCGCCTTGACCCACCGCATCAGCGCGGCCGGTGCCGAGGTGGTCGGCGTAGACGCCAGTTTCGACATGGCCGCGGCGGCACGCCGCGCCGGGGTCGCGGTGGTGGTGATGGACGGCGAGCGGCTGGCGTTCGCGCGGCCGTTCGACGCCGTGTTTTCCAACGCCGCGCTCCACTGGATGATCCGGCCCGACGCGGTGCTTGCCGGGGTCGCGGCCTGCCTGGCGCCCGGCGGCCGATTCGTCGGCGAGCTCGGCGGCTTCGGCAATGTCCGGGCGATCATGGCCGCCGTGCTCGCCGCGATGGCGGCGCGCGGCCAAACGGTCCCGGCCGCGGCGTGGCCATGGGTGTTCCCGACCGCCGCCGATTATCGCCGGCGGCTCGCCGACGCCGGCTTCGTCGTGGCGTCGTGCCAGCTGATCGACCGGCCGACCCGGCTCGACACCGACCTTGTCGGCTGGCTGGTCACCTTCGCGGGCGCCGTGCTCGACCGCCTGCCGGCGGCCGAGCGCCCGGCGGTGATCGCCGAGGTGGCGGACCGCCTCGCCCCGACCTTGTTCGACGGGCGGCACTGGTGGGCCGATTACGTCCGCCTGCGCTTCGTCGCCTGCCGGTCGGCGGCCGCCGCCTTCGACCCAACCGAAGCCGACCCCGGCGCCGGCAGCATTGGACGATGACCGACCACCCCCTCCATCCGGCGCCGACCGCCACCGTGGCCCGGCCTCGCCGCGGCGGCCGGTTGAGCCCGATGACCCGACGGCGGCTCGCCAATTTCCGCGCCAACCGCCGCGGCTATTATGCCTTTTGGATTTTCCTCGTCCTGTTTGTGGTCAGCCTGTTCGCCGAGGTCATCGCCAACGACCGGCCGTTGCTGATCTGGTTCGACGGCGAACCCTATCTGCCGATCTTCGAGGTCTACGAGGAGACCGTGTTCGGCGGCGAGTTCCCGACCGAGGCCGACTACCGCGACCCATTCGTCGCTGATCTGATCAACGAGCGCGGCTGGATGATCTGGCCGCCGATCCCGTACTCCTATTCGACGATCAACTACGACCTGCCGGTCCCGGCCCCGGCGCCGCCGTCGGCGGACAACTGGCTCGGCACCGACGACCAGGGCCGCGATGTGGTGGCGCGGCTGATCTATGGGTTTCGCATCTCGGTGCTGTTCGGCCTGACCCTGACCTTGGCGTCGTCGGTGCTCGGGATCGCCGCCGGCGCGGTCCAGGGCTATTTCGGCGGGCTGACCGACCTGATGTTCCAGCGCTTCATCGAGATTTGGCAGGGTTTGCCGACGTTGTTCTTGCTAATCATTATGGCGAGCGTGGTCGAACCCAATTTTTGGTGGCTGCTCGGCCTGTTGTTGCTGTTCAGCTGGATGCAGTTGGTCGGGGTTGTCCGGGCGGAATTCCTGCGTGCGCGCAATTTCGACTATGTGCGGGCTGCTCGTGCGCTCGGCGCGAGCGATGTCGTGATCATGGCCAAGCATGTCTTGCCGAACGCGATGGTGGCGACCTTGACCTTTTTGCCGTTTATCCTGAACGGCTCGATCACCACTTTGACGGCGCTCGACTTCCTCGGGTTCGGTCTGCCGCCGGGCTCGCCGTCGCTCGGCGAGTTGCTGGCCCAGGGCAAGGCCAACCTTCAGGCACCGTGGCTTGGCCTGACCGCCTTTTTCGTGCTCGCGATCATGCTGAGTTTGTTGATCTTCGTCGGCGAGGCGGTGCGCGACGCCTTCGATCCGCGCAAGACCACCGGCGCCGTGCCGCGCGGCTGAGCCGGCGCCGGCGCCGGCCAAGCGGGTCGGTGGGCCTTGACCCTGCTCACGATTGAGGCATTCTGCCCTGATCCGCCTGGGTAACGGTTACGGCGTCGAACGATCCCTGCCCTGCGGGTCGGGCGGACCGGTGCGAGGTCGCCGGAAGTCCGTGTCGGAGCTGACACCACGGCTAAAACGACGTTTGTGCAAAGGCTCATGGATCAGGAAAATCCGATGGAGGGGGTCGGGGCCCGGTTGCGGCGCATACGGCTGAGCGGTGGCGAGAGCATGGAGAGCGTCGGGCGACGCATCGGGGTCTCGAAGGGCTACTTGTCGCGGATCGAGAACGGCCAGGTCAGCCCGTCGATCGCGGTCCTGGCCAAGCTCAGCAACGCCTACGGCGTGCCGATGGCGGCGTTCTTCGACAGCGCCGGCGGCGAAACCCGGATTTCGGTGGTGCGCAGCGACGAGCGTCTGGCGGTCAACCGCGACGGCACCGAGCTCGGCTACGTTTATGAGTCGATCGTTTTCAAAAAACCGGATCGAATGACCGAGTGTTTCGTGGTCACCATGCCACCGGTCGAGTCACCTCGGCAGATGTACTCCCATCCCGGCGAGGAGTTGTTTTTCGTTATTTCCGGTGAGGTCCGTTTCATTTATGGCGGCACCGAGTATATTTTGAAAGCCGGCGACACCGCGTATTTCGATGCTTCGATCGAACACCGTGGCGAGGCCTACAACGACCGTCCGGCCCAGGCGTTGGCGGTGATCGTGCCGCCGACGCCGGGCCGGCGCGGATCGGCCGGACTGCGATCGGCGACCGCGCGCGACCCGGATGCGCCGGCAAGCGAAGAGGATGACGGCGATCGACCGGCGGAGGCAGGCGTCGCGGGGCGTCGGTCCGAGCTCGATTAGCCGCGGCGCGCGGTGGAGGCGCCGAGCACCACGGTGATGTTGCGGGCCCGTCCCGCGCGCACCACGCGCAGGCGGACGGGCTCGCCGCCGCGGGTCGCGGCGACGGTCGCGATCAGGGTCTCGACGCTCGGCGCGTTGCGGCCGTTGGCATGGGTGATCAGGTCGCCGACGCGGGCGCCGGCAGCGGCGGCCGGGGTGCCGGGGATCACCCGGTGGACCACCAGGGCGCCCTGTCCGGTCGGCGCGACGTAGAGGCCAAGCCGCGGGCGGTCGGGTGCGGTGCGCGCCGGCGCGGCCGCCAGCGCCGCGCGGAACGGATTGAAGGCCGATGCCGGGCGGGCGTGCGCGTGGGCCGGCGCGCCGGCGTCGGCGGCGATCAAGCGGCGGATCACCCGGGCTGCCTGGTCGATCGGTTGGGCAAAGCCGAGCCGACCGGCGCCGGTGGCGGCCGCGGACGCCGCCGCGGTGCTGACCGCGACCACCCGGCCCCGGCAGTCAAGCACCGGTCCGCCCGAATGGCCCGGGTGCAAGGTCAGGTCGAGCGCGATCATGCCGTCGAGCCGGGTCCAGGGGCCGGTCATGATCGAGCGGTGAAACCCGTCGACCCGCCCGGGCGACGGGGTCAGCCCGCCTCCGAACGGGTTGCCAAGCGCGACCACCGGCTCGCGTCGCGCGAGCCCGCCGGCGCTGCCGAGCGCGACCGGCGGCGGCGCCGGTCCGGCGATCTTCAGGACCGCGAGATCGGCGGCGGCCGAACTGCCGACCCGCCGGGCGGTGCGCCGGCGGCCGTCCGCGGTCACCACGGTGATCGGGCCGCCCGCGGCGGCGACATGGTGGTTGGTCACCACGTGCCCGGCGCGGTCCCACACGAACCCGGCGCCATGAGCCGGGCCGCGCGCGGTCGCGATCTCGATTGCGACCACCGACGCGATCGCGCGCCGCGCCGCCGCATCGAGCGCACCCGGCGCCGCCCGCCGGCACTCGGCGGCGCCGAACGCCGGGGCGGCCAGCGCACCCGCTCCGATCATCACGAGCGCGATCACCGCGATCGTTGCACGCACGCCGGCGCACCGGGTGTCTGTTCGGCACCGGGTGTCTGTTCGATTGAGCGCCATGATCCAACCTCCTGTCGTCGCGACCAAGAGGGGATCACGCGCGATGCCATCCGCCCGGCGGGCCGGGCTCGACGGTAGCCTGTTGATCCGGAACGACTCCCGGCATGCGCCGCGCGCGCCGGCCGGGGACCGCCGGCAGCTTCTGCCGGGCGGGATCGGTCCCAGGACAGGGGATTGTTGCCGGGTCGGCGGTGCCGGACCCGGACCCGATCGATCATCCGGAGATCGGATTGCCGCCCCGTCGGAAAAGCGGGAGCCGATCGGGCAAAGAAACGGGCCGGCGCGTCGGGCGGTCCCGACCGGTCAATGTTTCGAGCCTTATGGGAAAGCGCTCGAGAACGCCCGAATTAACCTTTATAAAAGAGAATTAACCTTTATAAAGGGTTGGGTCGGCAACCCTCGACCATGGGTCGAAGGTCCGATCGTCCGGCGGACGCGATCATGCCGGCCGATCGCGGGTGGCGCGCCGGCGGCCCGAGAGAACAGGGAGACGGTCGATGGGGTCCATGGTTTTTGGCGTTCGCGTGCCGCTGGCGGGCGTGGCCCTGCTTGTCCTGGGCGGCTGCTGCGCCGCGCCGGGCGTTCCGGTGGCGACCACCGCCGCGCCGGTGGTGGCGCGGCCGGTGATGGCGGCGCCGGTCGTGTCGACCCCGATGGTCGCCGCGCCGATGATGGCGGCACCCGTGATGGCCTCTCCGGTGATGGCCTCTCCGGTGATGGCTTCCCCGGTGGTCGCGGCGCCGGTGATGAGCGCCCCGGTGATGGCCGCCCCGGTGGTTCACTACCGCATGTGGTGACCTGGCGACGCGCAGGCCGGCGGTGGGCCGGCGGGGCGATGCGCGGGCTCGCCATCGCGGTCGTGGCCGCCGTGACAACCGTGGTGGCCGGGTGTCGCAGTTGGGACGGGCCGGTCGCGCCGGCCGCGGTAATCGAGCCAAGCTACCAGTTCGCGCTCGGCTCTGCCTATAAGGACGTCGTCGGCGCGTTGGGGCCGCCGCAGCGCGGGCCGATCCATGATCGCTATTCCAACACGCGCGAGTTGGTCTATGCGTTCGACCGTCGTCTGATCCGCGCCGAGAGCCGGATGCCCGACGGTGTTACCCGCACCGAAATGGTCGACCATATTCACCTGTTCTTTGATTTCGACGATATCCTGGTGAAGATGTCCCATCGGCCGAACCGGTTTTACTCGTGGTTTTCGACCATGACGGTCGATCGGATCACCGTGGTTCGGCGTCAGGCGCGGACCGTCGGCTGGTGACAGCCACCCACCGGACCGTCCGGCCGCCAACCGATCCGTGGCGTGAAGGGGAGACAAGGACATGACCCCGTCGCAGCACCGCACCCGCCGCCGTCCGCATCGACCGGCCGGCGCGGTCGGCTTGGCGATCGGCGCGGCGATGCTGGCCGGTTGCCAGACCTATGCGGTCCCGGTCGCCGTGCACGAAACGCCGATCCATTACAGCTATACCGGACCGGCTTACCCGATGGCGGCACCGGTGGCGGCGGCGCCAGTGATGGCGGCACCGGTCGCAACGGCGCCGGCGACCATCGGCCTGTCGCCGTTCGGCGGCGCGCCGACCGTCGCGGCGCCGGTCGCGGCCTATCCGGGCATGGCGGCGCCGGTGATGCTGATGAAGAAGACCGAGACCGCCCGGACCAGGCGGCCGGCGCGTCCGGTGGTCGCCCAACCGGTCGCCGCCTTCCCGGCGGTCACCGGGACGGTCGCACCGGCGGTGTCGGTGCCGATGTATGTCGCGCCGATCTATCGTCCGGCCGGGGCGACGGCGCCCGAGAGTCGCAAAGAGGAGTGACGTCCCGCGCGGACGTCGGCGTTTTGGAAAGAGGCGGGAAAGACGGACGATGCCCGGCTCGTCACGGATCGAAGGCTTTCACAAACTGGCCCCGGCCGAACGTCTGGCGCTGGTCGCCGACCGGGCGGGGATCACGCCGGCGGCGGTCGCGCCGCTCGGCGAGGCCGGCGCGCTCGGGCTCGAGACCGCCGACCGTCTGATCGAGAACTGCGTCGGCACCCTGGCGGTGCCGATCGGGATCGCGACCAATCTGGTGATCGACGGCGTCGAGATTCTGGTGCCGATGGCGACCGAGGAATCGTCGGTGGTCGCGGCAGTGTGCCACGCCGCCAAGCTGGCGCGCGGCGGCGGCGGGTTCGTCACCTCGGCGACCGACCCGGTGATGATCGCCCAGATCCAACTGCTCGAGGTTGCCGACCCCGAGGCGGCGCGGATCAAGATCCTCGAGCGGCGCGACGAGATCCGCGCCTTGTGCGACGCCCAGGACCCGCCGTTGATCGCGCACGGCGGCGGGTTTCGCGACCTTGAGGTCCGGGTGATCGACGCCGCCGGCGGGCCGATGGTGGTCACCCACATCCTGGTCGACACCCGCGACGCCATGGGCGCCAACGCGGTCAACACCATGGCCGAAGCACTGGCGCCGACCCTGGCCGGTTGGACGGGCGGGCGGGCGCTGTTGCGCATCCTGTCCAACCTGGCCGACCGCCGGTTGGCGCGGGCGCGTTGCGTCTGGCGCACCGATGACATCGGTGGTGCCGCCGTGCGCGACGGCATCGTCGCCGCGTTTCGGTTCGCCGACGCCGACCCCTATCGCGCTGCCACCCATAACAAGGGGGTGATGAACGGCGTCACCGCGGTGGTGCTCGCGACCGGCAACGACACCCGCGCGGTCGAGGCCGGCGCACACGCCCATGCCGCCGGCACCGGCCGCTACCGCAGCTTGAGCCGGTGGGAGGTGACCGCCGAGGGCGACCTGTCCGGCGTGCTCGAGCTACCGCTTGCGGTCGGGCTGATCGGTGGCGCGACCCGGATCCACCCGACCGCGCAGGCCTGCCTCGCGGTGATGGGCGTGGACACCGGGCCGCGGCTGGCCCGGATCATCGCCGCGGTCGGGCTCGCCCAGAACTTCGCGGCGTTGCGCGTGCTCGCGACCACCGGGGTGCAGAAGGGTCACATGGCGCTCCACGCCCAGAACATTGCGATCATGGCCGGGGCGACCGGTGCCGAGATCGATCGGGTCGCCCGCGCGATGGTCGCGCGCGGCGAGGTTCGGATCGATGTCGCCCGCGCGCTGCTCGACGATCCGTCGTCCGGTGCGGGGGGGTGAGGTTTTTGCTTGACGCCGGCCGTGCGACCAAGCGAGTCGACGCCGGACCGCCCGGCCCCCGTAACCGGGCAGTGTTGGCCTTTTCGGGGAGGCACCGAATGTTAGAGATTGCCCTTGGGCATGCCCGCACGCTCGCCCTGATCGTCGTCGTGTGGGCGGTGCCCGCGCTCGGGGTCGCCCAAACCCAACCAACGGCGCCGGCGACCGGGCGGGTGGTCGTGTCGTTCGATCAACGCGACCTGCGGTTGCCGGGTCGCGCGACCGCCGAAACCCTGGTCTCGCCGCGTCCGGCGACCCAGCATTCGGTGGCGGCGGCCGAGGTTTCGCCCTGGGGGCGGGCGTTGGCGCTCGGCGTCGGGCTTCTGGTCGGCGCCCAGGCGGCGCGGATGATCGCGGCGGGTCCGATCCCGCTCGGCATCGGGGTGTTTCTCGGCGGGCTCGCCTCACAACTGGTCTATCTGTGGATCGCGCTCTAGGGTGACCGCGCCGTCCGGCATCCTGTCGGCGACCGTTCGGCCGGCCCGCCGAGCGGTGCCGGGTTTCGGCCTGTCCGTCGTGCGAGGCGCTGCCCCCCTCGACTCCCGCCAGGGGGTGCCGATCTCCAGCCAAACGCGGTCAAGGTGCAACCCTTCTTGGATAAGGGGCAGAGCCTCCTGACCTTGGAAGCGCCACCCCCCGCAACCGGCTTTGACCACCGTCGTTTGACCCCCTCCGCCCGCGCACGCGGCGGTCTTGCGCCGCCGGGCGGCAGGGGCGGACAGTCAGTCTAACGGTGGCCGTCGCACTGGTGGTCGTCGCCGGGCGTCAAGCTGCCGGCAAACCACGCGTTGATCGCGGTCACCGGGTCGGTCTCGCGCGTGGTCCGGACCTCGACGCCATGGTCGGCGAGGCGGCGCACGAAGTTGGTGCCGGCGCTGCCGACCAACAGGAGATCAACGTCGTACAGCGGGTGGTGTCCGTCACGCTCGTGAAAACTGTGGAGCGCGAGCTCCGGCGGCAGGTCCAGACGATCGATCTCCACGGGGGCACCGGTGCCGTCGGCGCGATAGATCAAGAAACGGCGGGTCTTGCCGGCGTGGGCTGTGATGGTCTTGAAGTTCTGACTGGCCACCGCGATGGTCGTCATGATCGTCTTCTTCTTTCGTCAGGGGGGTGATGACCGGGCCGGCGTGGTCCGGATCGGTCCGGACGTCCTCCGTGTGACCGCCGGCCGGGGCTGCTCATGGTAGCGCTGCAGCCACGGTCGCGACAATCGCGTTCAAGATCGGCCGATTTTGGGCGGGGAATGTCTCCGCCGGCGATTGGTCTCGTCGGCATCTGCGACCATATGCTCGGCAAAAGGTGTAACGCTGCCGTGCCGGCGGCGGGGGGTTCACTTAACCGGTGGGGGGAATATCAGATGATGCGACCACAAAGCCTGGCCGCATCGGTGGCGAGACCGGCGACCAGGGCCATGACAGCCAAGACGCGGGCCGGATCGCGGGCGGCCGGCGTGGTCTTGGCCGCCGCGGTCGGGATCGCTGCGGCGTGCGCCGGCGCTGCGACACCGGGATATGCCGGTCCCTGGCGGATCGTCGCGACCACCAGCCAGATCGGCGACCTTGCGGCCAATATCGCTGGCGAACTGGCATCGGTGACCACGCTCTTGGACCCCGGTCGGTCGCCGAATCGCTATATGCCGAGCCATCGCGACGTCGAAGAGTTGGCGCGCGCCGACCTGGTGATCTCGGTCGGCGAGCGGTTCGAAGGCACCATGGCCGATCGGCTGGCCGGGCTTGCGCTTGGCAAGCCCCAGGTCGCGTTGTTCGACGACGCGCCGGCGACACCGCTCGGTGCCGACGGCACCGCCCCGGTGTGGGTCGATATCGGCGGGTGGATGGCGGCGGTGCGTCGGCTGACCCGCCAACTGGAAACGCTCGACCCGGGCAACGGCATTGTCTACGAGGCGAATGCCGAGCTCTATCTTGCCCGGCTGGAGACCTTGGACGCGTATGTCACCTCGGTGCTCGACAGCGTGCCGCCGGGGCGACGAGTGCTGGTGACTGATTGTCGATGTTTGGCGGCGTTTGGGTTGGCCTATGGCTTTGAGGTGATCAATCTCTCGGTCGATACCGGGGCGCCCGATCCGGCACCGGTCGGACCGGAGGCGAACGGCATCGCAATCGCCGACCTGCTGGTTGACAGGGCGATCCCGGCGATTTTCGTCACGGGTTCAGACGCCGATCCCCGGGTCGCCGAGATCATTGCCGCAAGTGCCGGGCGCGGCCATGCCGTGGACGTGGTGTCTCATCTGTCGCTCGAGCGGCTGGCGGCGCGTGGCGGTTACGAGGCGACGTTCATCGGACGGCTCGATCTGACGGCGACCGCGGTGGCGCGGGCGCTCGGCGGCCGGGCGCCGCCGCGCGGCATGGCCGGTCGGCTCGACGAGCCGGTTTGACCGGCCCGGCCGATCGAACCGACAGACCTTGCGACACGGGAGCGCGGACGAGATATCATGCGGGCGACGGGTCGACGTCGGGCCGGTGGCACCCGAGGGGTGTCGTGGCCCGGCGGCGGCGCCGGTGCGCCTGATCTGACCCGCAAGCTCGGTTCCGTGACCCGGCGTCGATGTTGGACTTTGGACCCCTTGCCTTCGCGGCACCCGGCGTGCTTGCCGCCCTGGTGGTGGTGCCGGTGGTGTGGTGGCTGGTGCGGGTGACGCCGCCGGCGCCGCGCCGTTTGGTGTTCCCGCCGATCGCTCTGTTGCGCGACCTGGTGCCGCGCGAAGAGACGCCGGCGCATTCGCCGCCGTGGCTGATCGTGCTGCGCCTTGCCTGCGTCGTTCTGGTGATCGGGGCGCTGGCCGGCCCGGTGCTCAATCCCGAGGCCGATCTGCCCGGTTCAGGGCCGGTCGTCCTGGTGATCGACACCGGCTGGGCGGCCGCCGAACGGTGGCCGGACCGCCGGGCCGAGGCCGACGCGCTGATCACCCGTGCGGAACGTCAGGGGTGGCCGGTGGCGCTCCTCGCCACCGCGGCCGGCGAGGACGGCGCGCCCCCGGCGCTCGACGGCCCGATGCCGGCGGCCGAGGCGCGGCGGCGGCTCGACGCGTTGGCGCCGCAACCCTGGCCGAAAGACCTGGCGGCGACCGCGGCGGCGCTCGACGGGTTCGCGCCCGATCGGCCGATCCACGCGGTGTGGCTCGCCGACGGGTTGGCGGCGCCGGGGGATCCGGGCGCCTCGACGACGTTGGCGGCGCGGCTGCAGCGGCTCGGCGGCATCGAAGTGGTGACGGTGCCGCCGGACCGATTGCCGGTGGTGATCCGGCCGCCGCGCCCCGACGGCCGCCGCCTGGTCGCCGATCTGGTTCGGGCCGAGGCCGCTGCCGCGCGGTCGGTCACGGTGCGCGCGATCGCCGGCGACGGCCGCCTGCTGGGGCGCGAGACCGCGACCTTCGCGGTCGGCGTTGGTCGAACCACGGTTGGGTTCGACCTGCCGCTCGAACTGCGCAACGCGGTCGCCCGGCTCGCGATCGAGGGCACGGGCGGGGTCGGCGGCACCGCGTTGCTCGACGCCCGGTGGCGCCGACGGCCGGTCGGCGTGGTTGCCGGGGCGGGGACCGCGGACGGCGCCCGGCCGTTGCTTGGTGATCTCTACTATCTGGAGCGGGCGCTCGCCCCGATCGCCGAGGTGCGCCGGGGCAGCCTCGACGCCCTGTTGGACGATCCGCCGGCGGTGCTGATGCTCGCCGACGTCGGCGCGCTCGGGGCCATGTTTGCGGCGCGGCTGGCC
>JANQHG010000257.1 GCA_028277115.1 Azospirillaceae bacterium
GACGATCGCGCGCACGGTCTCAGCGAGCCGGCGCAAGAGGCGTGGCAGCTGCGGGATGATCTCGATCAGGCCGAACAGCGCCAGGTCTTCGAGCGGCACCAGGCTGTCCAGGCCCTGCTCGGCCATCCGGGCCCCGCCGATGCCGCAAAAGGTCACCGCGTCCCCGGTCTCGGCGCGCAGCGCCGCCATCAGCCGCCCGCCGAGCGCGTCCCCCGACGGCTCGCCCGCGATCACGAACACCTTGAGCGGGCGCGCGCCCGGGACCAGCGCGCCGGTCATGACGCCGCCTCGCCGGCGTCGGCCTCGGTCACGGCCGCATCGACCCCGACCACGAACAGACCGGCGGCATCGGCGGCGGCCGCGAGGCCCGCGCGGTCCAGCATCAAGCTGCCGCCGGCCTCGACCGCAATCCCGCGCAAGCCTGCCGCCGCGGCGCTTGTCACCGTCGCCGGTCCGATGGTCGGCAGATCGAAGCGATGGTCCTGCTGGGGCTTGCGCATCTTGACCAGAACGCCGCCCGGCCCGTCGCGGTGCAGATCGCGGCAGCGGTCGATCAGGGCGTCTGTGCCCTCGACCGCCTCGACCCCGAGCACCAGGCCCTGCTGGACCACCACCGCCTGGCCGACATCGACCACGCCGAGCGCCCGGGCGACCGCGACGCCGCGCGCGATGTCGGCCTCAGCCGCCTCGTCCGGCCCGAGGTGCCCGACCGGGCCGGTGGGCGCGAGCACGCGGTCGATCAGGTCCTGGACCGCAACCACCCGGAACCCTTCGTCCTCGAGCGCGTGGGTGATCGCACGCAACAGGCCGTCGTCGCCGAGTGCACGCGCGCCGACCTTGGCCAGGAACAGGGCCGCGCGCCAGTCTGGGCGGATCTCGTGCCAGGACGGGCGACGGATCCGCCCGCCCATCACCAGATCGACCACGCCGCGGGCCTTCAACCAATCGACGATGGGACCGGCCGACCCGAGCCCGGCCCACAGGTGCGGGACCTCGTGCACGGTCTCGGGATCGGTCTGGCCGTCGAACGCGATCACCGCGACCGGGCGGCCCTGGCTCTGCGCCGCCTCGATCACAAGGCGCGGCAGCGACCCGCCGCCCGCCAGGATGCCGAGCGGCGTGAGGCCTGTCATCCGGTGCCGCCCGCCCGCGGCTGCAACAGGGAGCGCGAGGCGCGGTTGCGGATGAACGCCACCAACTGCCCGACCAGGGCCGAGCCGCCGTGGGCGTCGGCGACCGCCTCGACCCGCTCGGCGAGCACGCCCTCGCCCGACCCGAACAGCTGACCGTAGGCCGCGCGCAGCACCCGGATCTCCTCGCGGTCGACGCCGCAGCGCTCCAGCCCGACCAGGTTGAGCCCGACCAGCCGGGCCCGGTCGCCCATCACCAGCCCGAACGGGATCACGTCATGTTCGACCCCGGACATGCCGCCGATCATCGCGTGCGCGCCGATCCGCACGAACTGGTGGACGGCCGACAGACCGCCCAGGATCGCGTGATCGCCGACCTCGACATGGCCGGCGAGCGTCGCGTTGTTGGCCAGGATGACCTGGTTGCCGAGCCGGCAGTCGTGCGCGACATGGGCGCCGACCATGAACAGGCCGTCGTCGCCGACCGAGGTCACCATGCCGCCGCCCGAGGTGCCCGGGTTCATGGTGACCTGTTCGCGGATGCGGGTGCGCGCGCCGATCACCAGCTCCGACGCCTCGCCCCCGTACTTCAAATCCTGTGGCGGATGGCCGAGCGAGGCGAACGGATAGACCACGGTGTCCGGCCCGATCCGGGTCCGCCCGGAGATCGTGACGTGGGAGATCAGGCGGACCCGGTCGCCGAGCGCGACCTCGGGCCCGACCCACGAGAACGGCCCGATCTCGACCTCGGCGCCAAGCGTGGCCGCGGGATCGACCACCGCGGACGGATGGATGGTGGAAGCCATGAGCAAGGGCGTCCCGAACGGGTGGGTCGGCGCGCCGCCGCGGGCGCCGCTTTTCAAGAGTCGAGGATCATCGCGCCATAGCTCGCCTCGGCGCACAAGGTGTCGCCGACCCGCGCTTCGCCGCGGAACTTCCACACCGACCCGCGCTGCCGCAGTTTGGTCACATGGATGCGCACCGTGTCGCCCGGGGTCAGGGGTTTACGGAACCGCGCTTCGTCCACCGTCATGAAGTAAACGAGTTTGCCTTCGGCCTCGCGCCCCAAAGTCTGGACCACCAGCACCGCTGCGGTCTGAGCCATCGATTCGATGATCAACACCCCGGGCATCACCGGCCGGCGCGGAAAATGACCCTGGAAGTATTGCTCGTTTATCGTGACATTCTTTATCCCAACCGCGCTTTCACCCGGCACGATATCGACGACACGATCGATCATCAACATCGGATAACGATGCGGGATCATTTCCATGACCCGCAGAATGTCAATTTCGCCACCCGGCGGGAGCTCGCCGCCCGGTTGTGAGTCGTTGTCACCTGTCATGTCCAGCCCCCTCGAGGCTTTTCTTTTGCCCGATTGATGACACAAGATCAACGGCGATCAACGGCGTCGGCCCGGCGCCGCGGCGGCAGCGATCCTCGCGCCAGCGGTCGTCCCCGAACCGGCCCCCCTCTGTCTCATGTCGCGGGTGATGGTGGTTCAGTCGGGAATCGTGACCTCGACCGATGGCAGGCGCTCGTTCAGGCGCTCGAGCACCAAGTCGGTGATTTCGAGCGATTTCTCGACGATCACGACCTGATTGCGGTTGAGGACCACGGTCGCGCCAAGCTCTTGCGCGACATCGGCGACGGTTTTCAAGACACTTTCGCGCACGGTCGCCATCGACTCGTTGAACGCCTGGTCGAGCCGGCGCTTGCGCGCCTGGACGTCGCGTTGGATCGCCGCGATCTGCTGCTCGAACGCGCGCCGGCGGGCGGCGAACTCCTCGGGCGTGGAAGCGCCGCGCTCGCCGATCAAGGTCTGCTCGAGCTCGCGCAGGCGCCGTTCCTGGTCAGCGACATCGCGGGCATAGATTTCGCGTTGGGCGTCGATTGCGGACTGGATGTCGCGCGCCGCGTCGGCGGCGCGGAACAGGTGCTGGATGTCGACCACCGCGATCACCGGTGGTTTCAGCTCAGCGTCGGTCGCGGCCGCATTGGTCACTGCCGCAATCGGCAGCATCAAAAGCGCGACCACGACAAGCGCCAGCCCCAGCCAACGCTGTCGTGCCGGCAGCCTGTCGGCCGTTCGGGGGCCGCCGCCGCCCTGCCATTCCCCAATTCGGGTCCAGGGGACACCCCCTGGCCGAGAGGGCGCGGGGGGGGCCGCCCCCTGAACTGGGCGCGCCAGCTCCCAATACCTCGCCGCCGTCGTCACGTTCCGCCTAAAACCGTGTGCCAAAGCTGAACCGGAACTCTTCGGTCTCGTCGTAGTCTTTCTTGACCAAGGGAATCGCGAAGTCGACCCGGATCGGGCCGAACGGCGAGCGCCACGACACCCCGAAGCCCGCCGCGAGCCGGATCGCGTGCTCATCGACCAGTCCGGTGCCGCTGTCGTCGACGTTGGCGAGGGTGCCGACATCGGTGAACAGATGGCCGCTCAAGTCGAACTCCGACGGCAGGCCGAGCGGGAAGGTCAGCTCGACCGTGCCGCGGGCAAACTGGCTGCCGCCGAGCGCGTCATCGGTCGCAAGGTCGCGCGGGCCGATGCCCGCGACCGCGAAGCCGCGCAAGCTGTCGCCGCCGATGAAGAAGCGGTCCGCGATGCTGATGTCTTCGCCGATGCCGTAGATTTGGCCGATCTCACCGCCAACCCGCAGCACGTAGTTGTCGAAGATCGAGTAATAGTAGTTGCTTCCGATACGGGCCCGAACGAACCGGGCAGAGCCGCCGAGACCGGCCAGATCGGTGACCAGGCGCACCGAATATCCCTCGGTCGGCGCGAGCCGGCTGTCGCGGGTGTCATAGAACAACTCTTGGGTCACCAGCGACAGGTTGCGCGAGCCTTCCTGGTCCTTGATGAAGCGCGACGCGTCCGACGGCACGCTGGTGATCCGGGTGTGGGTGAAGGTGTAGGACAGACGCTGGCGCAGCCGTTCGGTCAGGGGGTAGCCGACCCGGATGCCGGCGCCGGTGTTCTCTTCGTCGAACGAGCTTTCGTCCTGGCTGTCAAGGGTGACCCGGAAGATGTCGAACCCGGCCGACAGATCGCGGCCGAGGAAATAGGGTTCGGTGAAGCTGAGATCATACTCCTGGCGCCGGCCCGACAGGGTCGCGCCGATCCGCAGGTCCTGGCCGCGGCCGAGCAGGTTGCGCTCGCGGATCGCGAAGTCGAGCAGGCCGCCGTCGGTGGTCGAAAACCCGGCGCCGATCGAGATTTCACCGGTCGATTGCTCGATGACCTCGACCTCGATCACCGTGCGGTCGGGCGCGCTGCCCTGGGTGGTCTGGACTGCGACCCGTTCGAAGAAGCCGAGGTCCCGGATGCGCTGCTCCGAGCGTTCGAGCTTGGTCGCGCTGAACGGGTCGCCTTCGGCCAGCAGCATCTCGCGCCGGATCACCCGGTCGAGCGTGCGCACGTTGCCGGTGATCTCGATCCGCTCGACGAACACCCGGGGACCTTCTTCGATCTGGTAAAGCACCTCGACCAACAGCTCGTCGCGGATGCGTCGGACCCGTGGCCGGACATCGACGAAGGCGTATTGCAGGTCGCCGACCGCCTGGGTCAGCGCCTCGATCGAGGCGTCGACCTCGGTCGCGTCGTACCAGTCGCCCTCTTCGGTGGTGACGACGTCGCGCAAGGTCTCAGGCTCAAGGTTCTTCAAGCCGGTCGCGATCTCGACCGTGCCGAACCGGTAGCGCTCACCCTCTTCGATTGTGAAGGTGATGAAAAAGCCGTCGCGCTCCGGCGACAGCTCGGCGACCGCCGAGACGACGCGAAAGTCGGCGTAGCCTTCCGAAAGATAAAAGCGACGCAACAGCTCACGGTCGAACGCCAGGCGATCCGGGTCATAGGTGTCGTCGCTGGTCAGGAACCGGTACCAGGCGGTCTCGGCGGTTTGGATCTGGTCGCGCAGCGTGCCGTCGCTGAACGCCTTGTTGCCGATGAAGTTGATGCTGAGCACGCCGGTGCGCGGGCCCTCGTCGATCTCGAACACCAGATCGACCCGGTTCTGCTCGAGTTGGATCACCTTGGGATCGACCGTGACCGCAAACCGGCCGTTGCGTCGATAGACGTCGATCACGCGCTGGACGTCGTTCTGCACCCGAGTCCGGGTGACCACGACGCGCGGGCGCAGCTGGATTTCGCTTTGCAACTGTTCGTCGTCGATCCGGTTGTTGCCTTCGAACGCAATGCGGTTGATGATCGGATTTTCGACCACCCGGACAACAAGGTCCCGCTCGTCGCGCACCAGGGTGACGTCGGCGAACAGACCCGTGTCGAACAGGTCCTTCAAGGACTTGTCGATCAGCGCCGGGTCGAACGGGTCGCCCGGCGACACCGAGAGATAGGAGCGGATGGTCGTGGGCTCGATCCGCTGGCTGCCTTCGACCCGGATGTCGTCGATCGCCGAGCCGTCGAACAGCTGCGCCAGCTGCACCTGGCTCAAAGCGGCGGCGGGCCGCCCTGAGCGGTCATCTACGGGTCCGGCCCCTGTCGTCACTGCACGCGCGGGCGCACCGACCGCGGCCACGACGCCGGCGACGATCAGCGCCGCCGGCACCACGACTCTCCATCCCCTCAAGGTTCCCCCCAATCGTCATCTTCAGGAGACCAGTTCCCTGAAGAATTCCACGACTCGGAGCTGTACCAAGTCGTTCCAGGTCGCGAACAGCATGAGGGTTAGTACCAAAGCCAGTCCGATGCGGAAACCGTATTCCTGCGCCCGCTCACCCAAAGGTTTACCGCGTATCCCTTCGATCACATAGAACAAGAGGTGACCGCCGTCGAGCAGGGGTATCGGAAACAGGTTGATCAGCCCCAGATTGATCGACAGGATCGCAACGAACCAGATAAGCGACACCAGACCGGTCTGGGCGACCTCGCCCGACATCTGGGCGATCCGGAGCGGCCCGCCCAGATCCTCGGTGCCGCGGACCCCGGTGATGATCTGGCCAAGCGCTTCCAGCGTGCCGACGATCAGGATTACCGTCTCCTCGCCGGCCTGCCAGATCGCGGTGAACGGGTCGTGGCGGCGATACTCGACGCCACTGCGGCCGATCCCGAGCAGCCCGATCGCGTGCTGGTTGCCGAACCGGTCGGTGAAGCTGGTCGCGACCGGCACCGCGTCGAGCGCCAGCGCGCGGCCGTCGCGCACCACCACCAACTCGAGAGGCTCGCCCGGCGCCATCCGCACAATCCGCTGGATGTCCTCGAACCGGTCGATCGTCTCGCCGTCGATCTCCACCACCCGGTCGCCGGGCAGGATGCCGGCGGCTTCGGCGGCGCTGCCGTCCTGGACGATCCCGACCTCGGGCGGGGTGTAGGGCTGGCCGTAGACGCTGAACAGGCCGGCCAGCACCACGATCGCGAACAGGAAGTTCGCGATCGGCCCGGCCGCGACGATCGCGATCCGCGCGCCCAACGACTTGTGGTGAAACGACACCGCCCGTTCGGCCGCGGTCATGCCCGCGACCTCCTCGCCCGGCATGCTCGCCGCATTGGCGTCGCCGAACATTTTGACATAGCCGCCGAGCGGCACCAACGACACCTTCCAGCGGGTGCCGGTGCTGTCGGTCACCCCGAACAACTCGGGGCCGAAGCCGAACGAGAACGCTTCGATCTTCACGCCGCACAGACGCGCGACCAGGTAATGCCCGAGCTCGTGGACGAACACCAGGATGGTCAGAACCACCAGGAACGGAATGATGTACTCGCTGACGCTGCCGATCAGTTCCATGAACGCGTCACCCTCTCCCGCCGACCATTTCGGTCTTGCTTTTTAAGTCACGCCGCTGCGCCACTCAACCGCCTTAAAGCTCGGCGATCAGTGCCCGCGCCGTGTGTCGCGTTTCTGCATCGACGCTCCAGATGTCGTCGAGGTCACGCGGCGGGTCGTGGGCCATGTTGCCAAGACAGCCGTCGACAACGCGCTCGATATCGAGAAAGCCGATCCGATCGTTGAGGAACGCTTCCACGGCGACTTCATTTGCAGCGTTCAAAATAGTGGGCGCCGTCCCGCCGCTTTGCAAGGCGGCACGCGCGAGCCGGAGCGCTGGGAACCGTTCGGGATCGGGCGCCTCGAAGCTGAGCTGGGCGACCCGGGCGAGGTCGAGCGGCTCGATCGGGGCTTCGATCCGGTCGGGCCAGGCCAGCGTGAACGCGATCGGGGTGCGCATGTCTGGCGAGCCGAGTTGGGCCAGCACCGAGCCGTCGCGGTACTCGACCAGGCTGTGGACCACCGATTGCGGGTGGATCAGGACATCGATCCGCTCCGACGGCATGTCGAACAGGAAATGCGCCTCGATCACCTCAAGGCCCTTGTTCATCATGGTCGCGCTGTCCACCGAGATTTTCGCGCCCATCGCCCACACCGGATGGGCGACCGCCTGGGCGGCCGACACTCCCGCCATCGCGGTTCGGTCGAAGGTGCGGAACGGCCCGCCCGACGCGGTCAGGATGATCCGCCGGATCGCGTGCGGCCGGGCGAAGTCGAACACCTGGAAGATCGCGTTGTGTTCGCTGTCGACCGGCAACAAGGTGGCGCCGTGGCGGCGCACCAGATCGAGCATCAGGGTGCCGGCGCACACCAGGCACTCCTTGTTGGCGAAGGCGACGATCCGGCCCTGCTCGGCCGCCGCCAGCGTCGGGGCGAGTCCGGCGGCGCCGACGATCGCCGCCATCACCCAGTCGGCCGGCCGGCGCGCGGCCTCGACCACCGCCTCGGGCCCGGCCGCGGCTTCGACGCCGCTGCCGGCGAGCGCGTCTTTCAGCGCGCCGTAGCAGTCGGGATCGGCGACCACCGCGAGCCGGGCGCCGACCCGCCGGGCCTCGGCGGCCAGCCGCTCGGCGCTGCGGTGGGCGGTCAGCGCCTCGACCCGGTAGGCCTCGGGCGCCCGGGTCACCAGGTCCATGGTGCTGCGGCCGATCGAGCCGGTCGCGCCCAGGATCGTGATCACCCGCGGGCCCTCGCCCGCCCTCTGCGCCGCGTGTGCCCCGGCCGTCGGCGCCGCGCCGGCGCCCCGCTCGCCCGTCACCATCCTATTGCCCATCCCAAGGTCGCGTGAAACAAGGCCATCGCCGGTGCCGCGGCGATCAGGCCATCGACGCGGTCGAGCAGACCGCCATGTCCCGGGATCAGGTCGCCCGCGTCCTTGACGTCGTGGCGGCGTTTGACCAGGGACTCGAACAGGTCACCGAGTTGGCCGATCACGCCGAGCCCGACCCCGAGCCCGAGCGCCGCCCACGGCGCCGCCGCCCCGACCGCAAGCGCGATCGCCCCGCCGGTCAGGCCCGCGGCGGCCAGCCCGCCGGCGAGCCCGGACCAGGTTTTCTGCGGGCTGACGTCCGGGGCAAGGCGCGGGCCGCCGGCATAGCGGCCGACGAAATAGGCACCGATGTCGGTCGCCGCGACCACCGTGACCAGATAGACGATCAACAGCGCACCGCCCGGGTCGAACGTGCGCAGCCAGACCACAGCGATCGCCGCGGGCGCGAGATAGGCGATCCCGCCGGCCGCCCACAGGCGCATCGCCGGCCCGCACGCGGCGGTGCGGGCCGCGCGCCACAGCGCGACCCCGGCGGCGGCGGCCGTCGCGACCGCCGGCACCACCCCGAGCCCGCCGGTCGCCGCGACCACGGCGCCGATCCCGGCGGCGCCGACCGGGATCACGCCGCGGCGCCCCGGCGGCGACGCCGCAACGATC
>JANQHG010000198.1 GCA_028277115.1 Azospirillaceae bacterium
GGAGCGCGCGACCGCGCGCCGCGCCCTATGGCGCGAAGCCCAGCGGCGTTTGAGCGGGGCCTCACGCGGTGACCAGTCACCGCGTGAGGCCATTGGTATAAGACCCGATCAAGCGTCCTTTTGACCGCGCTGCCGGCGGCAGGACCGCAGCCGCGCGCATGTCCCGCCTTGTCTATTCTCACAAGGACCGACGGGTTATCCACGATTACCAAAACCGGTTGTACGCACCCCGACGAGGCTCGCGGCACGGAGCGGCGGCCAGTCCGGCCGCAGCCACAGCCGAGCAAGCCCCGCGAAATCGTCCAGTATTTTATAGATCTTCTCCGATAAGAATTTGCGAATTACTGATTGATGACTTTGCCTGCGACAATTTGGCACGTTACTCATTTGTGTCGGGTACTGGATTAGCTTAAATACGTCTGCCACTTTTCTCTTTGGGACTTTTTCCAGGGAGGTGGTCATGACCGGTTACGAGCTCACCATCGTCTATGCCATGAAACCGGCTCTGACCAAACTTGTCTGCATTCTAGGTGTTCAAGCGATCAAGGCAGTGGCAAGATTCCTCGGGCAAACCGGTGCCGACACCACAGCGGGGAAAATTGCCAGCGAGATCGTTTGTTCCAGCGGCATTGATATCGTGAAAGACCTTGCAAGACCTGACTTCACCGCCCGGATGAGAGGTCAGGCGCTACAACAGACTTTCAATATATTTCAACAGATCGTCTGATACAGATTGGCTTAGTCAACAAAATAGGGAGTTTAGGGAATCCTGGTCTGACTTTATCTTTATTGAAAATATGGGGTCAGATTATGGTTCTTGCGATCGCCGGTCACGGCCACGGCTGTTGCCAACGGCCGCGCGCGAACGCCCGCAGGTCCAAGCCGAGACCGCGGCGATCCGCCCGCCGCACCGCGACATGGAGGCCGAACAGCGCCCAGCCCGCGCCGTTGGCCTCGACGATCAAGAGCGGGCCGCCGGAGTCGCCGACCCCCGCGGCACAGCCATGGGCGAACAGGCGGCCGCCATCCGCGACCGCCCCGCCGACCCAGCCCCGCCGGCGGCAGTCGCGATCGGCGGTCAGGACATGCGGCCGGTCGCGGCGGTAGCCGGCCAGGACCAACGCCGTCGGCGCCGGACCCGCCGGGTCCGCGACCGGCACCGGCGCCAGCGACCGCGGCGCCCTCCGCGCCAGCGTCAAGACCGCGACGTCGCGCCCGAGCGGCGCCGGACCGTCGCCGACCCCCGGGGCCAGGCGCACCGCGGTCGCGGCGGCGTGGAAACCGAAGCGGCCGCGGTGGTAGCCGGCGACGAAATGGAGGATCGACGGCGGCAGCCAGCGCCGCCGCCCGCGGTCGTAAACGCAATGCGCCGCGGTCACGACCCGGTCGGGCGCGATCAAGGTGCCGGTGCAATGCCCGAAGCCGCGGCGGTCATAGGTGCCGCGGTTGACCCGGCCGATCGCCGACCATGGCCAAGCCGACGACTCGACCGGGACCCGTTCGCCGGGGTCCGCCGCCGCGCATGCCGGGAGATCGCCTGCAAAACCGAGCAGTATGGCCGCAAACACCGCGGCGGCGCGCCCGGTGACTGCCGGAGCGGTCAGTCCGGTGACTGCCGGAGCGGTCAGTGGAGCAGGCGCGGCACCCGGCTGGTGCCAAGCGGCCCCTCGCTCTCGCCGACCCGTTCGCCGAGCGCCGACAGATCTTCCGCCATCTTGCGGTTGGCCTCGACCAGAACCTGGATCTTCGCCTGGGCGCTCTGCTGCTGTTGGTGGAGCACGGCGATCGTCTCGATCAGCCGCTTCATCTGCTGGGCTTGGCGCAACGCGCCCTCGTTCAGGGTCCGACGTAAAAAGCCGATGGCGATCAGGACGACGACGCTCAAGGTCACCGCCGCCACCGTGGTCGAAATCGCAAACGCCGTCGCCCAGCCCATGATCGCCCTTACTCGCCGCCGTCAACCGAGAGCCCGACCGTTGCACCAGATGGCCGGTCTGCCAGGGTCCGGGCAGTCCACAGTCTGCGAAACCATGACAGTTTAAGACCGGGCGCCGCCGCTTGGCAACCTTGGCGGGTCCGGCGACGCTTTCCTTTGCCCGTGTCTGCGGTGCACACTTGGCCGCCGCACGACGCCGGTCGCCGTCCCCAGCCGCCGCGATCGCCCGACTGCGGCCCGGACCCCCGACGGGACGACTTGCCGAAAGCACACTGCCATGACCAAGATCAAGGTTGCCACCCCGGTCGTCGAGCTCGACGGCGACGAGATGACGCGGATCATCTGGCGCTTCATCAAGGATAAATTGATCCTGCCTTATCTCGACATCGAGCTCAGATACTATGACCTCGGCATCGAGAACCGCGACCACACCGATGATCAGATCACCGTCAAGGCGGCCGAGGCGATCCGGACCTACGGGGTCGGCGTCAAATGCGCGACCATTACGCCGGACGAGACCCGGGTCGAAGAGTTCGGCTTAAAGAGAATGTGGCGCTCGCCCAACGGCACGATCAGAAACGTGCTTGGCGGCACCGTGTTTCGCGAACCGATCGTCTGCCGCAACGTGCCGCGCTACGTCCCCGGCTGGTCACGGCCGATCATCATCGGCCGCCACGCCTTCGGCGACCAGTATCGCGCCACCGATTTCCGCGTCCCCGGCGCCGGCCGGATGACGATCCGCTGGGAGCCGGCCGACGGCGGCCCCCCGATCGAGCATGAGGTGTTCGACTTCCCCGGTCCCGGGGTCGCGCTCGGCATGTACAATCTGGACGACTCGATCATCGGATTTGCCCGCGCCTGTTTTCTCTACGCCCTGGAGCGCGGCTATCCGGTCTATCTGTCTACGAAGAACACCATCCTCAAAGCTTATGACGGCCGGTTCAAGGACCTGTTTGAACATGTGTTCAACGAAGAATTCCGCAGCCGGTTCGAACAACAAGGCCTGACTTACGAGCATCGGTTGATCGACGACATGGTCGCGTCCGCCCTGAAATGGGAGGGCGGCTTCGTCTGGGCCTGCAAGAACTATGACGGCGACGTTGAATCCGACGTGGTCGCCCAGGGCTTCGGCTCGCTCGGCCTGATGACCTCGGTCCTGCTGACCCCGGACGGCCGCACCGTCGAGGCCGAGGCGGCGCACGGCACGGTCACCCGCCATTACCGTGAGCACCAAAAGGGCCGCGAGACCTCGACCAACCCGATCGCGTCGATCTTCGCCTGGACCCAGGGCCTCAGCTACCGCGGCCGCTTCGACGGCACGCCCGAGGTCACCCGGTTCGCCGACGCGCTCGAGAAAGTCTGCGTGGACACCGTCGAGTCCGGGTTCATGACCAAGGACCTGGCGATCCTGATCGGCCCTGAACAGTCGTGGCTGACCACCCGCCAGTTCCTCAACAAGCTCGACGAGAATCTGCGGCGCGAGATGTCCGGCCTGTGGCCGTCGTAAGCCGATCGCCACGCCGCCCTGGGATCGCGCGGTCCCAATGAGAAAGGCAGCCCCGGTCGCCGCCGGGGCGCATCGCCGCACGATCTCGCAAGGCGGCGGCGAACGGCCCGAGCCAGTCATGTCTCAGTGACGTTAAGGCGACGTCAACCATTCCGGCGCATCATTTCCTTCGAATAATTGGATTCCGATTTTGCAATCAGGGCACAGCACATGGCTGAACTGAGCCGCGTCGCCCGAACTTCAGGTGATGGACTCTCCCGCTCTCTTGCTCGTTCGCGCGATTGTTTGCGAAACTTCGGCGATCTGAATCCCACGTTGCCGGAGTCATTCAATGATTGGTGTCTCGACGCGGTCCCAAGATCGGCGGTTTGCACCCGTCCGGGCGGCGATGTCGTGGCGATCACCCGGACGCCCCCCCCGGCCTGTGCGGACCTGACCGTTGTGATCAGAGTCATGGTCATCGAGGATGACCCGGTCGATCGCGACTTGATCACCTCTTTGATCGAGGATGTCCACGGCGTCCTGATCAAGGTGGAGACGGCAGAGTCGTTGGCCCGCGCCGCGGCGCTGCTGCGCGCCACCCGCTTCGACGTCATCCTGTCGGACTTGGGCTTGGCCGACTGCCAGGGCCTCGACACCGTCCGCCGCCTGATCGACCTGGCGCCCGGCCTGCCGGTGATCGTGCTGACCGGTCTCGCCGACCTCGATGCCGGGATCAACGCGGTGCGGATCGGGGCGCAGGACTATGTCCTCAAGTCCGAGCTGACCGGCCCTTTGCTGTCGCGCACCATCCTGCATGCCCGCGAACGCGCCCGTTTGGCCCAGGAGGTCCATAACCGCCTGGACGAGTTGCGGGTGGTCTGGCGCAACCTCGAGTCGATGGTGTTCGACAGCCCGGATGCCATGCTGGTGATCGATGATCACGGGGTGATTCGCTTGGCCAACCCGGCGGCGACCCTGTTGTTCGACCGGACCCTGCCCGAGCTCCAGGGCATCGGCTTCGGGGTGCTGGTGACCCGCGGCCATACCCGGGTCGCCGTGCGCAGCCGGCCCGGGCGCGCCACCTTGGTCGATATCTCGCAGGTCCCGACCGTGTGGCAGGGCGGCTCGGCGTTCCTGGTCTGCTGCCGCGCGCTGAGCGATCCCGCCCACCGCACCGACGGTGCGGCCGACCCGTCGCCGACCGACCCGTTGACCGGACTTGCCAGCCGGCTCACCTTCATGGACCGGCTTCAAGACGCGATGCGGCACACCCGCGCCGGCGGCGGGTCGTTCGCGGTCTTGTTCATCGACCTCGACCAGTTCAAGGACGTCAACGACACGCTCGGCCACAAGGCCGGCGACAGCCTCCTGCGCGCCGCCGCCCAGCGCATGGCGCAGGTGGTGCGCGAGCGCGACCTGTTGGCCCGGTTCGGCGGCGACGAGTTCCTGCTGCTCGCCGACGACATCCCCGACCACCCAGCGGCGGCGACGGTCGCACGCCGCCTGATCGGCTGCTTCACCAAAGGCTTCGAGATCGGCGACAGTTACATTCGGATCTCCGTCAGCATCGGCATCATCATTTGTGACAGCGCGGTTCAAGACACCGACGAAATCCTGTCGCGTGCCGACCTCGCCCTGTTCGAAGCCAAGGAACGCGGACGCAATCGGTTCCAGCTGTTCGACCGCTTCATGGACGACACCCTGGTCCGCCGGGTCACCATTGCGCGTCAGTTGCACGATGCGATCGAGCAAGGCAAGATCTTCATCGCCTATCAACCCCAGGTCCGGGCGTCGGACACCAAGGTGGTCGGGGTCGAGGCACTGGCGCGGTGGAAAAGCCCGACGCTGGGCCCGGTGTCGCCGGCCGAGTTTATCGAGATCGCCGAAAAACACGATCTGATCTTCCCGATCGGCGCCCATATCCTTGAGTCCGCGTGCTGCGACTTCGCGGCCTGGTGTCGCGTGTCTCCGACGCTGGCCACGCTTGCGGTCAATGTCTCGGCGCTTCAGTTCCTCGACCCCAATTTCGAGACGGTGGTGCGCGCCGCACTCGCGGTGTCGGAGCTCGACCCCGCCTTTCTCGAGCTCGAGCTGACCGAGAGCGTGCTGTTGCGCGCGACCGAGGCGACCCATGACATGATGCGCCGGCTCGAGGCGCTCGGCATCCGGTTTGCCATCGACGACTTCGGCACCGGCTATTCGTCGTTCTCCCACCTGCGCGATTTCCGGTTTTCCAAGATCAAAATCGGCCAGGACTTTCTGCGCAAGGACTTAAGCGATCCGCGCAATCGGGCGATCGTCAAGGCGATGTGTCGGCTTGGCACCGATCTCGAGGCGACCGTGCTCGCCGAAGGGGTCGAGACCGCCGATCAGCTCGACTTCGTGGTCCGCCACGGCTGCACCCTGGTTCAGGGGTACCTTTATGCGCGCCCGAAGAGCCCGCTCGAGCTGCCCGACCTGATCCGCCGCATCGAGGCGGGCGAATGAGCGCGACCGCCGAAATGTCGCACCGCCGCGGTGGTGCGCGGCGGTGCGGCGGCGCGACCGTCCTGGGTTTGGGGCTCGCCCTGGTCGTGGCGGCGACGCGACCGGCCGCCGCGGCCGGCGCGGAGGTCACGCTGCAGCTGAAGTGGCACCATCAAAGCCAGTTCGCCGGCTTTTACGCCGCCGACCGGCTCGGGTTCTATCGGGCCGCCGGGGTGACGGTGCGGCTCGAGGAGTTCCGGGTGCCGCCCGCGGCGGCGGCGGACGACACGGTTGCCGGTCGGGTGGTCGCGGGGCGGGCCGCGTTCGGCATCGACAGCGCGGAAAACGTGATCCGGGTGCGCGATCAGGGCCATCCGGTGCGGGCGGTCGCCGCGATTTATCACCGCACGCCGATCGTGATCATGGTCTTGCGCGCATCGGGCATCCGCACCCCGCGCGGGATCGCCGGGCACACCGCCCGGGTGCCGTCGGCCCACCTCCTGACCTTCTCGGCGGTGATGAAGATGGTCGGGGTCGATATCGGCTCGGTCCGGATAATCGACAGCGACGATTTCGCCCTGTTCCGCAGCGGCGCGGTGCCGGTGTGGACGACCTATATCACCTGGGACGGTTACCGGGCCGAGACCGAACAGCTCGACGTCGCGGTGTTCTATCCGGAAGACTATGGCGTGCCGTTCTACGGCGACGTCTTGTTCACCACCGACCCGCTGATTCGGACCGCACCGGAGCTGGTGCGCGCCGTGGTCGCCGCCAGCCTGCGCGGGTGGCGCCATGCGCTCGATCATCCCGAGCAGGCGATCTCCTGGCCGACGCTCTACAGCGATCGGGCCCGAGACGTCGCGTTCCAGCGCAATCTGTTGTTGACCTCCCTGCCCTTGATCGACCCGGGCACGGCGCCGATCGGCTGGATGGCCAGGTCACATTGGGCGGACATGATCGAGATGTTGCGCGATCACGGCCTGATCGGCCCGACCCTCGCCGCCGACGACGTCTTCACCACGGCGTTTTTGACCGAGGATCGGCTGCCGCCTTCGCAGACGCCCCGCTGACCGCGCGGGGTCGGACGGGGCGCGCTCGGCGCGGGCGCCGGGCGGCGCGACGATTGGCGCCGTTCGAGGGAACCGACGCCGCCCCCAAATCCGCTTGGCGGCTACCGCCACACTGTCGGGGATCGACCGCACGAGCGTGAGGGCAAGACATGCGCAAGAGCGCCCCCGTGTCTCCCCGAACCACCTGGATCGCCGCGCTGCTCGCGGCCGGCCTCTTGGGGATGCCGTCTCCGGGCGCGGCCGCTTGGCCCGACCGACCGATCACCCTGGTGATCCCGTGGGCCAAGGGCGGCACCTATTCGACCGGCACGCTGCTCGCCCGCCTGCTCGGTGCCGAGCTCGGCGTCGAGGTCAGCCCGACCGTCATCGCCGGCGACGGCGGCCGGCGCGGCCACGACCATCTGAAATCGGCCGCCCCGGACGGCTCCACCCTCGGCATCCTGTTCAGCTCGCTCCTGATCGATGCGGCCGACGACCCCGAGGCGCCGGCCCTGGACGACTTCACCCTGATCACCCTGTACAACTTCGATCCGATCGCGGTGCATGTGTCACCCCGCTTCGGGCGGATCGACCACGCCGGCCTGATCGCCGCCGCGTCCGCCCACCCGACGCGGTTTCGCCCGGTGCGCACCCGCGCCGGCGATCTGTTCCAGTGGGCGATCACCGGCTGGC
>JANQHG010000022.1 GCA_028277115.1 Azospirillaceae bacterium
GCCGCCGCACCCAGGCGAAGGCGAGATCGGTCGCAAGCCCGAGACCGCCGATCACGAGGATTGCGAGAAAAATGACATCGACGTCGAACGCCCGCATGCCGTTGATGATCATGACGCCGAGGCCGGCATCGGCCGCGACCAGTTCGGCGACCACCAGATAGGCCCAGGCAACGCCGATGCTGATGACCCGCAGACTGTCCGGGATCCCGGGCAGGCACGCCGGCACCAGAACCCGCCAGACCACTTGGGTCCGGGGCGCGCCGAGGGTGTACGATACATCGATCAGATCCCGTGACACCCGCGCCGCCGCGTCACTGATCAAGATCAGCCGTTGGAACACGGTGCCGATCAGGCTCGAACCGGTCAACGCGATCGCCCATATCCGAGGGATTGGTGCTTGCGAAGCCAAGATATCGACCGGACGCGACATAACGACCTATCAATGATCAAGATTGGTCACAGCCGACACTTGCCGGCGAGATCGATTGAATGAAACTCAGTTTCTATTGCACGCCCGCCTCATGGTGTCAACCGGCGTCGTCCTGCGAGGTATTGCAAATTGGATGATCACTGCCGTGAAATCGCCGAACCAGAGCGGTCCGAGACCGGGTTTATGTCGGCGCGGCGTCCGTTTGGTATCGACATGGGTTATCGTCGACGGCCCCGCCGGCGCCCGACCTCGACCCACACCAAAGTCGCGATGCTGAGCCCGGCAAACATGGTCGCAACCGCAGCGATCGTCGGGTTGGTCTCGAACCGCATGCCCTTCCACAGCAGCATCGGCAGGGTCGCGGTGGTCGCACCGGTGACGAAACGCGCAACCAGGAACTCGTTGAACGAGGCGACGAACGCAAGCAGGCCGGCGATCAGAAGCCCCGGTCCGATCAGCGGCAGGGTGATATAGCAAATCGCGGCAAACGGCGACGCCCCGAGGCTGATCGCAACCAGCTCGTAAGACCGATCAAGCCGACGCAGGCTGGCCGCGACCACCACCACCACGAACGGCAACGTGAACACCGAATGCGCGATCACGATTCCAGCAAGCGTCCCCAGCATCCCAAGTTCGATCAAAAGCCAATAAAGAGCGATCGCCAGTTGGATCACCGGAGCCATCATCGGGCTGATCAACAAGATAGCGACCAGCGATCGCCCGAAGAATCGCCCGCGCACCAAACCGAACGCCGCCGGAACACCCAACGCCAGCGTCGTCGCCGTGGTCATCAGCGCGACCGCCACGCTGACCGCACTCGCCCGCAGCCATGCCCCATCGGTGAAGAAGGCAATATACCAGCGCAGTGACAGTTCTGGCGGCGGAAACAGCACAAATCGAGACGACGACAAAGAGACCGGGATGACGACCAGAATCGGCGCGACCATCGCCGTGACCACCACCACCGCCGCCGCCGCGACGATCACCCGTCCGCCGCGGCGATCGCCCGGACCGCCCATCAGCCGGTCCCCCGCCCCCCGGGTTCGGAGCCGCCCGATGTCCACAGATCGATCGATCGACCGACCACCCGCAGGTCCGGGCCGATCCAGCGGAGATACACCGCCGCCCCCCCGACGGTCACCAAGACCAGACACATCGACAATGCGGATGCCAGGCCCCAGTTGAGGCTGCGTCGCCCCTGGGTGTCGATCACCATGGCGATCATCGCCTCGCCCTGGCTGCCGAGCACCGCCGGGGTGACATAGAGCCCGGCCGACAGCCCGAACACCACCACGATGCCGGCGAGCACCCCGGGAAGGCTCAGTGGCCAGAACACATTTGCGAACGCCTGCCAGGGCGACGCGCCCAGTCCCCGTGCAACCGCCAGGAGCCGTCGATCGATCCCCGCCATCACCACCGCCATCGGCAGTATCATGAACGGCAGCATAACATGAACTGAACCGATGATCACCGCCGGTGTCGCGAACAGAATGCTGATCGGTTGGTCGATCGCCCCAAGTGCCAACAACGCCTGGTTGAGCGGCCCGCGCCGGCCGAGGATTACGGTCCAGGCAAAATTGCGCATGAGCTCGCTGGTCCACAGCGGCAACACCACGCCGATGGTCAGCGCGCTCGCAAACCAGCCCCGCGCCCGCGCCAGAACACAGGCAACCGGAAAGGCAAGGCACGCAGTGATCGCGGTGACCATGGCAGCGAGACTGACCGTGTTCCAGATCACCCGCGTATAAGCATCGACCGCAACGACCGTCTGGAAATGGATGAAAGTGAAGTCAGGATCAAACAGGCTGCGCAACACAATACGGAATAACGGATAGGCAAATCCAACCGCCAAAAAAGCGATCGCCGGGACAGTAAGAAAAAACCAGCAACCACGACCGACAATACCCATGGCTTTTCCTGCCGCGGCGGCTCCAAAGTTTCGGTCATAAAATCCAGGTCACCCACCGATCATACACGATGTCGAGATTGGTTCGACCCTGGGAATCGACCTCTCCCCACCAAGTCGGATCCACCGCCACCATGCCGCGCTTGATCGCGGGGCTGCCGAGATTGACCACGGCCAGGCGATCCGGCAACCGTTCCACGGCGGCCGCAGATACGGTTCCGATCGGATAGAGACTGGCAAACGCTGCCTGGACATCCGCGCGCAGGCAAAATTCGATAAAGCGATGGGCGTTCGCCCGATGCGGCGCCCCCTTGGGGATCACCATCACGTCGAAGTACAGCATCCCATGGTCGAAACTGTAGCGGACCGGGGCGCCGGCGCGCGCGGCACCGAGCAGCACCCCGTAGGACGCCTGGGCGATCGCCAACTCGCCGTGGATCAACAGTTTGACGCCCTCGCCGAACCCGATCCATCTGGTGACGTGGGGACGGATCCGATCGAGACTGGCGAACGCCCGGTCGATGTCGATCGGATAGAGCGCCTCGCGCCCGACCCCGTCGGCGAGCAGCGGGATCTCGAGCGGCGGCGGTTCGACGTTCATCGCCATCAGGCCGCGCCGCCCCGGATAGCCCTCGACGTCCCACAGGTCGGCCCAGCGGCGCGGCTCGCGGAACCAGGCAAAGTCGCTGCGGCCATACGCCAGCAACAACGACCAGTAATAAACCCCGACGCCGAACGGCATCTTGACCCGATCATCGACGTCACCCAAAATATCCAGATCAAGTCCACGATAGTCTATCGGTTCAATCAGGCCTTTGCGCCGCAGGGTATTGGCGCCGAGCGCCGAGTTGAACGCGATGTCCCACTCGACCATCTCGGTGCGTACTTGGGCCTCGAGCAGGGAGATTTCCGGCTGCCGCGGTGCCACCACCACCCGGATGCCGGTTTCTTCTTCGAACGGCCGAAACTGGGACGCCCGCTGGGCGTCGCCGAACAGCCCGGCCCAGCTGCCGACCACCAACACCGGCTCGCGATCGCGCGCCCCGGGGGCGACCGGCGCCGCCCCGGTCACCGGGGCGGCGACCGCCGTCGTCCCGTGCCCGGTCACCCGCAAGACCGCCTCGGCCAGCGGCAGCGAAATCCCGAGCGCACGGGCGTGTCGGAGGAAGTCGCGGCGGCTGAGCCGCCCGCGGTCCAACCGGTCGGTCAGCCGACGCAAGCGATCGAGCCGGGTCATCGAGCGATCCTCCGATGGTCGGCCGGGTCTCCGGGGGCCGGGAGCCGGTTGCTCTTGAGGATGCGCACGAGCCCGCTCCAGAACGCCACCTGATGGGCAGCGATCAGGAGCAGGAGACCGCCGGCGCCGAACAGGATCAGCGGCAACACCGCGAGCGGCAACCCGACCGCGAACCGGGCCGCGAACCCGGTCGCCCGGTCGTAGCGCCCGGCAACCTCGAGCAGGTCGAGGATCAGCCGCAAGTCAGCGGTCAGCAGCACGACCTGGGCGGCGTCGGTCGCGATCGTCGAGGCGCCGCGGATCGACACCGAGACGTCGGCCTCGGCGAGCGCGCCGGCATCGTTGATGCCGTCGCCGACATAACAGACCCGCCGCCCTTGCGCCCGCATCGCCCGGATCACTGCCGCCTTGTCCGCCGGCAGGGTCTCGGCGTAGACGGTGTCGATGCCGCAGCGGCGCGCCAGGTGGCGGGTCGCCGCCCGTCCGTCGCCCGACAGGATCACGGTTGCGAGCCCGCGCCGGCGCAGCGCGGCGACGGTCGCCGCCGCCTCGGGGCGGACCGCCTGGTCGAGCACGATCACGCCCGCGGTCCGGCCGTCGATCGCGACCAGGATCGCGGTCATGCCGTCGGCGCTCGCCGCATCGGCGGCGTCGGCCGCCGCCGGCGGGATCGTCACCTGGTGGTCGGCGAGGAACGACCGGCTGCCGACCAACACCGCCTGCCCGGCGACGCGGGCCCGGATGCCGCGGCCGAGCGTATAGTCGCTGTCGTCCAGGGGCGGCACCACGACCCCGGCGGCGTCGGCGGCGGCGCGCACCGCGCGGGCGATCGGGTGGCTCTGGCGGCCCTCGGCCGCGGCCGCGACCGCGAGCACGGTGGTGTCCGCGGCGCCGTCGACCGCGACCACCCGCTCCATCCGCAGCGAGCCGTCGGTCAAGGTCCCGGTCTTGTCGAACACGACGGTGTCGATGGTTTGCAGCAACTCCAGGCTGCGGCCGTCCTTGATCAGGAGCCCGCCCTCGGCGCCGCGGCGCAGCGCGCGCAGGAGTGCGAGCGGCGCCAACACCCGCATGGTGTAGCCGGGGGTGACCATGTAGACGGTGATCGCGCGGACCGGCCCGCCGATCACCCCGGCGACCCCGGCGAGCAGGATCATCGGCACCAGGCACTGTTCGGCGATCGCCTCGCCGCGTTCCTGGACCTTGAGCCGGCGGTCGGCGGCGGCGAGCACCAGCCGTGCGACCTCGCCGGCGTGGGTCGCGCTGCCGGCGCGTTCGACCCGGACCAGAAAGCGACCGGACACCACCAGGGTGGCGGCGAGCATGCGGTCGCCGACCCGTTTTTCAACCGGCACCGCCTCGCCGGTCAGGACGTGTTGGTCGACCAGGCCGTCGCCGTCGACGATCACGCCATCGATCGGGATCGCTTCGCCGGCCGTGACCACGACGATGTCGCCGGCGGCGAGGTCGCGGTATTCGACCTCGACCTCGGTGCCGTCGACCGCCACCCAGACCCGTTTCGGCAGGACGCCGAACACCCCGACCAGGCTGCACCGCGACCGGTCATAGGTCCGCGCGAGCAACCGTCGGCTGACGCTCATCAAGAACAGGATCAGCGCGACCGCGATGATCTGGTTCAACAAGACCAACAGGGGCAGCAACGCCGCGTCGACCAGATCGATCAGGTGGCGGTTGCGCCGAAACTTGCGGACACCGTCGTGCAGGAACGGGATCGAAAGATAGCCGCCGACCAGCACTGCGGGCAGCGCCAGCACCGGGGCGGACAGGCCGGCGACCGCGCTTGCCAGCCCGAGCCCGGCAAGCGGCACCGCGCGCGCCAGCGCCGCCTCGGCGGCGTCGCCGCTCAGCTGCGGCGGGGCGGGCGTGGGGCGGGCGGCTGCCGGCACCAGCGCCTGGTGCCGGCGCGCGATCCGACGCTGCTGCTGCGGCGGCGCCCGTCGCGGCCGCGTCGCGGCGTCGAGCACCAGACGGCTGGCCGCCCCGACACCGAAGATCATGGCCACCGTCGATAGCGTCACCACCACGGGCGGTCCCTCGTGCGCGTTCCAGCGGCGCCGGATGCGGCCTGTCGGCCGTTCGGGGGGCGCGGCCCCCTCGGTTAGCCCACCTTTGACCCCACCAAAAGGGGGCCAGGGGCACCCCCTGGTCGGGGGTGTCGGGGGATGCCCCCCCGACCTTGGGGACGCCAGCCCCCCCAAACCTCGCAGCTGGCTGGCGTCGGCCTGTCCCAGTGGGCGCGCACCCCTTCCGGTTTATCCGCGGTGTACACCCCTTATCCGGTATACGATCCGACGGCCCTGTTGCTCAAGTCATTCGAGTATGAAGCCGGGTTGGTCCGCCGATCGGATGTTGACCATGGTCGGGTTCCACATCTCCCGGTCGGTGTTCCGCGGGTGCGGGTCTCGAGATCGGTAGGTTGGACTCGCTGGTCGGTCCCCAAGGTCACCGACCGGCGAGGAACACCGGGACGTTGGGCACGGTGTGCGGTTGGCTGTGGTCGGCGATTGGTCGCCGTTGGTGAGTTCCTTCACCCGCTCGGCCCGCCACAGGTCACGTTCGTTGGTCTCTTGTGCCCCGTCGCCGTTGTCATCGGCGCGGCCGGCGAACGCTTCGAGCGGCGCGTCGGTGAACGCGCCATTGCCCCACGCCGGGTCCTCGACCGAAACCTGGCGGCCGGTCGAGCTTGTGTACACGATCACGCCGTTCTCGGCGCTGGCGAGTTCGTTGGCCAGACCGTCGACATCGACGGTGCCGCGCCGCGTGCCGCCGATGACGTTGCCGGCGTGGCGGGTGTCGGTGAAGAACACCGCCTTGCCCGCCACGCTCACCAAGGTGTGGCGGATCGCGGTGGCGAGCAGATCATCCTAAATCCGGCGGTTGGGGGATAGGCGCCGGCGGGCAAGGCGTTGTTAATTGGTGGTTGTGACTGGTTCTCGACGTCGAGGTACTCGGTGGAAAATCCCACAGGTCGGTTCATAGCGGCCCATGTTTGTGGAACTATCTAAGTAGGCTTCCAAAGGAATTGAGGTCTACATTCGTGTGAGAAGACTGCGATTGAGGCACACAACGAAACATACCCAGGTGCGAACAGGAAGGCATAGACTATCTGTTCAAGCTCCGCATTACGTCTAACGTTCGCAAAGTGATCGAACGTGCGATGGGGGAGGCTGAGTGGGTGGATGCTGGCCAAGGTTGGTGGGAACGAACCACGACATTAAGACTTCATGACTGGAGCCGCCAACGTAAAGTCGTTGTTCTTCGTCGCAAAATAAAGGAAAATATCAATACAAAAAAAACAGGATACTGAGGATCAATTAGAGCTTCTGCTCGACGATGCAAACAAGGATCGGAAGAAGATGCCGGCAGTATGGGAATATGCTGTCCTGGTTTCTTCTGTTGATGCGGAGATCATGACGATAAGCCAGCTGTACCGAGATCGCGCAGATTCTGAGAATACCTACGATGAACTCAAGAATCAGTGGGGTTGGGGTGGCTTTACCACACAGGATATCAAGCGGTGCGGTCTCATGGCTCGTTGTGTTGCAC